>JAKPPP010000235.1 GCA_029547265.1 Bacteroidota bacterium
GGTGGCACAGCGGTACCTTTCTTTAATTTATTGATAACTCCAAATTCAACATGATTATACAGTACCAGTTTCCAAATTGTCGGTAGGTAGTAATCCAAGGTAAAAGTATTTTTGGCGAAATGCTCAGTTCCACCTAACAAACCACCGGTCAGGTTTGTTACCCAGCTGAAAACAGAACCAGTCGTTGGAAATTCTGGGCGATCACGACTGTCACGACTTATTACCTGAGTAAGTCCGATGCTCGTCGTTCGATCTTTACCTTCCAGCACTTCTTCTAAGTACGCACTGCCAATGTCAGTATAGCTCTTTTTATAAGCCCCGTACGACCAGCTAATCCGGAAATAATTATCAGGCCAGCGTAAACGTCTCCCCCAGCGTAGAGACCCTCCGTAAATCGTCAAATTATACGGATAATAGTAACTACTACCACTTCCTCTTTCCGAATAGGAAACACTAGCACCGACTAAATTGGGTGAATCGAAAATCCAGGGGTCAGCGAAACTAAGGGATAGAGCTTTATACGGCGTAACCGACGTACTATAGACGGAGTAGCTTGTTCCTTGCTGATAACTGATTGCCAACTGTTGACCGCGTCCACGAAAATTGTTGAATTGAAATCCGCCTCCACCCACGAGACCATAAACCTGACTTATACTGAAAGATAAATTAGCTTGATCGGTGGATTTCTCCTCCACAGTCAACTCAACATCTACTGCGTTTTCACTAACCGGTACTACATCCGGAGTAACGTTCGCAAAATAATTAAGCATATAAATTTCATTTTGACTGCGCATTAAGGCATCGCGACTAAAAATATCGCCCGGAAACATTCTTAATTCGCGCCGAATAACATTTTCATTGGTTTTAGTATTCCCATTGATATTAATTTGGTCAATTGATACGATCGAATTTTCGGTTATCTCAATGGTAAGGTCAATTTCATTCTCTGCAAGCGGAACCTCCAGCGGTATTATTTGGCAGAATAAATAACCGCGATCCATATATGCTCCATTGAGGCGATCATAAAGTGCTTTCTGCAATAATTCCTCATTATAATAATCACCCGGTTTAATGCCGAGTATCATTTGGAGCTGCTCAGTGGTGAATACCGTATTGCCGCTAAAATTTATATTGCGATATTTATAACGTGGTCCTTCATAAAGATTGATTGTTATCAACATACGCTCCTTATTCGGAGTATAAAAAATCGAATCTGAAATGATTTTAAAATCCCGGAAACCTTCTTTACGATAAAAAGCGCGCAATTTTTCTTTATCCTCGATATATTTAGCCTCATCGAATTCCCCAGTGCGCAAAATAAATAGATTGCGTTCATGAGTATCTTTCATTACCCGACGTAAACGACTATCCGAAAAGTTTTCATTGCCGACAAAGTTGATTTCATCAATCCGAACTTTTTTCCCTTCCTGAATCTTGAGTATCAAGTTTTTACTGTTCTCCTTAGTACCATCGGCAATTTCAACATCAACTTGAGCTAGGAGGTAACCTTCCTTAGTATAAAGAGCCTTCACTTTGCGCTTGACTTCTGCGATCAAGTTAGCCGATAAGACCCTTCCCGGAACCAGGTTAAGTTCTTCTTCTATCTTACTCTTCTTGATTTTCTTATTACCCTTGACCTCGAATTTCTCCAAACGCGGATATTCTTCCACTTTTATTATCAGAAATACTCCCTCACTCGTTTCCTTGTCGAGCAAAATTTGAATATCGGAAAACATTTTGAGTTTCCAAAGTCGTTGAATAGCCTGAGTAATATCTTCTTGAGTAACTCTTCGGCCTTCAACTAAACCGGACTGAATTTTGATGCTGGATTCCGAAATGGTCTTATGGCCCTGCACCGCCAGCCCGAGGATCATTATTCCAGTTTCTTCCTGAGCCATTATAAGCGAGAACGGCATTAATATCAATAGAAACAAACTAATCGGCGTATATTTTATCATACTCAACTTTCTGAAGGACTGGTAATTTGTTCACTGGTTTTTCCAAAACGACGCTCCCGCTTCTGATACTCACGGATCGCCAAAAGTAGTTCTTTATAACGGAAATCAGGCCATAAAGTCTCCGTAACATATATCTCGGTATAAGCCATTTGCCAGAGTAAAAAATTACTAATGCGCAGTTCTCCACTCGTTCTGATCAATAAGTCAGGATCGGGCATACCGCGTGTATATAAATAATCGGAAAATAGCTTCTCATCAATATCATCAAGGTCGATTCGCCCTTCCAGCACATCTTTAGCAATGGCACGGGTGGCATCTAATATTTCTACCCGCCCACCGTAACTCAATGCCAGATTCAGGTTCAGTCCGGTATTTTGACTGGTCTTTTCGACTCCTTCCATCAACCCTTTCAACGGATCATCCGGCAAATCCGTAAGGTGCCCAATTAAAGTCAGACGCACGTTATTTTTATGCAATTCATCTATTTCATTACGGATTGTGTGCAACAGCAAGGTCATAAGGGCAGAAACTTCCGATTTGGGGCGTGACCAGTTCTCCACCGAGAAGGTATATAGAGTCAGCACTTTGATGCCAAGACTACCGCATTCGCGCGTAAC
>JAKPPP010000353.1 GCA_029547265.1 Bacteroidota bacterium
CGAATCGAGTTTATACCACCAAATAGAAACATGTGGATTGATGTAGTCTCCTTTGAGAATGTCCATCAACTCCATTTTGATTGTGTCTCCGCTACCATTACGAACCGTACCCTCTGAACTAGTCGCAATGATTAGATAATCATCAACTTTAGAAGCACCCTGCTCGATTGCACCGACAACGTCTTCTCGTATATCTCCTGAAAGCCATTCGTCTACTGTTGCAATTTTACATCTAAGTCCTTGAAGCTTATTAATAGACATCGGACGAATCTCAATCAACGAACCGGTTAAAAAATTCTCAATTCCTTTCTTTGTAGAGGTCAATTTTACACGATTGGCTTTTAAACCGGTTGTGTTTTGTAAAGAACCTTCAGTTAGAAATTTAAAAAGCGGTCCTCTAGACCGCGTAATAGCTGTTCGTATAGGAGACATTACCTCTTCGGCAAGTTTCATAGTTGGAGCTGTCGTAATCTGATGAGTAGTAGTTGTATCGACATTGAGGAAATATGATTGCATACAAGAGTCATATAAAGATTTAGCCGCGCCTCTTCCGACGATAAGATATTGTTTATTAATCAATCTTTTCTTTATCGTCTTTTTAACGTAACGACCTCCGTGTCCATCGGGATTCGGCTCATATACACTTCTCTCTACAAAATAATACCATCCAAATACCTGTTCTCCCCATAGTTTAAAACTGTCAAGCAATTTAAGATCAGAACCATCTGTTAATGTCAATTCATTTTCGCAATATCGAATCCAACCTTCAACTGCCTGATCATCATAATATATGCCAGGATTCGCTATGAGATCATCTATACGGTTCATCTCCATTGAAACTTCTTTACATACTGGAATTTCTCCTCGAATTACGGCATCTCTAAACATGCCGTAATACTTTGGAACGGCAGTGTTTGATAATGCCATAATTAATTCTCCTTATCCTTTTTTTTCAAGAATGGCCTTAATTTTATCAACGTTATTATAAATAGTAAGAACAGTAGTAGTAACAGCCGCTACGGTAGTACCAGCTTTGAAAACTTTTTGCGCATATTCTTTACCTTTATTAATACTGCTTTCGGATAATTGAGAATACTGTCGTTCCATTTGAAGACGATTTAGTCGATTACGAAGCTCGGCGTCACTCATAGATTTAATACGCTTTGGTGTGTGGGCCTTCTTGTAATCTTCATGCGACTTATCAGTCATAGAACGTCTTCTAGCTCTCGCGAGCTGTTCAGGAATTCTTCGAACACCCCATTTCATTCCGAGAATACCATAATGGGTTAAATAATAGTTCAAGTTTGTCAACCTCCTTTTTTTAAACAAGTTCTATCCGTGTTTTTAAATATTATTCTATCTACCCAGTAAAACGTTGCACCACCTATAAAATTTGCAACGATTGTGTTTATAAAAGGATTAAACGGTAAAAATATTAAACACGCAGCCAATATTGGACTAGATAGCTGCCATCTGCCTAAATATAGAAGATATCTTTTCATTCAACACCTTCTCCTTAAATTATGTTTTCTACTGGGTCGGCCGCGACTTGAATCCTCCATTCAAGCTCTGAAATAATTCGGTTCATAGATTCGATTACGGAAGAGCTAAGAGGAGGATCGAATAACAATTTAACCTTCATGTATGTATAAGACTTTACACTTTCCAACCTTTTATTATCCTGAATAAAGTCAGTCCATACATCGGTATCATCTTCGATCGAGAAACCTTCGGAGGGACCAACACCAATTTGGGTTAGGATTGCAAATACAGAATTGATGTGCATAATAAGGTCCGCATCGAAGTGTGTATACTCTTCCGCAATTCCAAGCATTTTTTTAATTGATGTTAGTATACTCTCCATGGCGTTTCTCCTTTACTTCTGAATTGTAATAAAATTTTTCATACAGAATCCTTCAATTCCGGCAGCTGTAAAAACTTTATAGAATTCTTCCGTTGATTCATTTTCGTCAATCATGAGTTCCGTTTGATAATCAACTTCGCAAACAATAGCGGAATCTTTTTTGGGTTCCTCTCGAACGTTTAACTTTTTGCAATTTGTAACAAAACCCATTTTCACATCTTCGTGTTCCTCGATTCGATAGTCATCTTTAAGAAGATTATCATGATACATTTATTGTTTTCCTCCTTTTTATTTATGTCTCCATGGACATGTATCGTTTTTAGTTCGTTCTATCGGTGCTAGAATTAATAAACTTTCGTCGCCATAATGGATTGCATTATGTGTTGAAAGCTTTGTTGAAATTACATTCTCTGGATCAAAGACAGAAGAACTTCTATTTATTAAATCATCGTAAGTAATCGGGTTGATATGATGAATAATAATTGGTCCATAAATATTAAAACCGTCTACAGCCAAATCACATCCATTATCTCGAACGATTATCTTATCCCTAAATCTTAACCAATCATCTGAATGATAAAATTCCTGATTCACCCATCTTTGAAAACCAAAAGTTGCTTCTCCTACTTTTCCGTTTAACTTTAAATATCGATAACGCTCTTCAAAAGTAGGAAATTTAATTAATTCCGAATATGTCTTAATAGTCATCCGGATCACCTTGCCCACTATAATTTCTCATAGCGTCAAGAGCATTCTTATAAAGTTCTTCAATTCTTTGCGCCGACTGTAACGATTGTGTTTTTGCTTCAATCAACTCTTTTTGTTTTTCGAGAATTTCTTTTTCTATTCTTTCTTTAGTTGATCCAAGCTTTAAATAATGAGTGATGACCTGAGAAGAAGCAGTGCCGTCTCGCAACTGTTTTTCAGCAAGATCCACAGCCAAGGACACTAACTGATTCTCTCTGACTTCTGGAGATAAAGCCGGTCTCATCTTTCTCGAAGATTCGGAAGAGGTTACAACCTTAGCTTTCTTCATCCTTACTGCCTCCTCTCGTTTAATATTTACTAAATTATTATTATGTTTTGCTTGGAATTTACTGAGTTCATTCATACTTCGATAGCACTTAACAGAGCCCATAAGGCTAACCTAAAATCTTTTGAAAGGAGGGGAAAAAAAGATAATATAAATTGTTAAACCCTATGAGCTCTGTTAAAAGCTATAAAAAGTATAGAATGATACTCAAAAAATACCCTCCGGAGATTTTTTTAGGGCCGGCGCGATGACGGAGGGGGTGCAGTTTTAGCGACACCCCCATATATCATCCGCAGTAAAGAGTCATAACCGTTTTTGTTTAGGAAATTATTTAGAAA
>JAKPPP010000360.1 GCA_029547265.1 Bacteroidota bacterium
CGGTAATTTTATCTCTGTACCTGTACCGATACTTTTCATATTACGATTTATTGGGTTGTAAAAAGTTGCCGTACTATCTAGTACGGCAACTTTTTACAACCCAATAAATCGTAATATGAAAAGTATCGGTACAGGTACAGAGATAAAATTACCGGAGTTGCCACAAATCGCAATCTTATCTGACACATTCGGAAACGTCTCAGATGTGTTGTGTGTTCCACCATTGTTAGAAAAGGTTGATATCTTAGATTCCCAAACACCTATAAACAACATATCTGGTAAGAAATTCTTACTTTCTTCCAAATCGCCATACAGAATCATGGGAAAGGTACTACTGCCTTCAAGCAATGCACTCATTCTTGAAGATGGTGTAACTGTGATCAACGCACTTAATTCTGACTTAAATGTTAAAGGTATTTTCTTTTCAACTGGACCAGTCAACATATTTGGCCCAGGTTCAATAACCGTTTCGGAAAAAGGGATTGCTTATCTGGAAGGAAACGCCATAGAAACAGACGTAAACGGCAACGGTGGTGCATTGGTATTTTTGAATGGTGCAAAAGTCGACGATGTAAATGTTGCGCAGACGAATTTTGTTGTTATCAGGAATACACATGCCAAGAACGTAAAGATCTCGTCTGCATACGCTGCTTACATCATAGACTCACAGATCGAAAATCTCGATATTCAGAATTGTAGGCAGGTAATTATCAACAACGTTAATGCAACGAAATTCAATGCAAGCATCATGTCAAAAGTCATTACATACAGCTCAGACCTAATCGATGCAACGGCATCCGATTTTTCAGAAATCAATTTTGTTTCATCGACGATTAGCAACTTCGGCACTACGAGAGGTACAGTTGCAAAGATCAAAGATTCACATATTTCATCCGTTTCCGTTGAAGACTACTCCGTGCTCTATACATTTAAATCGAGTATAGGAAAGTTGAAATCGGTCAATTCGAAGTACTACACCTTGAGCTCACAGGTATCAAAGATAGAAAAATGATATTTTAGCATAATACATTGACTTTATACTTTAGCGACGCAATAGTAAATAATAAAGGGGTGATTTACATGTCAGAAGCTACAAATTGTGTATTTTGCAAGATAATAGATGGTCAAATTCCATCGCAGAAGGTCTACGAAGACGAAGATTTCATAGTTATAAAAGATATAAATCCAGTTGCACCGGTGCACTTACTTGCTATCTACAAGAAACACGTACCCACTGTTGGAGACTTGAGTATCGAAGATTCAAAGAATATGTGGAGATTATTTGAGATCGTCAAGAAGATAACAAAGGAAGAAGGTATAGAGAGTTACAGAATCGTTCAAAACAATGGCAGAGATGCAGGTCAAGAGGTAGATCACATCCACTTCCACATCATTGCTGGCAGGAAGTTGGGGCACCTTGGATAGACATCAATAAATCCTGAAATAGTGTAATAACGTAATACTGTAATGAAAAAAACCGGAGGTGAACAAGATAAAAGCAATTGTATACCTTCCACTGAAACCAGAAGTGGCAAAAAGGCTGAATCTACCGTTAAAACTACCGATACTTGCGGAAGATTTAGTGTTGATCACGGACCAAAATAACATTCCTTTGGATGTTATACTGCGAGGTTTAGAAGAACAATATTCCTTGGAAAAAGATAACTATTGGCTCTCCTATTTGGTGTATTTTTACTACGAAAGATTCAAACAGCTTTTGAATGCAAGAAAATACGACGATGCAAGTACCTATTTGGAGAAA
>JAKPPP010000363.1 GCA_029547265.1 Bacteroidota bacterium
AGCGATATTAGCGAAAATGCTGGCGAGAAAGCACAGTCGTATCTTCGAAACGCCTTGAGAAAAAATTATAAGCAAGCGTTACAAAATCATATTGCTGATTATCAGCGCTATTTTAATAGAGTTAATATTGATCTCGGAGTAACCGATTCTATAAAAAATCCGACCGATATTCGGATTGAACAATTTGCCAAAAGTAACGACCCGCAATTGGTTGCATTGTGTTTTCAGTTTGGTCGTTACTTGCTGATTTCTTCATCACGCCCTGGTACACAGCCTGCTAATCTTCAAGGCATTTGGAACAATCAGCTTTACCCGCCCTGGGATAGTAAATATACAGTGAATATAAACACGGAGATGAACTATTGGCCTTCTGAACCAACTAATTTAAGCGAAATGAATGAGCCGCTAGTTCAGATGATAAAAGAACTCTCTGAAACAGGCAGACAAACTGCGGAAAGTATGTACGGCGCCAAGGGCTGGGTACTGCATCATAACACAGATATTTGGCGTATTTGCGGACCGGTAGATGGTGCTTTTTGGGGAATGTGGCCAATGGGCAGTGCTTGGCTTTGTCAACATTTATTTGAAAAATATGAATATAGCGGCGATCGAGAATATCTTAAATCTGTATATCCAGCAATGAGAAGCGCGGTTGAATTTTATCTTGACTTTTTAGTCGAAGAACCCCGATACAAATGGTTGGTAGTCTGTCCATCGGTTTCTCCGGAAAATGCGCCTTCCTGTCATCCGGAATTTTCAATTACAGCTGGGACAACTATGGACAATCAGCTCCTTTTTGACCTATTTACTAAAACAATTAAGACGGCGGAAATTCTCGATACTGATAAAGAACTTGTCATGCAAATAAAGGAAACTTTGCATCATTTGCCGCCAATGCAGATTGGGCGATGGGGACAGTTGCAGGAATGGATGTACGACTGGGACGATCCTAATGATCATCACAGGCATGTTTCGCATCTTTACGGTTTATATCCGAGTAATCAGATTTCACCTTATCGTACACCGGAATTATTTTCAGCCGCCAAAACTTCTTTATTAGCCCGCGGCGATGAATCTACCGGTTGGTCAATGGGGTGGAAAGTGAACTTGTGGGCTCGCCTCCTTGATGGCGATCATGCTTTGAAACTGATTACCAATCAATTATCTCCATCAATCCAACCCGATGGAAGCCAAAAGGGTGGTACATATCCCAATCTATTCGACGCTCATCCACCTTTTCAAATTGATGGAAATTTTGGCTTTACGGCGGGCGTTGGAGAAATGCTTGTACAAAGTCAGGATGGTTTTATCTTTCCATTGCCGGCATTACCTAATATTTGGAAAAGCGGAAGTATTACCGGTATTCGTTTACGCGGAGGATTTGAAATTGTGAGATTAGAATGGCAAGATGGTAAAGTTTCAACGTTAACTATAAAATCAAACTTAGACGGCAATTGTAGAATAAGAAGCTACGATAAGCTTATTCCTGTGGGCAATTTTAAACTTGAAGAAGCAATAGGGGAAAATCCCAACCCATATTACGCTCTATCTCAAGTAAAGGAACCTTTGATTTCTCCTGATGCGAATATTATTCCAGTTGAACTTCGCAAAAGTCATCTGTATGATTTTAATACTAAAGCTGGAAAGGAATACACTTTGATCTTATTCGAGTAATGATTGAAATTTATGAAAAGAATCTTTCTCAAAAAGTTTACCATCCGATTAGTGTTTAGAGAATTAAAACTAGTATTGATGATAGATTTAATGAATGTATATCACTGGGTTAGTCCAATTTTAATGTAAAAGTGAGAGGAAAATGAAT
>JAKPPP010000401.1 GCA_029547265.1 Bacteroidota bacterium
AACATTATTATAATCTTCACCGTTATTATTGTAATTTGTCACTAGTAAATCAACAACACCATCGTTATCTACATCTAAACATTGCGGCGCTGCAATATCTCTCATAGATGCCGGTGTATTGTACGACGGAAATAAAGTATCTTGCCCACAGGCATATGCTGAATCAATATTCCCACAGTTTTGTACTTCCAATAAATTTCTTCCTACTTTATCACCACATAAGAAATCTTTATCTCCATCACCATCTAAATCTATTGCCCATATCGACGACCCTGAATCCATAATCTGATTTTCTTCACTTAATCTGAAAGGATGCGCGGGCAACAAAGGACATGTTGCATTTACAGGAAGTACTGCGTTATTTTTTGATGCTTCTTTATAAAAATATCCCCAACAACCCGGCACATTATAAAACAAAAATTGATTCGCATTTCCTAACGAATCCATTGCCATGTTCTTATTTAATTCAATCCAACTTCCGCTAATCGAAAATCCCATGACGTCCATATCGCCATCGTTGTCGATATCGACTAATGCTGGTGCATCTACACGCGTCGAATATAGGTTTGTTTGAAATCCAAAATAATTTGAAGGCAACTGCATCGACACGTTTGTAAAATGTAATCCGTTGCCTGCATTAATATCATTTCTATCTACTCGAATTCCTCCGTTGTTATAACTAAACAAATCCATATCTCCATCGTTGTCGTAGTCATAAGTTCGAATCCATCCTTGTAAACCATCAGGACAAACACTTAAATACTCAGGAGCATATTTATAATTCGGAACAGTCATCGTTCCAACATTCTCAAATGCATTCAAACGATAAGTCTGCGCATCAAAAACCAAAAAGTCATTTTTACCGTCTCCGTTTAAGTCGATTGATGCAAAAACGGGACTGTTTAATCCGCACGACCATCCGTTATTCAACTCATTTCCTGCAACTATCACTTTTACCAATGTATCACGATACAAGGTCACTTGCGCATCTAACGCAGTGGATATCAGAATGAAAAATGCAATAAAACAGGATCTAAAGGAAGTTATTTTCATTTAGTTTTGGAGGTTGTG
>JAKPPP010000418.1 GCA_029547265.1 Bacteroidota bacterium
ACCCGCTCCGCTCGAACTGTAACCTTCAGCCAAAATTTGCCAATCACAATAAAGTTCGGTGATGTTGATAGCCGTAGGAATGGTTGAGTTTGTGGAACTGAACTCATAAGTCAACCATTGGTTGGAATAATTAGAGACGAATCCATATTGTTCCTCGATCGGCAAAAATTCAAGCGTCTGCTGAACATAATTTTCACCGCAACCGTCCCAAGTTGCTTTATAAGCGCCGTCTTGTCCCGAACTCTGGCAAGTAGATTGTCCCGATTTTTCCGGAATCGTAAGATAAAATTCCATCCAAGCTTTATTAATATAATCTCCATCCAGATTATCCGGAATAAATGCGCGCACCCGATAAGTTCCCGAAGAGCGCGCGGTCAGCAACATACTGTTCACGTAAAAGTGTCTATCATTACTTCCATAAATCCTCATCGGAATATTGGTAATGGTACTGTCCGTCAAATAGTTGTAATTATAATAACGATTGTCCATATCTCTGTCACTGACATATACTCGATAGACATAGGCATCGGTTTCTGCTACTGTAGTACAGTTGGCATTACTGCATTTTTTTGTATCAAAATACATATTTTGGAGATTTACTTGGTCAAAAGGCTTATCAAAGACTGTAACAGAAGATGATGTCGGATTAGGCCAATATGTATTGGAATTATTGATGTCATAACCCAGTCCATCAGTTGCATCGACAAACGAAACCGTGAAAGTTTGCTTAGATGCGATACAGGGATCATAAGCTGTGGATGACATTTTATATTTCTTATTTGTAGAACAAAACGGGGAAAATTCTACCGTCATCGTTCGAATAAAATGGAACATTGAATTTTCATACCCAAGCGTCGGATCGATATTTTTATAGTAAAAAGTGAAGGTGAAATTCGTTTTCTGCGGCATGGAATTCACCGGAGTAGTTCCACGATCAATCATTAGGTAACCGGAGACTAATCGTACAGGCAGTTTTACTCCAGGCCAATTTGTACTGGGAGTCACAGGATTTGAACTTGATTTTGGATCTGTACCTCTGGAATATTCGTATGTTATAGTTAAATCACTATTATCTTTATCTTTAAATTCAAGTACCAAAGCATAATCATACTCATTAATCACCGAATTCCCGTATAGGACAAAACGCGTCGGATCGATTGTTTCACCTAACGGAAAACTGACAAT
>JAKPPP010000016.1 GCA_029547265.1 Bacteroidota bacterium
AGGAGCCTTCTGGTCTTTGTGGGGTTATTTTTTTGAATCATTCAATGATAGAAATACAGGATAAAACATTTTCCCTCTTCCAACGCGCTGTAGCCGCGCGACGGCTCTTACTTTTTCCTTCAGTTGAAAAAGTAAGCAAAAAAACCGCCGCTGTAAATTTTTTAGCGGGAACGATTTCAACTCCAACGGAAAGAAACAAACTCGCCCTGAATCGTCTCCTGCGTCGACGCTCCATGTCTCGGGCAGTGTTTCTTTCTATCGTTGTCGTTCTCATCGTTCTTTCCGCAAAAATTTAAGGCGGACGTTCCGCTTCGAATAGAGATTCGGATATACCGTTCGTCAATAACATTGTATCTAGAAAAAGAAGAGATTCGGTTCGAAATAGAGATTGAAGTCATTAAAAACAATCAATTTCAAAGGGAAGGGGGAATTATATCAGAATTGAATTTCAATTAAAGTTGGTCAACCTATGTTAGGGACGTACACTGTATCTTGTATCATGTATCATGCATCTTGAATCTTGTATCTTGTATCTTGTATCTTGTATCTTGTATACTGCATCCTGAATCTGGTATCCTGTATCTTGCATCCTGTATCTTGCATCCTGTATCCTGTATCCTGCATCCTGTATCTTGCATCCTGTATCCTGCATCCTGCATCCTGCATCTTTTTATCAAAACTTCACCACAAAATCAACATAAGGAATTCCGATTAGAAGCGCTTCAGAGATATCACTGTTGTTTACAAAACCTAAATCGACGGCTAATTTCTCTCCGAAAAAGCGAAAGCCATAAGAGTAAATAGCTGCGTTATCTTCTCCGGTAAGTATCCAGTTTTCTGTTATTAAAGCTGTTTTTCTCGAGATACGTGTCATTCCGCTAATTGTAAAAAACGGAAACGAGCCAACTTCTTTTCTACTATAGCCCCAACCTACTCCACCTGTAATATTATTATTGCTGTTTCCATACGTACAAAGTCCGTAGCCTATACCTCCGCCACCACGTTGTCCTCCGTCGAATGAAGGAATACTAACATATAACAATCCTGCGCCTACATTAACTTTCGGAGCGACTTCAAATCCCACTTTCGGTGTTAAGTAAAATATCGGTCCCCCTTCACCACTAATCACACTTGCGAACGTCGAAATAAATTCTATTCCGCCCCCTAGGGTAAAATGATCCGACAATCCAACATTAAAAGAATTCAAAAACAAATAAGTATTCTGATAATAACCCTCACCTGCTTTTAAGCAAAATGCTGAAGGAGCGAAAAAGTAACGCGTAGCATTGGGATTCGGGAACCAATATTTACCATGCCTGAAATTTTCAGCTTCCACTTTCGAAACACTTACTACATTAGAAATCGGCACTTCCACTCGAGGCATCGAAGCCGTTTTTATCATCACATTTAAAGAATCGCGGCCGAGGAATTTACCTACCAATTGCGACTCATCCCTCAACTTAAGAATATAAGTAGAAGTACTGTCGAAAGTAGTTTCTGTAATGACTTGTTGTGCAAACGACTTCTCCGAAAAAAACATTCCGATCAAAACAAATAATGAGGCTAAAAATAATTTCTTTTTCATAGTTCAATTTATTTTAACTGCACTAATATTATTGTGAAGTTAAAGCTATTTGAGAATTGAACAACACAAATGAGAAAAATCAGTTGAAAGTTGTTTTGATAAAATATTGAATAAGTTGTTAGGTAATGTTAAATTTGGATGATAGATTATGGATGATAGATTATGGATGTTAGATGTTGGATGTTAGATGCAGGATACACGATGCAGGATGAAAGATTTTTTCCGGATTATTTTATAAACAAAGAACTCATTGAATGAATAATAACATGACAGACAGAATTATTTAATCCTGGACTCAAAAAGAAATTTTATTTAGAAGGATAAATACCCTATTAATCGAAATTTAATGGGTAAATAATTCGAAATTCCTAATCCAAAATTTAATCAATTATTTATCGTTCTTTCCGCAAAAATTTAAGGCGGACGATTCGCTTCGAAAAGAGATTCGGATATACCGTTCGTCAATAATATTGTAGCTAGAAAAAGATGAGATTCGGTTCGAAATAGAGATTGAAGCCATCATGAACAATCAATTTCAAAGGGAAGCGGGAATTATATCAGAATTGAATTTCAATTAAAATTGGTCAACCTATGTTAGGGACGTACAATGTTCACTGTATCTTGTATCCTGAATCTTGTATCCTGAATCTTGTATCCTGAATCTTGTATCCTGAATCTTGTATCCTGTATCTTGCATCCTGTATCCTGTATCCTGTATCCTGTATCCTGAATCTTGTATCCTGTATCATGCATCTTCCAAAAAATTCATTACTAAAACGGTCGACATATTAGGATCTAAATGCCTCCAAGTTTAGGTTAAAAAAAAAGCTCAAGAAATAAGTGTTTTTTCCTTGAGCCTTTTTTTAAATATTAAGCTATTACATTCCTGTATATTCACCAAAAACTTCACGCATTACATCGCAGATTTCTCCTAGTGTTGCGTATTGCTCAACAGCAGCAAGAATAAAC
The DNA here is from genome assembly GCA_029547265.1 of Bacteroidota bacterium. GTDB lineage: Bacteria > Bacteroidota > Bacteroidia > AKYH767-A > OLB10 > CAINEC01. Next base: position 2,555 of record JAKPPP010000016.1, read on the forward strand.
GGCATTACATTGGATCCGTTGCGAGCAGCTTCATCGAGATTTTTTAAGCATGTAGCAACAGCATCATTATTCCTTGTTGCTTTAACTTTATTGATTTTATCGATTTGAACTTGACGAATACTATCGTTAACGGTAAATAAATTTTCGAATGGAGGTTCTTCAATTGTGAATTTATTCACTCCTACTATCACTTTATCACCCGATTCGATATCGCGTTGATACTGATAAGCTGAATCGGCAATTTCTCGTTGAATATATCCCGCTTCTATTGCTGCTACTGCACCACCCATTTCATCAATCTTGCGGATATAATCCCACGCCTTCGCTTCAACCTCATTCGTTAATGCTTCCACATAATAACTACCTCCCAGCGGATCAGCAGTCATTGGCACTCCACTTTCATAAGCCACAACTTGTTGAGTACGCAATGCGATACGCGCTGCTTCTTCGGTTGGTAATGCTAAGGCTTCATCGAATCCGTTGGTATGGAGCGATTGTGTTCCGCCCATCACCGCCGCTAAAGCTTGCACTGTAACACGAACGATATTGTTTTGCGGTTGTTGAGCAGTTAATGTTGATCCGCCTGTTTGCGTATGAAAACGCAGCATCTGTGCGCGAGGGTCGGTAGCGCCTAAATCTTTTGTTATTTGCGCCCACATGCGACGAGCAGCTCTGAATTTAGCTACCTCTTCAAACAAATTATTATGCGCATTAAAGAAGAACGATAATCGTTTCGCAAAAACATTTATATCGAGACCTTTGTCGATTGCCGCTTGCAAATATGCTTTCCCATCAGCTAACGTAAACGCCAACTCTTGAACAGCATTTGCACCTGCTTCACGAATATGATATCCCGAAATTGATATTGTATTCCACTTTGGTAATTCCTTGCTGCAATACTCAAAAATATCGGTGATGATACGCATGCTTGGCTTCGGAGGATAAATATACGTTCCTCGTGCAGCATACTCTTTCAAAATATCATTTTGAATAGTACCCGAAATATTTTTTAAGTCGGCACCTTGCTTTTTCGCTAAAGCGATATACATACTCAACAACACCGACGCCGAAGCATTGATGGTCATTGACGTCGTGATTTTTTCGAGTTCGATGCCGTGAAAAAGAATTTCCATATCGGCTAAGGAATCGATCGCCACACCGGCCTTTCCTACTTCACCATCACTTAAATCGTGGGAAGAATCATAACCGATTTGGGTAGGTAAATCGAAAGCTACCGACAATCCCGTAGTACCTTGATTTAACAAATAATGATAACGCTCGTTACTTTCCTCAGCAGTACTAAATCCTGCATACTGGCGCATAGTCCACAGCTTACCGCGATACATATCGGGTTGTACACCGCGCGTAAACGGAAACTTACCTGCATCCTCTTTCAAATCAACAGGAGTAGCATATATACGGTTCACCTCAATACCGGAATCGGTAGTGAAAGGAGATTTTTTTTGATCGGTAGTCGACATAACTAAAATTAAAATAACTGAGCAACTTCTGCTTTAAGAATACTTAATGTTTTTTGGGTTCCGAAATCTTCACGCTCGAGGATTGCATTAAAAACTGCTTGACTTAATTCGTGACAAGGAGCTTCGGGATCGAGGGTTGCAGCGGCACCGTTAATCTGACGCACTACATCTTCTTTCGTATTTCTGATGATGGTCCATAATGCAGCTGAAACATAAATCTGCTGCGCTAAATTATGCTCAAACTCATCACGCACCATCGCCACCAAAACACGTTGAAACTGAGCCACGGTAAAGCCAGGCTCATACTGATTCAACAACATTTGATTAGGAGAGATGCGCTCCAAATAGATAGCCAAACGCTCATAAGCCTGTAAACGAAGCGGCAAAAGATCCTTTTGGTTGACCATTTTCAACTCAAGAACTTTAAGTTGTTGTTCACGCTGCAGAAAGCGCTGAATCAGCAAATAAGCAGTAACTGCCACCATCACGGGAGGGAGCAGAAACACCAGAAATTCAATAATTGTGTTGGGAGTTTCCATAATTTAAGAGGGATCAAATATCGTAAAATAGGACGCATAAAAGGGCGATTTATTACATAAAAAAGGGTGAGGACAAGAATAAAATAATGCAAAACGAATGCCATAGGGGCTAAATCGCCACGTAACACCCTCATAATGTAGGAGAAACAAAGAAAGAACAGCGCTAAAAATCTTCGAATTGATAAGTTTAAAGGCTCAGTCTTTTTTGGTAGTTTTGCGCCACACAAAATGGGCCAATCCCACTATGAACTATTTATCGAAACGAATTAACGATTTAGAAGAATCTGCTACCATCGCCATGGCGCGTTTAAGCCGTGAGCTTCAGGAGCAGGGACATGATATCATCAGCCTGAGCTTAGGAGAACCTGATTTTGTTACGCCTGACGATATCCGCGAAGCGGCAAAGAAAGCCATCGACGACGGATTTACCTTCTACCCGCCGATTGCGGGATATGCTGACTTACGCAAAGCTATCAGCGAAAAATTCAAGAGAGAAAATAATCTCGATTATAAACCTGAACAAATTGTAGTATCTACGGGAGCTAAGCAAAGTATCGCAAACGTGATCTTGAGTTTAGTAAATCCGGGAGAGGAAGTAATTGTTCCTGCACCTTATTGGGTGAGTTACTCTCAGATGATTCAGTTGGCAGGCGGCATTCCGGTGTTTATCGACACTACAGTCGACAATGACTTTAAGCCAACAGCACAACAAGTAAAAGACGCTATCACTCCGAAAACAAAACTTTTCATCTTCAGTTCGCCATGTAATCCTACGGGATCTATTTTCTCGAAAGAAGAATTAAAAGCGATAGCAGAAGTGATCCTTCCTCATCCTCAGATTTATATTTTGTCGGATGAGATCTACGAACATATCCGCTTTGAAGCCGACCACGAAAGCATTGCACAATTTGATTTCATCAAAGACCGTGTGATCATCGTGAACGGAGTATCGAAAGGATATGCCATGACGGGATGGAGAATCGGGTATATCGGAGCTCCGGTAGAGATTGCGAAAGCATGCGATAAGATGCAAGGTCAATTTACATCGGCACCATGTTCTATTGCACAAAAAGCAGCCTTAAAAGCAGTGAGCACAGAGTGGAGTTTGTATGAATTCATGCGTGAATCATTCTTACGAAGAAGAGATATGGTGCTTGAATTAATGCAAGATATTCCGGGATGGAAATTCAACAAACCGAAAGGAGCATTTTATGTATTCCCTGATGTGACGTATTTCTTCGGAAAGAGCGATGGAGAAGCAGTAATTAAAAATGCTACCGACTTATGCATGTACTTGCTAAAAGACGCTAAAGTATCGTTAGTAACAGGAGAAGCCTTCGGCGATCCTCGTTGTGTACGTATCTCTTATGCTACGAGCGATGATATTTTACGTGAAGCATTGAAGCGCATAAAAGAATCGTTAGCGAAACTGAAATAATAATTCAATTACCAATCAGATTGACACATTACCGCAACATAGAAGAAGTATTTGAAGCCTTCAATCACCTGAAAGTATTGGTGATTGGCGACGTAATGGTAGATGCCTATTTATGGGGAAAAGTAGATCGTATTTCTCCTGAAGCTCCGGTGCCTATCGTTGCTGTTCAGAAGAGAGAAAGTCGCTTAGGCGGAGCTGCCAACGTAGCCATCAACATAAAAGCTATGGGCGCTACTCCCCTGCTCTGCTCGGTAATAGGCAACGACCGCCATGCAGAAGATCTATTGGGATTGATGAAAGACCTCTCGATGGATACATCTGGAATGATATTATCGGATGAGCGCGTAACGACCGTAAAAACACGTGTGATTGGCAATAACCATCAATTGCTTCGCGTTGATGATGAAGTGATGCACGACTTATCGGTAAAAGAGCAGAGTGAAATTTTTAAAGCGGTAAAAACTTTAATCGAGAATGAAAAGCCAGCAGTTGTCATTTTTGAAGATTACGATAAAGGTGTGTTGAATGAGTCGCTGATAGCAGAGATCGTAACACTTTGCAAAGCGCATAACATCCCAACTGCGGTAGATCCTAAAAAGAAAAACTTTAATGCCTATAAAAACGTTAGTCTCTTTAAACCGAATCTTTCTGAATTGAAAGCGGGGTTAAAAGCCGACATCGTGAAACCTACCATCGATAATTTAAATGCAGTGAGTGAACCTTTCCGTTTGCAGCAAAATATTGAATCGATGATGGTGACATTATCAGAAAACGGAGTTTATATCGGCAACGATAAAAACAAAGAAGTAATACCTGCTCATATTCGTAATATTTCGGATGTGTCGGGCGCGGGTGATACCGTAATCAGTGTTGCGTCGCTATGCTTAGCTTTAGGATTAACAGGTCCTACAACAGCAGCATTGGCGAACCTTGCCGGGGGATTAGTATGTGAGAAAGTAGGTGTTGTTCCTATCGACAAGCGACAATTATTAGTAGAAGCATCTAAATTAAAAGTATGACGGTACTGCCTCAACGTTATAAAGGCGAATCAAAGCGCGAGAAAGTGGAACAGATGTTCGACAGCATTGCTACGCGTTATGATTTGCTGAATCGTGTTTTATCGGGCGGCATTGATAAATCGTGGAGAAAGAAAGCCATCAATCAGCTATTGCCGATAAAGCCACAGCATATCCTAGATATTGCAACGGGCACGGCGGACTTAGCACTGGAAGCGGTGCGATTGAATCCGGCGAAGATTACCGGCGTTGATATATCGGCAGGAATGCTTGAAATCGGCAGAGAGAAAATCAAAGCCAAGCATTTATCGGAATTGATCACACTTCAACAAGCGGATTCAGAAAAGTTGCCATTCAGCGATAATAGTTTTGACGCTATCACCGTAGCCTTCGGCGTTCGCAACTTCGAGCACCTAGAAATCGGTTTAGGAGAGATGTTGAGAGTATTGAAGCCGGGAGGAATGGTAGTGATACTTGAATTTTCACAGCCTACGAAATTCCCTGTGAAGCAAGGCTACAATTTCTATTCGAAATATATTTTGCCGGGCATCGGACAATTAATCTCCAAAGAACGATCGGCGTATGAATACCTGCCGGAATCGGTATCAGCCTTTCCTTTCGGAGAAAAGTTCACCGGAATCTTACAACAAGTAGGATATGCAGATACTAAATGCATACCCCTTACGTTTGGAATTGCCAGCATCTACACGGGACGAAAAAAATAAAATGAAACCAACGTTGAACATACACAAATGGCTGATAGCAATCGCGATGATCGTTTCATTGCCGGTGACGCAGCTGCATGCGCAACGAATCGTTGTAAAAAACCAAGAGAAATACGATAAGCAGTGGATTCACTTCGGATTTCTTTTAGGAATGAACAAAACGGATTTCAGAGTTCAACGTGCCGATGATTTTTACAAGAGCGACAGTGTGATGGTATTAACGGCTGATGGACAAACAGGATTCAACCTCGGTATCATCTCCAATTTACGCATCAACAATAATCTCGATTTACGATTTGTGCCTGCTTTAGCATTCTCGCAACGTAATATCAATTATAAAATGACGGTGCCGGTAGGACCATCAACAACAGTTACAAAGAAAATAGAATCGACTTTCATCGAATTTCCTTTACAACTAAAATTCAAATCGAATCGTGTAAACAACTACCGCTTTTATGTTTTAGGCGGAGCGAAATACATGATCGATTTAGTATCACAAGCAGCAGTAGAAAACGATGAGGAGTTGGTAAAACTTTCAAAGAACGACTACGGATATGAAATCGGGTTCGGCATGGACTTATACTTACCATTGTTCAAGTTTGCACCGGAGATCAAAATGTTTCAAGGCATTCCGAATGTGTTGACAGCAGATCCTGCGACCTACTCTACCACTCTCAATTCATTAAAATCGAGAATATTCACGGTATCACTCACCTTCGAATAAATGATCAAGCAAATTGAACTCGTGTTGCAGCCGGAAGAGGCAGCCCGCGAGTCAGATTACAAAATTTATATATCACGCTTTTTAGGTGTTGGCGAAAGCGACATCACCTCTTTTCGATTAAGTAAACGCTCGATCGACGCACGATCACGACAAGTAAAATTCCGTTTATTTTTTGATGTTGCTTTAGGAGAATCGCTTCCCGCAGGAGAATCGTTTGTTCGGCAATACACTAACGTTAGTAATGCAAAGCCTGTTATAATTATTGGATTTGGTCCTGCGGGAATGTTCGCAGCACTACGACTTATTGAATCGGGATTCAAACCGATTGTTATTGAACGAGGAAAAGATGTGAGAAGTCGCCGGAGAGATTTGGCAGCCATCAACAAACAAGGATTTGTAAACGAAGACTCCAACTATTGTTTTGGAGAAGGCGGCGCGGGCACATATTCCGACGGAAAGCTATATACACGCTCAGGAAAACGAGGGAACATACAACGCGTATTACATACATTCCACGAATTCGGCGCCTCTGAAAATATCTTGATAGATGCACATCCGCATATCGGCACTAACAAACTTCCGGGTATCGTTACTGCTATGCGCGAGCAAATTGAATCGTGCGGAGGAGAGATACACTTCAACACACGCCTTGAAGAAATCATTTACGATCATCATAAAATTAAAGGAGTAAAAATAAAATCGGTCGACGGCAGCAACAATGCAATCAGCCTAAATGCTGAAGCAGTTATTCTAGCAACGGGACATTCGGCACGTGATATTTTCAGAATGCTGCATGAACAAAAGATTTTAATAGAAGCCAAAGACTTTGCATTAGGAGTACGTATCGAGCATCCACAAAACATCATAGATCGCGTTCAATATCATTGCAACGACCGAGGAGCCTATCTTCCGCCTGCAGCCTATAGTTTGACCACCCAAGCCTTCGATCGTGGCGTATACAGCTTCTGTATGTGTCCCGGAGGCATTATCGCCCCCGCATCAACAGCTCCAGGCGAACTTGTTGTAAACGGATGGTCGCCATCGCGACGCAACAATCCTTTTGCGAATTCAGGCATGGTAGTAAGTGTCGGCACCAAAGATTTTGAACCGTTTAAAAAATCCGGTCCTTTGGCGGCGATGGAATACCAAGCATCTGTCGAGAAAGCGTGTTATATCGCGGGAGGCGGCGAATTAAAAGCACCTGCACAACGAGTAGTTGACTTTTGTGAAGGCAAAGCATCGAAAGGAATCATTGAAACGTCCTATTTACCCGGAGTAAGCAATGTAATGTTAGCAGAAGTACTTCCTTCGGCAGTTGCGCAAGCCTTACGTCAAGGATTAAAAGATTTCGGCAAGAAAATGCAAGGCTATTACACCAACGAAGCAGTATTGATAGGCACCGAATCGAGAACATCATCGCCGGTACGAATTCCTCGTGACAAAGAAACATGTATGCACTCGGAAGTAGCGGGATTATTCCCTTGCGCAGAAGGAGCAGGATACGCAGGAGGAATTGTGAGTGCAGCGATGGATGGGGAACGATGTGCGGAAGCAGTTGTACTTTATATTGAGAAGAATTTTTAAGAGGGAAGAATTATCCTTTATTAAGAAGGGGAAAAAATGTGCTAATATGCTAATTTGCTAGTTTGCTAATGCCCCCATGGTTCGTAATTAGCTTTTGGCAAGGTGGTATTCTTGAGCAAATTTTGGTATGATAAAAGATACAGGATAGAAGAAAATTTCGGGTCAAATTAAGAAATCAATTTGAATGAAAATTGCACAGCAATTCCCCGCGCCCCTTGCGTCTTCCTTGCGTTCCTAGCGGTTAAAAGCAAGATTCACGATTCACGATACAGGATTCAAGAAAATTTCGAAACCATTGAATAAACCAATGAGCAATAAAATTGCGAATCAATCGATGAGATTCGTAATGAGAGTATAATCATGAAAAATTCTTGAACCAATAAATTACTTCAACTTCATGAGCTCATCGAAGAATCCGGGATACGATTTATTTACTACATCGGGATCATTAATAGTGATGGATTTATTTAAAGCAGCTAACATGGCAAGCGACATCGCCATACGATGATCGTCATATGTTTCAAAAACAACTGACGATAAAAAATCGCGATTAATTTTTCCCGTGACATGCATTGAATCATCGGTAATATCGACAGACACTCCGGCTTTTTCGAGTTCCGTTTTCACCGCTGTTAATCGGTCAGTTTCTTTCAACTTAAGCGTCGATAATCCCTCCAACATACAATCAATTCCCAACGCAGCAGAAACAACAGCTAATGGCTGAGCTAAATCGGGATGATTCATCAGGTTCAGATGCAAGAAAGAAGGATAATCGATATGCTCGTTATATACACGAAGATCGTTACCAATCACCTCTGCATTAACACCAAACAATTTCATCCAATCTAAGAGGATAACATCACCTTGTAGATTATCGGCTGAAGTATTTTTAAGAATTATCTCTACGGAAGGATTTATAGCTACAACACCAAACCAATAAGCAGCATTTGACCAATCGGCAGGCACGGTAAAAGGCTTCGCGATATACTTTTGCGAAGGGACAATAATTTTATCCTCACTAAATATCACATTCACATTGAAATATTCCATCAATGCCGCAGTCATTTGAATATACGAAAATGAAACAGGAGGCTTATCGAGGTGAAGAACCATTCCATTTTCAATAGTAGGTGCGATCAACATTAATGCAGATATAAACTGAGAACTCACATCTGCCTTAATCATCAATTCTCGTCCGACGAGTTTAGCCGGAACAATTTTCAGAGGAGGAAAATAAGGTTTACCATAATACTCGAAATGTACACCTAAATCGGTCAGTGCATCGAGTAAAGGTTTCAAGGGACGCTTATTCAAACGATCGGTGCCGGAAATTTTAACAGACTTGCTTTTCGTTGCAGAGAGTGCTAAAAAAAACCTTAGGGTTGTCCCACCGGCACCGCAAAATATATCATCAGAAGAATCGTTAATGATGCTTGCCAATACCGAAGTATCATCGGCTGTTGAGAGATGATTAATTTGAAAATTATCGTCGCACAAAGCACGAATTACTAGCACACGATTACTGACACTTTTTGAAGAAGGAAGAAAAATATCGGGAACGGAATTTCCGGTTAATGCGGGAATGACAATTGATTTCATTGCAACGAAATAAATTTCTTTACTGCTGACAAAATAATTTCTTGGTCCACTTCACAATTCCATGTACAATTACCGATATCGCTTATCAACGAAAACAAAATCGTGTTGCGTTCATTCTTTTTATCTTGCAACAAGAAATGAAGCAACTGATCTGAATTCATAGTTTTAAGAGGATCGGGATCAAAGAAGCTCAATAACTTATCCTGAATTTGTTGTGCTTCATCATCTAATATCAGCTTTAGCTGCTTAGCAATTTCAGTCTCTATCAACATACCCCAAACAATCGCTTCGCCATGCAGCAAAACATTTCTACTTTCGAGGTGAATAGTCTCGATGGCATGTCCTACAGTATGTCCGAAATTCAAGATTTTTCTTCTCCCCTTCTCCTCAAAATCTTCTTGCACCACCAACACCTTCACTGCAATTGAACGCAATAACAAATCGAAATCGGGAATAGCAGAAGCATCGGCAGGAAGCTCCTCCCAAATAGAAATATCGGCAATAAGCGCATGCTTCACCACCTCGGCCCAGCCGTTAGCAATTTCGCGATGCGGTAATGTCTTGAGGAATATGGGATCAATAAAAATCGCCTTCGGACTAGAGAACAATCCGATAGCATTTTTAATATTATTAAAATCGACGGCTGTTTTTCCTCCGATAGCTGCGTCTGTCATTCCCATCAAACTAGTAGGAACATGAATGAAACGCATACCACGCTTATACAGAGAAGCTGCTAATCCACCTAGGTCGGTAATCATGCCACCACCTAAGGTCACCAGCACATCCGACTTCACCGCTTTATGATCGAGCAAGCGATTCCACACATAAGCACAAAGCTCAAGTGTTTTATTACGTTCACCTGCGGGGATGGCAATCTTGATTACTTCATAACGGCCTTGCATAGCCGAAGTAAATATCGGCAAGCAAGAATGTTCTGTTTGATCATCGACCAACACAAAAAGACGTTTCGCTTTCACATGCGATCCGAGCCAATCGGGGATTAAGCTCAGTGCTTTCTCACCAATAAAAATTTCGGAACCATGTAAGCGATGCGTGATCATTTGGAAGCTGAAGAATCCTTCGTTGATTTATCTTTTTTCTCCTGAATCATCTGATTAGTTTGATGAAACATCGACTCCTCGTGAATTAGTCCGTAGAGCTTAAGAATAAACTCCTTCGTCAACTCTTTATCAATACCGGATTTCACACGAGAAGCAACAATCTCCTCCCAGCGTTCCGGTTGAAGAATGGTAAGATTATTCAGGAACTTATATTTACCGATGGTGCGTGCTACATTCATACGCTGGGCCATCAAATTCAATAATTCACTATCAATTTCATCGATCTGATCGCGAAGATCCTCCAAACGACTTAACTCAAAAGGATCATCGATAGAAGGCTTACGCACTTGCAACGACGACAACAGAACGCCTAATTCGCCAGGAGTTAATTGCTGAGCGGCATCGCTCAAAGCCTCCTTCGGATTACGATGTGATTCGATCATAAGTCCGTCGTACTGAAGATCGAGTGCAAACTGCGCCACATACTCTAACATGAACGTATTACCGCAAATATGACTAGGATCGCAGAACAAAGTAATTCCTGGTAAGCGGCGACGCAACTCGATAGGCAATTCCCAATTCGGTTTATTGCGATAAGTTTGGTTCTCGTAGCTCGAAAATCCCCTGTGGATAGCAGCGATTTTATTATTACCAGTACGTTGAAAACGCTCGATGGCACCGATCCACAATTCGAGATCAGGATTCACGGGATTTTTAATCATCACCGGAATATCGACACCCTTTAAGCTATCAGCAATTTCCTGCACTAAAAACGGATTCACGGTAGTGCGAGCACCTAACCATAAAAAATCGATTCCTGCTTTTAAAGCCTGCTCAACATGTTTAGGGCTAGCCACCTCGACCGTCACAGGAAGACCTGAAGCAATCGAAGCCTTCTTCACCCACACAAGCGCCTGCTCACCCATTCCCTCAAAAGAACCCGGACGAGTACGAGGCTTCCAAATACCGGCACGCAAGGCATGAACCCCTTGCTCTTTCAATCCGAGGGCCGTTTCGAGCACCTGCTCTTCACTCTCAGCACCACAAGGACCCGCTATCACCCAAGGGCGAGTATTGGCGGGAAATCCCCATTCATCAGGTTTTAGAAACATAATATTTAATTGGAATACAAAATTACAACAATGTTTTGGGATGCAACGCACTTTTCTTCAACGAAAATGGCAGTAAGACAATAAGTTACGCCTAGGAGAAAGTTCAGACTATGATTTTACACAGTTCGCATCGCAAATTTTCAGGTTCTGTATATCTTTGACAGCGTATGGAAGCATCGCCCAAAATATCGTTCGACAACTTAGAAAACGCATTTGCATCTAAGACGAACGGAGAGATAGAACAAGCCTACTGGCTCTTTAAAGCAATAGGAAACCCCACATTAGTAAAAACCGGCAGCAGCGTTGCTGAGTGGGCATTAAGAAATCATCTTCCTGTAAAAGGAATGATAAAAGGAACCATTTTTAAGCAGTTCTGCGGAGGAGAAAACATTCAAGAATGCACACTTACCATTAACAAGCTGGGAAAATACGGCGTTGGAAGTATACTTGATTACTCGGTAGAAGGAAAAGAAGAAGAGAAAGATCTCGACAGAGCTTGCGAAGAAATTATTGCGACGGTAAAACGAGCAAAAGGAGATAATAATATTCCGTTTTCGGTATTCAAAGTAACGGGACTAGCACGTCATTATATTCTTGAAAAAGTATCGGCGGGAGAAGAATTAAGTGAAGCCGACAAAGCAGAGTTCGACAGAGTTTCGCGACGAGTACAGCGAATTTGTGAAGAAGGACATAAACAAAATGTGCGCGTATTTATCGACGCCGAAGAATCATGGATTCAAAAAGCTATTGATGAATTAGCAACTGTAAACATGGAACGCTACAACAAAGAGCGAGCGATTATTTACAACACATTTCAGATGTACCGTCACGATCGATTATCATTCTTGAAAGTATCGTACGAAAAAGCAACACAAGGAAATTACTTCTTAGGATTGAAATTGGTACGTGGAGCATACATGGAAAAAGAAAGAGAGCGTGCCGCAGAATTAGGATATGCATCTCCGATTCAACCGGACAAAGAATCTACCGATCGCGACTACAACGAAGCCTTACGTTTTTGCGTAGATCATTTCGAGAAAATTTCTATTTGTGCGGGAACACATAATGAAGAAAGCAGCATGATTTTAACGGAGTTGATGGCATCGAAAGGAATTGCCAAAGGCGATGAGAGAATCTATTACAGCCAACTTTTAGGCATGAGTGATCACATTAGCTTCAACTTAGCAAAAGAAGGCTATAAAGTGGCTAAATACGTTCCTTATGGCCCCGTAGAAGCTGTATTGCCATACTTGACACGCAGAGCGCAAGAAAACACCTCTATGGCCGGACAAATGGGACGAGAGTTATCGTTGATATTGGCGGAGAAGAAAAGGAGAAAGGGGTGAGTTCGAGGTTCGAGGTTCGAGGTTCGAGGTTCGAGGTTTCGCGAAGCGGATAGCGAAATCATTTTATGGTTAGAAGTTGTCGAGCGATGGTCACGGTTATTGAGCCTGTCGAAATATCGAGCGGTGGTTGTCGAGCGGAGTCGAGACATGATCATCGAGCGGAGTCGAGATGATTCGAGATTCAACTGAATCAATTAATAAAATAAGATCTAGTAAAAACAAATAATCAAAAAAAAATCCTCTCAGTCGAGAGGATTTTTTTTATTTGTTTACTGCGTAAGAAAGTTCGGCAGTGAATTTTTGATCGAGAGCTCCGATACGTTGAGCGGCGGCTTGTGTAATTTTGATCATTACATTTTTATTGTCGCCTGTATCAGGTAGTATTCCGACAACTTTTACAAAAACGGAATTATTATTCATTCGGTTAGTCACTTTTATGATCGTCCCTACCGGAGCGGTACGATGCAAAGCATAAAATTTGTTCTGATTCAATTCTCCGTCGGTTATCCAAGTAGCTACTCCCGTCTCAGTGATTTTATCGATTGTAGCTCCCGTTTTAGGATCCTTCTCGGTGATAGTATTACGAGAGGCTCCTGGATTACTATAAACTTCAGGAAGAGTGCTGTTAGTATCCGATTTAACCGGTGTAGGCTTCGGCTCTGTTACTACAGGATTATTTTTCACAATCGCTTTTTCAGTAGTAGTTTTTGGCTTCTCCACATCGTCGTTATGCTTCACCGTTTCTTTAACGGTTTCCTTAACTGTTTCTTTCACCGGCTTTGGAGCAGGAGTTTCTTCACGTACTTCTTCAACTACTTCAGATACTTTACCCGACACTTTTAACTTCATCCCCACTTTCACTACGTTATTTGTGAGGTTGTTTAAATCCTTAAGCTCGTCTAAGGACATATTATTCTCCTTTGCGATGCGATAAAGTGTCTCACCTTTAGCAACAGTATGATACTTCACTTTAGGACTATCTTTAACAGGCTTTATAGGATCTTGCTTTTGTTTAACCGGCTTCGGAGTATCGTTGGACTCTTGTATCGGTGTTTCTTGTATAGCTGCATCATCCTGAACATTCGAAGATGTTGCAGGAACCTGAATAATTTGGTTGTACTTGAGCACAGAAACGCCATTATTCGCATTTTGAAGCTCAGCAATAGTGATATGGTATTTTTTCGCAACGCTGGTCCACGTCTCTCCTTTTGTCACTTTATGCAAAAGAAACTTCTTACCTCCTACCCATTTAGTGCGTAAAGAATCGGGAGGAAAGGCATAAGTAGCCGAAAAAGTAGTCAGCAACACGCTGATTACTAGCGACAAACGTAAAATATAGTATTTTGGGAAGGTCTTCATATAGTATTACAAGATTAGGTCATAAAAGCATGGGATATACCCCTGCTCTCTCCTCTGTTATCAACACAATAATTAACA
>JAKPPP010000022.1 GCA_029547265.1 Bacteroidota bacterium
CATCGGGATACGATAAAAGCCGTAGGAACCGTCGGGATTACATTTAAATCAATTGCGAACTCGAGGTTGATTCGAGCTAATGCCAGTACTTCTGGATCGGTGGGAAAACCATCTTTGTTGATCCGACTGGAAATCAAGGGTATCAATAAATCGGGATTAATTTCCTGAATTAAGGTAAAAAATGCTTGCGGTACGAGCAATCTGACCAACTCCGGTTTTTGTCGTATGAAAGGTAAAAAGACTTTCAACGCGCTATAGAAATGAGCGTGCTCAAAGGGTAAGCAAATTAGAACTCGAGCGAATTTAGTTGATTCCGACTCCTCTAAAGATGTATCCAGAGGCCAGCTAAATATTTTATGAATAGCCTTAGGATTCAAAACATTAAATTGTTGATAGTTAGTCCAATTCATCAAATTCAACCTTAAAAACTGAGTCGAAAATAAACTTTAATATGAAATTTTCCAACGCTAAAAATTTGCCAAAGGGTCATTCAATATCTAAATGGATTTTAGTTACAAGGAAAAGATTAGTTTAAAACATAAAAGTTCTCAATGTTAGATTCCTGACAACTTCCAAGTTTGAACACCGGAATAACCGTTTATACCGCTAGTTGAACTGGATTTGGTTGTTCTTAAAATCGGTTGGTAGTTTACTGCTTTAGTGAAAATAATTTTATAATTCTGGTAATCAGAAACTATTAGTAATCAAACTAAATTATTGTAATAGCCACTAATTGGAAATTTAGTGATTATTCTTTCCCTTTTAAGCGCACAATCGTCGCACCCCAGCCGCCGCCCAATTCATCGGCTAACTGAAATTTTTCAACGTAAGGCAATTTGCGTAAAATTGCATGGACAGTTTCTCGCAGAGCTCCGGTGCCTTTGCCGTGAATGATGCGGACATCGAGGATTTTGCTCGCGCGGCAGGTTTCCAGATACTCCGGGATCAGGTCTTTGATCTCTTTGGGCGAAAAAGTATGCAGGTCAAGCACTCCGTCAATCGGCAGTTCCGTGAAATTCGCTTCGTTTGGAGTGATTCCGCTAAACGCCTGACGTGCCGCTTGAACGAATCGGCTTACCAGGTGTATATCTTTATTCCCGCGGCTATCCTCCAATCCCGTGTGGGCATCGACGCCAGCCGGTTTGACCGTCAGAATGGCTTCGGCGACATTGTCGGGATTTAGTCCGCCAGCCAGGATAATCGGTTTGGGTGAATATTCGACCAATCGGCGACTGATTTCCCAATCGTGGGTTTTACCAGTGGCTCCGGTGGCACCGGTCGTCGGATCAAAAGTATCCGTGATAAAGGCGTCAACCAGATCGGCGAACTGATCAATAGTATAGCGCAATTCATCCATATTTCCGGAACGCACGATTAAACTTTTGATGATGCTTAGATCGGGATTTAAACGACGTAACTTTTGAACTTCACTTGGCAAGATAAAACCGTGCAGTTGCAAATATTTTATCTTGAGCAAACGACTTAGGCTCGCAATTTCTTGCGCATTATCGAGATAAGTGATTAAGACACTTTTATCGCCGCAGGCGAGGTTGGTGATGATTTCGGCAGCTTCAACTTCGGTTAGTTCAGGTCGGTGATAAGCCAGTCGCAAGGGGAAGCCGATGTAATCCACACCACTCTCAAGTAACAATCGAGCTTCTTCTATACTTCGGATACCGGCGATCTGGATGATGTTTTCCATAATTAAAAATTATTGTTCCATACCAACTAAAACAAGTTGCAAAAACCAATCTGCCGATTAGGACAGCACGCTAAATTATATTTTATGGTTTTGTGGTAAAAGTCAACTGTTCGGCGCTGAAATCGGCGATTTGGGCGTATAGCGCACCGGTGAAAACCAATATATTGCCCAAGTAACTCGCAAAAATCATTTTATTTGACAAAATCGGTACGCCTTTCATTATCTCTTCTTTTCGTTAATACAAAGATAAAGGTAATTTTACTTAGAGTCAAGTTAAAGCCAGAAAAATTTACTGAAATTCTTGAATTGATTGATTAAATTACGCCCCGATTGAAGATCTATGAAATTAACTGAATAAAATTCTTGGAAAGTCAAGTAAATCAATGAATAAACGCACGGCGCTTTTAACCCTCGAGGACGGTCATGT
>JAKPPP010000025.1 GCA_029547265.1 Bacteroidota bacterium
AATGGAAGCGGATTTAATTGGGGCGATTCCTTCTTTGCTCCTTGTACCGGAAGGCTTGAATATGTTGAGTTCTACGCAGGTTATGCCGGAACAGTAGATGCGGGTACATTAAGTATTAATCCGGGCGACACCTACTATGGTCCGGCAATCTATACTCAAAATTTTAGTTCGTTTTCAGTTGGTGCCGGTCAACCTGTGCGAGTAAATTTAACGGGAGCATTAAATTTAACTGCGGGCTTGCAATACACGTTTGTTATGTATGTTAGTGGAGTAGAGATTATTTACTATCCTGCATTTGGTGCTCATCCCGGATGTAGCAGTTATCAAAATGGTTGGTCAAGCTATCAACATAATTTCAAAATTTCTGTATTGAGCGCTACGGGTACTCAAGAAATCTCACCTTCACTGTCAGCATCACTTTTTCCAAATCCTACGAGCGGTAAGTTTAAAGTTCTTTGTAATGAGGCTTCTTCATTTCAATGTGAGGTAATGGATCAATTAGGAAAGGTGGTTTTATCAACTACTGTACAAAAGGATTTATCGGATGAATTGGATCTAACTTCTTTTCCGAAGGGACTATATCTTGTTCGATTAACAAATGCAACAGGATCATGCACTAAAAAGCTGATGATCGATTAATATCGAGAAAGATTACGCTAAAACGGAGATCGAATGATAAATTTGATCTCCGTTTTTTTGTTTGAAAAATAAAGTATTTAAACCGATTGATTTTTGTAAGTTTGAGTTCATTTTTAAAATACTTTTTATGACTACTGCTGTTATTATTTCTTTATGTGTTTTGTTATTGTTTGCCTATCTATTTGATGTTACAGCTGCGAAAACTCGTATTCCTACTGTTGTTTTGCTCTTGAGTTTAGGATTTATCTTGCATTTAGTAGCTGATGCCTTTCAAATTCACTTTCCCGATCTTTCTATTGTATTGCCGGCCGTTGGTACTGTCGGACTAATTTTAATAGTACTCGAGGGAGCGCTCGAATTAGAATTATCGATGCACAAAATGCCGATCATTAAAAAGGCTTCTTTAATGGCGGTTGTCCCACTTATATTACTGAGTTTTATTGTAGCAAGTGTTTATTCCTATTTTAATGATTGTCCGTTAAAAACAGCAATAGCCAATGTTATCCCACTTTCAGTTATCAGTAGCGCGATTGCCATTCCTTCCGCACGAAATTTATCACATTCTCTGCGCGAGTTTGTGACTTATGAAAGCAGTTTGTCAGATATAGTAGGTGTCGTGTTTTTTAATTTTGTTGTCTTAAACAGCGAAATTGATGGAAGCTCATTCGGAGAGTTTGTACTTCAACTGATAGCCATCATCATAATTTCTTTTTTAGCTACGATTCTGCTTAGTTTTTTGTTAGGGAAAATCAAACATCATGTGAAGTTTATCCCGATTATTCTCATGATCATTCTAATTTATTTTATAGCTAAATCGTTTCACCTTCCGGCTCTTATTTTCATTCTGTTGTTTGGCCTTTTTCTTAGTAATACTAATCTATGGTCGCAACTTCGATTTGCTCACAATTTAAGGCCTACAATGATTAAAAAGGAAGTACATCGATTTCATGGAGTGATCATGGAGATTGCGTTTTTGGTACGTTCCTTGTTCTTTTTATTATTCGGATTTTCTATAACTATTGCTGAAATATTTAATCCTGCAACTATACTTTGGGCAGTTGCCATAAGTTTAGTCATCTATTTAATTCGTTTATTATTCTTGAGACTCCTTTCAATCAAGGATGTTACTTTGGTGGCAATGGCTCCCAGGGGATTAATAACCGTGTTATTATTTCTAAGTATCCCGGTAGAACAATCATTACCATTCTTCAATAAAGCACTAGTCGTACAAATTGTAGTGCTAACGGCCTTAACTATGATGATTAGTTTGATGATGGCAAAGAAGATATCCGAAAAACATATTGAGGTATTGGCAGAAAGTAAACCACAGATATGATAATATAGAAAAATTTCTTGTTTTTTTAAATTTTTCTTTTACCTTTGAGATAACACTAACCTACCAAAACAGTATTATGAAGAAATTATTATCACTCTTCGTATGTCTTTGTATTGCGTCTTCCGTTTTTTCTCAAGTTGATTTCTGTGGCGCTTCAAGGCATAATAGTTTTTTAAATGCTAACGCTAATGCAAGTGCATTGGAACAAAAGCTTAATATAAATTATGCAAATGATTTAATCCATTCTGCGGGTCGTTTGTCGGGTGGGACTTACGTTATTCCTGTTGTTTTTCACATCATTCACCAAAACGGTCCCGAGAACGTAGCTGATTTTGTTCTTCAAAAGGAAATTGATAGTCTTAATGCATGGTTCGCAAATACTGCTCAGTATTATAATGCTGCCGGAGCGAACGTGAATATTAGTTTCTGCTTAGCTTCTGTTGATCCTTATGGAAATCCGACAACAGGTATCACTCGCGATACTTCATTCTATACTGTGCTCAGCGGACCAGGAGATGATCCTAAAATGAAAAATATTAACCGATGGAATCCTTATCGTTATCTTAATATTTGGATTTTGCGTGATGGAGTGATGGGTGCAGGGGCAGGAGCATATTCAGCTTTTCCTTGGACAATGGGACTGCCGGAAGATGGAATCGTTATTTCTTATAATTCATTAGGCTATTCACATTATATTATTACTCACGAAGTAGGTCATTATCTCGGTCTCTATCACACTTTTGAAGGCATCAATTGCATTAATTACAATTGTTTACTTGACGGTGATCAAGTATGTGATACACCCCCGGAAGCAGCAGGAAATTTTACTTGTAATATCAGCACCTGCTCTACCGAATTAGATGATACAACAGGATTAAGTCCGTTTACAAGCGATACCACTGATTTGTCGAATCTGATGGGTCCAAAAAGTTTATGTCCGAATTATTATTTCACACCGGGACAAGCGGTTCGTATGAATTACTTTTTAGCAAATACACGATTTGATTTACTTAGCTCTAATGGTTGTGGTCAACACCCAGGCGGGATTGTTCCTCAAGCATCATCCACTTATCATGCTGCCGGATGTTCGGGGATGATGTATATAAGTACGAGTGTAGATGCTCAATATATTGAATGGGATACCAATAATGACGGTATTACTGATGGAATCGGAGATAGTATTTTTCAAACATATACGCAATCGGGATATTATACTGTAGTTATGCGAGTATTTAATTCCGGAGGATGGGATTCAGATACTATAACCACCTATGTGCACGCTCGTCCCAATTCACTCTATCCCATAGTAAGTCAATCGGGAATAAATTGGAATGGAGTGTGTAGAGGAACAACAGTAAGTTTTACAGCAGCTCCCGGCATGACAAGCTATTTATGGAGCACAGGAGATACAACGCAAACAATCAGCTTTACTCCTGATAGTACCTTCGAAATTGGAATTACTTGTGTTGATTCAACAGGATATACATGGACACGTTGCCCGGCATTAACCATATCTTATCCACTTAATGAATTGCCGGCACAACCGATTTTAACTTTAGTTGATGATAGTATTTGCTGGCGCGATTCATTCCAAATTGTAGCGCAATATAATCCTAATACTTATGGTGTTGGTTGGAATATAAATAATTTCCAAGGAATAGCTCCGCAAGATACGCTTCGCATTTTTCCATATACAAGCAATTTTACTGTTTATCTTGTTGTTGGAGATTCAGGAAATTATTGCCGTAATAACAGTGATACATTACATCTATATGCCGATCCTTTACCTTCATTACCATATTCCCCGTTCGTAGTAGATAGCATCATTGCAGGATATACTTTTTGGCATAATCAAATGTATCTGGATGGTGTTGCCATTCCGGGAGCTGATAGCAGTTATTATATCATGTCGCAGCCGGGATGTTATAGTGTATTAACATGGAAAGAAATGGAAGAATGTGCAGTTATGTCGGATACCGTTTGTTACGGAGTAACAGTAGGATTAACTGACAATCAAACACTCACTAACGGTTTCGCCTATCCGAATCCAAGTCACGGAATAATAAATCTTCGATTATTATCTGACTTAAGCAATGATCAAATGAAAGAGTTATTGGAATCGATAACTATATACAACACGATGGGACAAATTATTCCTAGACAAATTACATGTACATCTCCCAAAGCAATTTCCATCGACCTAAAAGGATCTGCAAGAGGAATGTATATTGTGAAGATGGGAGAGAAGGAGATAAAAGTGTTTGTAGAATAGGATTTTGAATTGTGAATTTTCAATTTTGAATTGGCTGACGCCCTTTCGTCTTACGGCAAATTATTGGTACGTCAGCTAATATCTCCATCGGAGAGAGACGGCTTAGCCGAACCCCGAGGGGTCAAGCATCTAATCATTAAGTAGAGCTGAAATAACACGCTTTCTTGGCGTTAACTGTCTGGACAAAACCGTAAACTCGATGGGGTAGAAAAGAGTACCCCAAACAGATTTACCCCCAACCTCTTAAAATGGAAACTTTCTTTCCATAAATACACTAATTTGTTTATTTCATTTATTTTATTACTTTTATTTTGAATTGCAAGAGCAAATAGCCTTTTGTCAAATAAAGATATTATTATGAAAAAAATCTTCCTGCTAATAGTTTTTGGAATACTAATTGGAAATGCCGAAGCGCAAAACCAATTTACAAATGCTTATATCTGTCAAGATACTTTGACTCCGAATCTCAGTACTTCAGATATTAAACCAACCACTAATGGTTGGCGCGTTGCAATGTTTGCGTATAACGGATTTTATGATCCTGCTCGTCTCATTTTGGCGGATATTGATTGGCAGGGAAACATTTCGGTACTAAATGCGATCGACTATAATTCAGACGCTGTGAATTCGAGAGTGTCAATTACCCCGGACGGTGGGTGTTTTTTATTTTGTGGGCCTGATGCCGAAGGATGGCATACTTTTATGAGGGTAGATTCACTAGGAAGCCTTGCTTGGGCTAAAAAATTTTATATTCCGAATACACTACTTGTTACGTACGCAAATTATAATATAATTGGTAACGATACAGTATTGTTTGCCGGAGGTGAATATTTTAGTGGCTCTACAACCAACTCAAAGGAGTCATGGATGGCAACATTAGATTATCAAGGAAATTTATTACGAGTTCAAACTATTGGCGATGGAGCAAATGGTTATGAACTTCCCAAGTTAGTAACCCGTACTTCCGATGGCGGAATGTTGGTAAATTGTGTTTATTCTTCATCTGCCTCTTCATCACCATATTCGTATGTAACTTATAAAGTAGACTCAATGCAAAACGTGCAATGGTCAAGGCTATATTCACTTTTTAACATAGTTAATAATCGTATAAATAGGACACTGGAATTGCCGGGAAATAAAGGATATCTAACCACAGTAAATTCAGCAGGATCTGGAATGATGGTAACATATTTTATTCGTACTGACACCTTGGGAGAAGTAATATCTTATCAAACATTACCCGGGTATTTGCGCATAGATGGAATGCAACTGATAAATGATAGTACTGTTTTTTACTCCGGATTAAGTGATTTTGGCTACGGAATTTATAAAGGAGATACGAGCGGTGCCGTAAATGATATGAAATTTATGGAAATCGACACATTAGGCCCTTTCTTAACAAGGTTGACGTATAATCCAGCAGCAAGTAAATTTCTTTTTTGGGGAGAAAATATGGCAGGATTACTTGATAGTACAGGTATGGGACTATGTCGTGTTGGTGCTACTCCAACACCTATCGCTTCACCCACTTCATTAGTAGTATACCAATATCCGGTTTCTTCGGTTAATTTATCATTGACACTAAGCGATACTATTTTCAATAGTGTACCAATCAATATATTGGCGACTACAATTTGTCAAACTACCGGAATTACCTCTAGCGAAATTAATACTAACATTAAAGCCTATCCGAATCCGGCGCATGATAATATCAATATCACAGGCTTATTCTACAAACAAGAATATACACTTTATAATTTAGATGGCAGGAAAATTAAAGAGGGTGTTGTAAGTGAAAGTGAAAACAACATTTCTTTAAAATCACTTAGATCGGGAATGTATGTTTTGAGAATAGCAAATATAAACTTGAAAGTGGTAATTGATTAAATTTTCTTGAATTGGCTGACGCACTTTCGTCTTACGACAAATTAAAGGTGCGTCAGCCACTATGTGTTTTTCTTCAACTCAGCTCGATTGCTGTGGTTTAATTCAATTTCGTCATAATTAATAGCGTATCAACTAAGAACGGCTTAGCCGCAACTTCGAATCTCGAACCTCGAACTTCAAACTTCATACCTCTACCTCCTCTGATTCTGTAACAAAAACATCTGCACCATCACAATACGAGTAAGTGCATCGTAAGATTTAAAATCTCTGTCATTTGCTGTTTCAAGCACGAGTCGATGAACACTGGAACCGGCATTTGCATATTTGTTATTATAATCATCAACAGCATTCATTAATGCATCATAAGTACTTTTTGCCGTTGGATTATCTGTTACTACCTGATGAAAATCGGTGATACCGATCATTTGTTCCTCAGAGTTGAAATTCGGATCAATAGTTTTCTTGCCTGTTTCAATTTGAATAATTTCTTCTTTCATCTTTTCACAGAGATCGAAAACTTTTTTGCCTGCTGCTACCACCGCTACCGAATCAGATAAAGAATTATTTCTTGATAAAGCTATCTCTGTTTTAAGCAAGTCGTCTTTCATTATATAATCAGAAGTAATTTGTGCTTCCAAAATTCTGGTTCCTTGAGGAGAACGAACTAATGTGAGAATTAATCCGCATGCAGTAATAATTAGCACAGAATTTACAATTGTATTTGTTTTAGTATCGGGGTTCCGAATTCCCGAGAAGAAATATACCGGTAAATACAAACACATCAAAAAGGCCAATGCAATAATAGAAAGCATATTCGCTCCCGGCCAATGCATCACTTTAAAGAGCACTCCTAAGGTTAAGCATATTGCTGAGAGAGTACCTAATCCTGTAAGCGCTTTATCTTTTAACTGATTTTGTTCTTTAATTTTTAATAAGAACAATAAGGGAAGAAAGATTAAACTTATTACACCTACACCTAATACTATTCCAACAGCCGCACCGGGCCAATGTAGAAACTTAAGAACGATGCCCATCGTCATTAAGGCAACGGAAACTACTCCGCTAATCATCATTATTTTTTTCATCATGTAATAGTTTTTGTACGTCATCAGAGATATTGTTTCCTCTTCTATTTCTTTCAGATGATGTCTATAAAACATCTTTCTGGTGGAGAAATAAAATTGCTCGAAGTCTCCGTTATCCTCGAGATTCTGCTCTATGATGCAACAAATATGATCCAGGAGGTTTAACTGCAGGTCCTCCAGCTCCACGCCATTACGTCTAATGTCGTCGAGTATAAAATCAATTTGTGTATCCGAAAGCGTATACATTTATGCAATGCCGGTTTTAATGTCGAGTAGGAATTTCATCGTATTGATAAAATCAGCAAACTCGTTTACTTTTTCATCCGAAACTTTATTCCCTTCACTGCTTAGCGAGTAATATTTTCGAACACGTTTTCCGATATATTCAGTTTCGGTCGTGAGAATACCATCCGCTTCAAGTGCATGGAGCGTAGGATATAATGCGCCTTCGGTCAATTGAATTTTGCCGGCTGTTAGGTCCTTTACCTTTTGTGTAATCTCATAACCGTACATGCGGCTATTATCCTTTAGCAATTTGAGGATGATGGTTTTTAAGGTGCCTTTTATAAGTTCAGAAGAGTAATTCATGATCAGAATTTAAATACATAACGCAATAATACATTAGAAACTTATGTATTGGTGTCTTTTGGAAACAAATATTATTTAATCGGTTGAAAATCAATCATAAAAATATTCTCAAGAATTTGAAAATGCGGTCTATTGATATGGATTGGCAGTGATTTAGGTTCTTAAAATCGCCTTTTTATGTACCGGTTATGTATTATTGGGGTTCTGACCTTAGAATATACCACATCTGGAATTAAAAATCATTCATTCGGCTTTACAATCAAAATCAACTGACATATTTCGCAATAGAAGTATTTCTTTTCATAATCCTTTGCTAAACGTAAAAATTATTGATGTTCTTAATTTCAGTTTGAAAAACAAACAATCGTTCAATTGGTCAACAAGTATTACCGGTTGCATTTAATTTACTTTATCTCGGTTAATGTAAATGCATTGTGATACCTTCGCGTACTTTCGAAGTGCTAGTCATAACAATTACCTGTTTTGATTGTTGTGGATGAAAGGCCTTCATCAATGAAAATTTCTTCTAAAGAGTTATCTAAATACGATCGATTTTACCGAGCGAATCTGATAAATTCGCTTACTGGATTTAAGAGCGTAAGTTTAATTGGTTCTATCAGTCATTCGAAACAAACCAATCTGGCAATCTTCTCTAATATTGTGCATTTGGGCGCTGATCCGGCCTTAGTAGGATTTATTAACCGCCCATTGGCTGCCGCTCCTCATACCATTGCCAATATTCAATCAACAGGGTTCTTTACCATCAATCATATCCATTCCGAACTTATCGATGCCGCACATCATACCAGTGCAAAATATCCAAAAGAGGTAAGCGAATTTAATGCTGCACAATTAACAGAAGAATATTCAGAAACTTTTCCTGCTCCATATGTAAAAGAAAGTCGAATAAAATACGGATGTACTTTCAAAGAAATTATTCCGATTCGAATGAATGATACTTTTTTAGTGATTGGTGAAATCACCGAAATTCATTTGAATGAAAAAATTATTTCTGCTGATGGATTTCTTCGAATTGAAGAAGCCGATAGTCTCTGCAGCTTAGGTATCGATGGGTATTACAAGACCGAATTTATTAAGCGTTTGCCGCATGCGAAATGCAATTCTTGATTTTCTATTTGAATAAATAGTATTGAAGTTGTTTTTTTACACGCAATCTTAATTATACACAAACCGAATTGTATTTCACTAACGGTTTGATTTTTATCATACACAAAATCGATCGAGCATAATTTTACCTGGAATAAAAAGATTTGTTTCAAGATTAGATTTAACTTTGTGTCAATCTAAAAAACAATTTTATGTCACTCTACATCGGTTCCGATCACGCAGGTTTTGAGATGAAAACTGCTCTTCTCGAATATTTAAAGAAACATGGTTATGATTGTGAAGATAAAGGCACTTTCAGCGCCGATAGCGTAGATTATCCCGATTATGCACATGCTGTAGCAAACGCTGTAGAAGCTCACCACGGTTCACTGGGTATTTTACTATGCGGAAGTGCAAACGGTGTTTGTATTGCCGCTAATAAACATCAACAAATCCGAGCCGCTTTATGCTGGACTCCCGAAATCGCTCAACTAGCACGTCAACATAATGATGCCAATATCGTTTGTATTCCTGCTCGTTTCGTAAATACTGCCACTGGTATACTTATTCTCGAGTCGTTTTTACATGGGACGTTTGAGGGGGGGAGGCATCAGACGCGAGTAGATAAAATCGCTTGCAATTAAAACGCTTTAAAAATTCTCGTATACTTCGTTGTTCGGAAGTTTTATTTTCCTCATTTACCTTTAGTAGACTTTGGAAATAAAACTTCCTGCCGCCTCGTCTTCGAGTTTTTTAAAGCGTTTTTTAGGAAGAATAAAAATTCTCATATATTTCGTAATTCGGAAGTTTTATTTTCCTCATCCCGTCGTGAAGACGGGGCTCCGGAAATAAAACAGCTTGCTGCCTCGTCTTCGAGTTTTTTAAAGCGTTTTTTAAGAAGCGAAAAAATCCTCGGACACTTCGTTGTTCTAAGTAATTAATCAAATAAAAAGGGCTCTTCAAATTGAAGAGCCCTTTTCCGGTCAATTTGTTTTGGCTACTGTACTATTATTTTCAAGCGACTCACATGCTTGGTAGTGGAGGTGAGTTCTACGGTATAATATCCCGGTGCTAAATCTTGTAATGATAATTGCAAATCCGCTTCCCCATCAAGGCGACTAACTTGCATTAACTGCCCCGTTACGCTCCAAATTCTTACGCCTTCAATGAGTTCACTACTGCTATGAATCATCAATTGGTCCTTCACCGGATTAGGATATGCCTGCAGATGTTCAATGGCTTGCGGATCTTTAATACCCACGGTTAGGTCGTTGTACCAAACGTTTACAGTGGTTGTGGTGTAAGTGATCGACTGAGACGAATATGGCCACACAACTACCACGTTGTTGCCTTGACGGAAGAAGCTCGAATCTGCAACAAATCCCGAAGTATCCACTAACGAAACCGTGTCATTAGGGAGTATAATAATAGGAAAACTGTTAAAATACAAGTAGGTCGTAGTTCCCCATGCCGCCATTGCAATCTGCAACGGACCTTGATAAGGAGTATTTCCGGTGTTTTGTACAATTACATATACCGGAATATGATCGCCGGTGCTTACCGTATCAGGGAAGTTAATAAGCGCAGCGATCTGTAAATTAGGCACTTGTGCTTTGGAGGTCATGGAAAACATGACTAACACCAGCAGCATTATTAATTGTTTTAGACGACGTTTCATAAAGGGGGTGTCTTGTTCAATATCAAAACTAAGGAGAAATTTCTGCGCAACGAAATGATATTTTTTGTAATCTTACGTGTTCAAAACATCAAAAATGGATCATTTAGCTAAACTGATCAGGGGCCTTTCAAAGGAACAAGTACGTTATTATAAGTTGTTCGCCGGTCGTACTAACCACGAACACGACCGAAAAGACCTCAAATTATTCGATGCTTACCGCAAAGCTAAGGAGGAAGAGCCAAGTGAAGATGAATTGTCTAACTTGCTTTATCCCGGTGCAGGGAAAAACCCTTGGTACCGTTTAAAGAATCGTTTGCTTAGCGAGGTAAATAAATCACTCTCAACTTTACATTACGAAGAAGACGATTTTATACATGCCTGCCATATGATAGCATTGTATCGATACTTTTCAAGTCGAAATATGCTGCAAGAATCTCGTTACTATCTTCGTCGCGCAGAAAAAGATGCAGAATCTATCGAGCATTTCGAACTCCTCGATATTATTTATGGTGAGTACATCAAGCATAGCCACGAAACACTCAATATTAATCCCGAGTTTTATATTGAGAAACGTCGCAAAAACAAAGGCGAACAAGAAGCGGTAAGAGCAATCGATGATTTACTGGCAGTAGTATCATACCGATTAAAAACGACTCAGAACTTCTCAACCGATGAGAACCCGGTTCTCGATCTTTTAAAGAGCACCATCGATGATTTTATCAAGGATAGAGACTTGAAAAATAGTCCCGTCTTACGTTTTCGTATCTACGCTGCCGTTAGTCAGATATTATTGCAACGTCACGAGTATAAATCACTCGAACAATACCTCTTAAAAACCTACAAAGAATTCGAACGTGATAAACTCTTCAGTAAGAATAATCATGATACTAAGTTGCAAATGCTCACCTATATTGTGAACTCCCTTTTCAAAAATAAAAAGATGAAGCAAAGCTTGCAATGGGCAGATAAATTGAAAGCTGCGATGGAGGAATTCCACCAGTTGCTGTTCGATAAATACTTCTTCTTCTATTATAATGCCCTAGTGATTAATTATTCGGTGATTAATCCGGTGCAGGCTATCGAAATACTGGAGGATCTACGCGAAAACAATACCATTAAGTCGAATTCCTTCTACCAGCTTTTCGTTTACCTCAATTTGGCCGTATTGCGCTTCGATGCTCAAGAATACAAAGAATCTATCCGACATTTTACCCGCATTTCTCTCCTCGATGGCTACAAAAATGCCGATGCTTCGTTGAGGATGAAAATCAATATCTGTGAGGTCATTACCCGCTACGAACTTAACCAATATGACGTGCTGGAATATAAACTGGCCCAGATTCGCAAGGACTATAAGCAGCTTTTAAGCCAGGAAGCCCATGGCACCGAAAAGGAACTTTTGAGCATAATCAGGGATCTACAAAACACTGCAGGCATCAAAAACGACAAGAAATTGCAAGATAAAATCGTTCGATTTATTGACTGGACGCGTAATAATACTGACCGCGATAATGTAATTATCGATTATCCGAATTGGCTCGATAGGATATTAGAAAGGGAGAAAATATCTCGCTAAAATCCAAAGAAATCGATGCAATATATGCTATTTGGATGCGTAAGAACCAACAAAAATGGGGTATGGGAAATAGCAACCTTGGAGTACATTTGTATCGTTAAGTAAGTCCAAGACAAATACAAAAATATTATGAAACCAAAATTTATCTATCAACTATTAGTGCTCTTCATGGCGATCATGTTGTCGGCATCTAATCAAGCTCAAGCTTGCACAGCCACGTTCACGGCGAGTTCAAACACCACCAATGGTGTAACTTTCACGAATACCAGCGCAGGATGGTTTTACAATTCTACCTGGTCGTTTGGCGACGGAACAAGTTCATCACAAACTAGTCCGTTTCACCAATACGCTACTGCAGGTGTTTACAGTGTATGTTTAACGATTTGGGATTCTACAGGATGTCAATCGTCTTTCTGTGATTCGGTATTGGTTACTGGAAACACTACTGTTTGCCAAGCATCAATCTCATTGCAAACAAGTGCATCAACGGCATATTTCAGTGCAGTAGGTGCTCCCGGATCTATAGTTACCTATAATTGGTATTTTGGTGACGGAACTTATTCTACAGCAGCTGCACCAACTCATACTTATGCAACTGCAGGTACTTATAGCGGCTATTTAATGGCAGGCTTTAGTTCAGGATGCTGGGATACAGCTTACTTTACAGCTGTTGTTACAGGTACAGGAGCAAACTGTACTGCTAACTATTCATATACTCAAGGTTCAAATGGATTAGTAAGCTTTACTAATCTTTCTTCAACAGGAGTCCTTTACGATTACGTTTGGGATTTCGGCGACGGAAATACATCCGGAGGATATTTCGCTACCCATAACTACACTTCTAACGGAACTTATTACGCATGTGTAACAGTAATTGATTCATTAAACAATTGCTGGGATACTTATTGCCAGTACATTACTATCACTAACGTAAACAGTGGTGGCGGGTGTAATGCAGCATTTACTGCTTATGATTCAATGGGCGTTTACTATTTCATCCCAAATGTTGCCTCAGGTGCAACTTATTCTTGGAATTTCGGTGATGGTACAACATCTAATCTAGCTTTTCCAACTCACGTTTATGCAAATCCTGGAACATATGGCCCTTGCTTAACGATTGCTTACCAAGGTATGACTTGTACTAACTGTGATACATTGGTTGTAGGCGGAACTCCTAATTGCAACGCTAACTTCACTGCTTCAGTTGATACTTTAGGAAATGTAATTTTCACTAACTTGTCTAGTGGATTATTCACTAATTCATACTGGTATTTCGGTGATGGTAATAGCTCTACATTTACTAGTCCGACTCACCATTACGCTACAGCAGGTACATACTTAGTTTGTTTAACTGTTTACAATAGTACAGGTTGTCAAGCTTCTTATTGCGATTCAATTACTATCGGTAATGGTGCTGGTCCTTGTACTCCGGTATTCTATGCTTATCCTGATTCTACAATCGGTAATGGAGTAGTTTACTTCGGATTAATCAACAATTGTTCTAGCGGTAACTGGCAATATATCTGGGATTTTGGTGATAGCACTACAGCTACCGGCTTATATCCTACACACGTTTACAATGCAAGTGGTTGGTTCTATGTATGCGTAACAGCATTTGATAATAGTGGTAACGTACTTACATGGTGCGATAGCGTAAACAGTAACCGTATGGGTTCAGTTGGTTTATTCGAAGCGACTAAGAAAACATCGGTAATAGCTTTCCCTAACCCGGCTAACGATCAGTTTACTGTAAAATATAATACAAGCAGTTCTTCTCAGGTTTTAGTAGAGGTATACAGCACAGAAGGTAAAAGCTTCTATAGTTCTAAATTCAATGGAACTCAAGATGTAACTCTGAACACAGCAGAGTGGCCTGCAGGTCTGTATCTCGTTCAATTGAGAAATGGGGATCAAGTATCCTCAACAAGGATCTCGGTACAGCACTAATAGGCTATCGTTGATCGGTTTTTAATGAAAGCATCCCGTGAATGGCGGGATGCTTTTTTTATTTAGTTCGGTTTGCATCCCTTTTTCCGTTTATTTTGCAGTACCGATTATGACCCGATTATCTGCCGCCATTATTACCTTTAATGAGGAACTTAACCTCCGCCGTTGCCTTTTAAGTTTACAAAAGGTTGCCGATGAGATTGTGGTCGTGGATTCGCTTTCTGCCGATGCTACTACCGCTATCGCTGCCGAATTCGGTGCTAAGGTGGTTTCACAGCCTTTTTTAGGTTATATCGAACAAAAAAATTTCGCCCTTAGTCAATGCAGTAATAACTGGGTGCTGTCGCTCGATGCCGATGAAGCACTTACTGATGAGTTAGCGAATTCCATCCTTGCCGTAAAAAGCAATACTAACGCCGACGCCTATACGATGTCGAGGTTAACGAGTTATTGCGGACAATGGATTAAACATGGCGGATGGTACCCCGATCGTAAAGTGCGATTATTTGATCGTACTAAAGCACAATGGGCCGGTATTAATCCCCATGATAAAATTGAATTGAAGTCGGGAGCAAAATGCGGATCGCTGAAGGGCGATATTCTGCATTATACGTATAATGATCTCGGAGAACATATTCGACAAGCAGATAAATTTTCGACTATCATCGCCGGCGATTTATTCCATCGAGGTAAAAAAACTTCTTTACTCAAAATTGTCTTTAAGCCGTGCATTCGTTTTATTCGCGATTATATTTTTAAGTCGGGATGGATGGATGGCTACTACGGATTGGTGATTGCTAAGATTTCGGCACATGCTGTTTTTTTACGCGAAATACGACTGAAAGAGCATCATGATAAAAAGTCCTGAACATATTATCATTAGCAGGACGGATGCTATCGGTGATGTAGTGCTTACTTTGCCGGTTGCTTTAGCTTTGCGCAAGAATTTCCCGAATTGTAAAATTACTTGGTTCGGGAAAACATATACGCATGATGTTATTAAAGCAGCTCCATACATCAACGGATTTATCAATTTCGATGAGTGGATGCAATTGTCGGATAGTGATCGCGTAAATCAATTAAAGTCATTAAACGCCGATGCTATTGTTCATGTTTTCCCGCGAAAAGAAATTGCAAAGGCAGCGAAGCAAGCAGGAATAAAAAACAGGATCGGCACTTCTCATCGTATTTTTCATTGGCTTTCATGTAATCAGCTGATTAATCTAGGTAGAAAGAATAGTAGCTTACATGAAGCGCAACTCAATATAAAATTACTTTCTCCTTTCGGAATCGATATTCCTACAGTGGAGGAACTAAAATCATTCGGAGCATATTTAACTCCTCCTTCTTTTTTTTCTTTTGATGTATTAAATACAGAGAAGGTGAAAGTAATCTTACATCCACGCAGCAGAGGATCGGGAAGAGAATGGGGATTGCAAAATTTTAAAAAGCTTATCGATTTATTGCCCGCCGATAAATATTCCGTTTTTGTTACGGGAACAAAAGAAGAGGCAGCAACAATGGTAGAGTTCTTGAATGAACTTCCTTCGCATGTAGTAAATATGACAGGTAAATTATCACTCTCAGAATATATTTCGTTTATTCAACAGTGCAACGGATTAGTCGCTGCAGGAACAGGCCCTTTGCATATAGCTGCGGCTCTGGGAACAACTGTACTTGGATTATTTCCTCCTATTCGTCCAATTCACCCCGGACGCTGGGAACCAATCGGCCCTAAAGCAAATTATCTTTGTGTCGATAAAACATGCAACAACTGCAAGAGTAATGCAGCAAGTTGTAAATGTATCTCAGATATTACACCTACGATGGTCTTTGCATCAATACAACAATGGAAGTAAAATCGCAGCACCTAAAGAATATTCTTGAAGTACTCCCTGATAGCCCGGGGGTATATCAATATTTTACTTCCGAAGGGCAACTGCTTTACATTGGGAAAGCTAAGAGTTTACGTAAACGTGTCTATAGCTATTTCAATAAAGTTCATGATACGGCACGCACAAATATTATGGTGCGACAAATTGCCGATATCAAGTACATCGTAGTAGAAACAGAATACGATGCTTTGTTATTAGAGAATAATCTCATTAAGAAGCATCAACCAAAATACAATGTCAACTTAAAAGACGACAAAACGTATCCGTGGATTGTCATCAAGAATGAACCTTTCCCTCGTTTATTTCCTACTCGACGATTTATAAAAGACGGCTCACAATATTTTGGACCTTATGCATCCGGAACTATGATGCATACACTGTTAGATTTGATTCATCAGTTGTATAAACTGCGAACGTGTTCGTTGAATCTTACCGACGATAATATTGCCAAGAAGAAATTCAGACTTTGTCTCGAATATCATATCGGGAATTGTAAAGGTCCCTGCGAAGCGTATCAAACACAACAAGACTATAACGCATCGATTGCGGCTATTAAAGAAATCCTGAAAGGGAATATCAATACCGTTATCGGACATCTCGAAACGCAAATGAAAGATCATGCTGCGAAGTATGAATTCGAGATGGCACATCAATACAAAGAAAAAATCGACATCCTTGAACGCTACAAAGGCAAAAGTGTAGTAGTGAATCCGAATATTCATAATGTAGATGTATATTCATTCGTGGAGGAATCGAATTCAGCGTATATCAATTATATGAAAGTGATGAGTGGCTCAATTGTGCAGTCGCAAACGCTGGAATTAAAAAAGAAACTCGACGAATCACCTTCAGAACTCCTGGGATTAGCAATTGCGGAGATGCGTGAACGTTACCATAGCGACTCGCGCGAATTCTTAGTTCCTTTCGAACCCGAAATCGAAATTCCTTGGGTAACATTTGTTGTTCCTAAAATCGGCGACAAAAAACATCTCCTCGATTTAAGTGAAAAGAATGCTAAGTACTTCATGAAAGATCGATTAGATCAAGCCGATAAATTAAATCCGGAACATCGCATCGAACGACTAATGGAGCAGATGCAAAAAGATTTAAGATTACCGGTAAAGCCTTATCACATTGAATGTTTCGATAATTCGAACTTCCAAGGCGACTATGCAGTATCTGCCATGAGTGTTTTTAAAAATGGTCGTCCTTCGAAAAGCGATTACCGACATTACAATATCAAAACAGTGGTAGGTCCGGATGACTTTGCTTCGATGGAAGAAGTCATTTATAGACGTTACAAACGACTTTTAGAAGAAAACCAGCCTCTGCCTCAGCTTATCGTAATTGATGGCGGTAAAGGACAGCTTGGTGCTGCTCTGAATAGTTTACAGAAGCTCGACCTCAGAGGGAAAATCAGTATCATCGGAATTGCTAAAAAACTAGAAGAGATTTATTATCCCGGCGATCCTTTACCGATGTATCTCGATAAAAAAAGTGAAACTTTAAAGATTATCCAGCAATTACGCGATGAAGTACATCGTTTCGGAATTACACACCATCGTAATAAACGTAGTAAAGGCGTAATCAAAACAGAGCTAAGTGAAATCCCGGGAGTAGGGGAAGCAACTTCTCAAACGTTACTTCGTCATTTTAAATCTGTGAAGCGTATTCGTGAAGCTTCATTGGCTGAATTAACTGCTCTTTTAGGAGCTGCAAAGGCGAAAGTGGTATTCGATTATTTTCAGGCAAAAGCAAAGGACAAACTTCCTGAATCCGAGTAACTATTTTAATATTTTAAGTTGAGAAATACCCATTGTAGGGTATATAAAATCCCCATTTCGGAGTATTTCCTGTAGTGTAACAACGAGGTAGCTTTGCCATTATTAATCATCTACCAATGAAAAAAATTATTTACTTATTTAGTGCGTTAGCACTCATGGTTAGTTCCTGCAAGAAAGATGATGATACAACACCATCTTCAACAAGTACTGCAACAGCAGGAAGCACTGTACCTAAATTATCGGATGCCGATGGTGTTTTTGCAGCCATCATTACTAACAATTGGGTTTCGGTTCCATTTATCGGAGCTATCAATACTCCTTACGGAACTGCGGTAGGAGTAATTTCAGATGCAACGGGTTCTTCAACGTATATCGATGCCGGCACTGTTAAATGTGACGATACTTTATTGGTGCGTAATAGCAGCAATAACTATTTATTTCAAGCTAGCGGATATAATGCTACCGGATTATCATTCAATACCGGAAATGCAAAATGGGAAATAGGAGGTAATAGTGCTGTTGCTGCTTTTAACTATACAACTACTATTGGGTTTCCTGAATTAGATTCTATTTCGAGTGCATCAACAATTAATGTTGGAGCAAGTTATACATTGGCTACTTCGAGTGCAGTTACAAACAGCGACTCTGTAATATTTATGATAGCCGGTCCGAATGGAAATGTAATGAAAACTAAAGGACCCGGAACAACAAGTACCACATTTACCTCTGCGGAACTCACATCACTGGGCTCCGGAACAGGAATAGCAGAAATCGTACCTTATTCAATAGAATCAAAAGTGCTGAATGGCAAAAAATATTATTTCATCAATGAAAATGCCGTTACCAAGTCGGTGAAATTACAATAGAGGTTACCGTTATTTTTTGTGATTCACTTCACACAATCCCACCTCGCCTTGAACTTTTCAGGGCGGGGTTTTTTAATTAGAATAATATTAGTGAATTCCTAAACTGTTAAGCTCGTCGATGGAAATAGTAGGCGGCATTTCATTATTCAGCAATTTTCGTTTTACTAATGCGCCTGCATTTGAAGCGTCACTTTCTGAATGGAATCCATGGTTACCTGAAATGGCGGGAATAGTAGGCTGATGTATCATCTTTTTGCCATTTACCATTATATCATATCCGTAACCGTTAGTAGCTGCATCATTTTTAAAAACGATTACTTGAATTTGTGCTTGCGTGTCGGGAGAAGCAGTAGCAATTGTATCTGTATGAATCGACGAACTATCTGAGGAAATAATCACCGAATCGGCATCAATAGCTACCACTTTTGATTCGTTTTTAGAACCACAAGCACAACAAAAGAAAAGGCATATCGAAAACAATGATTTTTTCATACAACAAGTATAAATAAAAAAAGGAATCTTTAATAGATTCCTTTTGAATATTATTGTGAAACAATTCGAATTTTTACCTTAGATCTTCGAAAGTTCATTTTTCAAATAGTCGATTACATTTACTTCGGTAGCATCGATATTTTTAATTTCTGCAATGTACCAGCTTACCCAATCTCCTAAGTGAAGAAGGTAAATAGAGCGTTGTAATTGACTTGTTCCTTTTGAGTGAATTTCAATATAGCCCGGAGCATATTTTTTGAATACTTCAGAGCAGATGTCCATGCGTTTTTGAGTACGCGCATAATCATCTTCGCTTCTTAGCATCAACACAACCGCATCAGGATGAGATTCTGTCCAGCCAACTAATTCATTGTGATTCATTTCAGGCAATACATGATGCCAACATAACATCTTGCTATTTTCGTTGATTTGCTGACGTAAACGAACTGCCACACCTTCGTAACGTGCTTCGCAATAGATGATAGGCATTTTACCTACTAAACGTTCTGCGATGCTATATGCTTCCTTGCGAATCGCTTCTTGTTCTGATTCAAGTAAAGCAATTGTTTTTTGAAGATCGGCGCGGAAAGCATTTCCAAGTAGTCCGTATCCTTCAAAGGCATAGAATAACTGTGTGAATGAATATCCGAAGCATGAACGCGGAGGCATACCACCCGGGATGGTGATAGTATCACAATTATTTTCTTTAGCCATTGCAGCAATTTTGCCTCCTGAGGTGATGCAACAAATCTTTGCACCTTTCTTCAGCGCAGCTTGCATAGCTTGAACTGTTTCTTCTGTATTTCCCGAATAAGAGCAGATCATCACTAATGTATGAGCATCTACAAATTCAGGGATAAAATAATCCTTGTTAACGGTTACTGGAACTTTTAACTCTTTATCGGTAACCTGAGCCATTATGGATCCTCCGATCCCTGAACCTCCAAGTCCGGTAATTAAAATATTACGGATAGGTTGAGCTGCAGGAGTTAATTTTGCGTTTTCCCCAATGGAAATAGCCTCTTTCATTTGAGTCATGAAGTTGGCAATCAGATCTTTCATTAACATGTTAAAATGGTTCTTTAATTTCGGTGAGGCAAATATACGTGTGAAGGCATCTATACGTTACAGTAAAACCATTATTTATGCACGAGTTTATGAAGATCATCAGGTTGATAGTTCTGTTACTGACGGTTACGCTATTTGGAGGCTGTACCGACGAGAACGGGGCTTTTAATGTATTTGATGTGCAAGAGGATGCAGACCTAGGGAAGCAATTTAATGAACAAATTCTGGCTGATCCGGGGCAATATCCTATCCTCGATCGCAAAGAAAACGGCGAATTATACAGCGATATCGACGGTTTAGTGAAGGAAATCCTGTCGTCGAAGGCTATTCAGCACCGAAATGACTTTAAATGGGAAGTTTTCATAATCGAAAACGACACAATCCTGAATGCTTTCGCTACTCCCGGAGGTTATGTTTATGTCTATACCGGACTTATCAAGTACCTCGATAGTAAGGATCAGTTGGCGGGTGTATTAGGGCATGAAATAGCGCATGCCGATTTAAGGCATAGCACAGAACAATTGACCAAATCATACGGCCTCGGACTAATTATCAAATTTTTCTTTGGAGATAATGGCACCTTAGCCAATATGGCCGGAAGTTTGGTGGGATTACAATTTAGTAGGGAAGATGAAACGGAAGCTGATATGCAAAGCGTAGTATATCTCTACGATACTAAATACGACCCGCGAGGGGTAGCACGATTCTTTGAGAAGATGGAAGCTCAAGGCGAGACGCTAGGCCCATTGGTGTTTTTGAGCACGCATCCTAATCCCGAGAATAGAGTCGACAAAATTATGCTCAAATGGAAAGAATTGGGAGCCAAAAAGGGTGTTTCAGATAAAGAAGGCTATGCCGAAATAAAAAAACTGCTGAAATAAGCAGCGGGGTTCAGGAGATTACCGGAGGCGCGATTGAAAATGGTTCTTAAGAAAAAGGGTTGGAGTCAAACTTACGCGAAAGGGATCGGCTTAAGGGAAACGTAACGAGCGCACTTTTTGCTGATGTTGGTAAAACACCCCCAGTAATACTTCCTGCCTGAATTGCAAATGGCTATTGTAATCAGGTTCGAAAAAAACTTTTGTATCAAAACGCAACTCCATAACTTTTAAAAAGTGAAGTGCTATACGATTTTGTAGATCTACATGAACACCTTGCTTGTTAAAACCGTTGGCAAAAACTCTCGATTGATTTCGCCAAACAAGTAGGTCTTTAAAATAACTCTCGTTAATCATAAATTGAACGCTAAGTCCATATTCACTCTGGATATAGCTGTGCTTTGTAACGAGTAAATTCTTTTCATCAGGTTGATGATACAAACCGTTGCGAGGAATAGACGCAATTTTAATAGTAGCAAGAGAACCCGAAAAAGAAGAGTTCTTCCAAAAGTTTTTATTCCATCCGTAAGAGTATTCTATACGTGCAGGATTGAAAAATCCTTCGAGCCAAATGTTTTTCTCTTGACCATCTATGATTGTCTTGTCCCATAAGTTCAGCCACCGAGATGCTACATATAACATATGGGAGGTTTCCCATTTTTTTTCTGATGTTTTATTCCACTGAAGTTGAAGTTTAAAATAATCACTGCTGATAATCCATATGCTGTCGATAAAATGTAAATAACTGACTTCTGTTCGAAAGACATGTTGAAAGTTAAATTTCGAGTTTGTTTTACCTCTATAAACCACATCACTTAACCCTTGAAATGATAGGGTAGAAAAACGATTATTATTACCGCTATTTTCTTGCGCAAATGCAGCTGTAAGACTACTCGATAACCATAACTCTGACGAGTCAGGCGCAAGCTGTGCATTAGCAGCAGTCGAAACCAATATAAATAGTAATAGCAGTATTGCTTTCATTCAACAGAGTTTATAGTACGTTACAGGCATAGCAATTTCAGTCCCTGTAAGAGATGTTTTTTTGCACAGCAGATTTAATCTGCTGTTAAGTGAACAATAACATAACTGTCTTATAAGGCCATTTTATATACTGACATTATAGTAGCTTTTTTGCCGTGATTCCACAGCCAAATAAGAGTTTATATCATCGACTTTCGTCAATGTTATAATAGTTGCAGGATAGTTAACGGAAGCGTCCCTCTTCTTCTCGTTTTGTTTTTTTTCCGTATTACGGCACGGAATATTATAATATAATCATATAGGTTCGTTACTTATAAAATAACATGAAAATCGTTCAGAACTCTATGATGCAAATATATATTGTTTAGTAAATGCGCCCAAATATATTGAATCTTCATTTTCGAACGAATTGTTAATAACCTATGAAAAAATTTACAAAGTAAGAATCTACAAGATGGTGTCTGTTTTTGAATTTGTGAAATAAATCGCATGTATTTAATTAAGCAGATTAATAAAAAAAGGCAACTCATTTGAGTTGCCTTTTAAATAATCTTATAAATTTAATCAATTATTGAAAAAATTGTTCGAATGTTCTATGGATAATATAATTGCCAGAATTCATCCATTACAGTAGCTAATATCCCTTTCTTATTTTAACATGTCGTCAATAGTCTGCATCGTTACTGCATGATATCCTGAACGTGCTTTTGCATAAATCGTTTTCGCCATTTCTTTTCCCTCCGGAGTAGCAATCATTGCTTCGAATAGTGGTTTAACGAACTTCCTTCTTCCTACATGACATAAAAATTCATCGAGTGCTTTATATCCTTCTTTGTATTGACTGTTGATTGTATGTAACAACCAATCACATTTTATCTCAGCGTTTCCTGATGCAGTGAAATGGAATGCCGCATCTAAATCTTTCATTTGCTTCTCATCCATTTTCTCAGGCAATTGACGAAGGAAATATAACCACTGATGTGTATTCCATCCTTCTACAACTAAATCTTTTGCCGGCGTTCCTTTCTTAAATTGTTCTGCTGCTGTTCCTGCCATATCTAATGCTTTAGATGTAATCACCGGACAATTAGCAGGTAATCCCGGACCAAATACCCATGCATCAATATTAATTTTTGATTTTAATGCATCATCATCATGTATTAATTCTTTATTCAAATAGTCGAGGAAGACATCTGTAGTAATGCTCTGGAACGCATGCTCCGCGAAATACTTTTTAAGAAATGCATCCCACTTCTCACGACCTACAGCCATCTCAATAGTAGTAAGGAAACACCTTCCTTTTTCATAAGCGATATCACTCATACCATCATCAGGATCACGATCTTTTAAGTTTAAGTATAAGTGTGAATCGGGATTGTCTTTCCCCAATTCTTTAATCGTATTTTCAAGTTCTCCTTTGCTTAATACGGTTAACATATCGGCATAATCTTTACCATATAACTTCTCCATGATACGCGTTTCAAAGTATACTGTAAATCCTTCATTCAACCAGAAATCATCCCAAGTAGCATTCGTTACTAAATTTCCACTCCAACTATGTGCTAACTCATGCGCGATTAACGATACTAATGAACGATCTCCCGCAAGAATCGTAGGTGTTGCAAATGTGATACGAGGATTTTCCATCCCTCCGAAAGGAAAACTAGGAGGCAAAACCAATACATCATATCGTCCCCATGCATATGGGCCATATAATTCTTCAGCAGCAGCAATCATTTTTGGTAAGTCGATAAATTCATTTGCTGCTTTATCTAACGTTACCGGCTCTGCGAAAACACCGCTTCTGTTATCATAGGCATGGAATTTGAAATTGCCAACTGCGAGGGCCATCAAGTAAGAAGGAATTGCTTGAGGCATGTTGAAATTGTATTTCCCATCGGCGTGCAAAACAGTATCATTTTCTGCACTCATTACAGCCATTAAATCCGGCGGGCAAGTAATCGATGCGCTATAGGTAAAACGCACCCCCGGACTATCCTGAAGTGGAATCCATGTACGTGCTAGAATCGCTTGGCTTTGCGTAAACAAGAAAGGCGTTTTCCCTCCTGCAGTTTGTTCAGGACTTAACCATTGAACAGCCGCAGCATTAGGAGATGTTGAATATTTAATTCTCACTTTTTTAGTAGTCGGTTTTATTGCAATCGCTAGGTCACTTCCTAAAAACTCTACCGGTTTTCCTAATTCGAATGATGTAGGCATATTATCATCGAGCCAAACGGAATCGATGGTTAAGTCGCGCGTGTCGAGGTGGAGGGTGTTTACTTTTCCAATGTTTTCGATTGATAATTCAGCATATCCCGATAGTTGCTTCGAGGCAAAATCAACGTTTAAGTCGAGTTTAAGATGTTTCACTACCGCTTCTTCCGGCTTAGCGAAAGAGTGATGATCGATGTTATGCATAGTTTTTTCTACGTTTTTCTGTTTTGAGTGACAGGCGGAAAACACACTTATCACCAGTGCCGCCGATAATATGGATTTGAACATTGTAGTGTTTACAGGTTGCGTGTAAAACTAAATAGAATACCGTTTCAAACCTTTAAGTTCGTAGCTGTATAGAAGGATTTTCCTCCACAGCCCTTGTTAATGAAAAAGCAAATTATTGAACGAACGCAAAAATTCCTGAAAAGGAGCTTAATTACTGCCGGCGTTCTCTTTTTAATGATTTTAGGTTTTGCCTTCACAACAGGTCCTTTTTACTTGTATAATTGGCTAGGTCAATCAGTTAGCGAATATCATTTTACGCCCAAGCATATCATTATTATGGGTGGATCAGGGTATCCGAGCGAATCGGCTATGATGCGTAGCTTTTATGCAGCTAAACTTGCCAAAGAGTTTCCCGGCAGCGATGTTTTTGTAACTCAACCGGCAGCCGATTATGTCGAGGTTCATAAAACTGATGCTTATGGTATCATGACCGACTTGATGGAACGTAGTATCGACAGTAGCCGCATTTATCTCGAAACTAGGGGGAAAAATACAAGAGAAGAAGCGCTTAACGTGATTGTAATGCGACCTGAAATCGTAAATGAGCCTTGTGTAATTGTTACTAGTCCGGAGCATATGCGCAGGTCAATACTTACTTTTCGAAAGGCTGGATTTAAACAGTTGGGCGGACAATCAACCTTTAATGCCTCCGGCCCTCAGCAACTCGAATACCACGACAAAAACTTGGGCGGAAGGAACATTCCATTGCCCGAAGTCGGCGAAAGCATTCAGCTTCGCTACCAGTTCTGGAACCATTTGAGATACCAAGTAATCTGTTACAGAGAGCTTTTTGCCTTGTTCTGGTACAAAGTCAGGGGTTGGGCATAGAATTGAGTTACATTTGCCATATCTTAGTATACCGTTACAAATCATAATGACCAAATTCTTCAAATATCTAATTTTTCCGGTGGTGCTACTTATGGTAATATCAGGGTGCGTAAAAGATAAATACGAACCTACTGTTACCAATAATCAGTGTGATACTACTTATTATGCTCGTGAAATTAAGCCAATAATAGTTGCAAATTGCGCTATCAGCGGTTGTCATGACGGACATCAAGCTACTCCCAACTTTAACAGCTTCATAGAGTTAAAGGCAGTTATTGAAGAAGAAGACAATGGAGAGTCAGAATTGATGTATCGATTAGAATTACCATTGAACGATCCCTTACATATGCCTGTTGATGCCAGATTGCAGCATGATGATAAGGATAAAATAGAAGAGTGGATCGACAACGGATATGTTGGTTGCTAAATAGTTTTTTCAGACTTTTATGCTCCAATTTCATCTCTTGAAAAATAGCAGCCGATATTTCATTCACCTATTTCTTGTTTACCTTCTTTCGGGATGGTCAACAACGGCGTTTGCTCAAGATGATCTTTTAAAAATGTTGCAGCAAGGTGATAGTTCTACCTATAAACGCCCTGTAGGTGCTGCCTTCAAAACAATTAAAATTATTAATCTCCAAACTGCTGAATTACTCGGAAAGCAATTGATGGATGTCCGCATCACACATCGATTTGGAGCTATCGGAACTTCTACAAACGGCAAAAGCTCTTATCATAATATTTGGGGATTTGATGAGTCGAGTGATATTCGAATCGGTTTCGATTTCGGTATTACCGATAACTTAAATGTTGGCTTTGCGCGCTCTAAAAATCATGAAAATTGGGAGCTGTCGGGTAAGTATCGCTTTCTTCGTCAGCGTCGTAATAACAGCATTCCGTTTACAGCTGCATTATTTGCTAATATGACGTTTTCAACAAAGGATGATCCCCGATTAATTTTTGATAATCCTTCGTCATCGGAAGAATTCTCCCGTCGATTCGCATATTCTTCTCAACTTGTTTTACAACGTAAGTTCTCAAAGCGCATTTCATTAGAATTAGTGCCAGGAATGGTGTACCATAACTTTGTAGAAAGCTATGAAGATAATCTTGCTTTATCTTGTGGATTGGGAGGAAAAATAAGAATTACAAATAGTATGTCGGTGATCGGAGATTATGTTTTTAACTTAGGGGATGTAAGAGGAATTGGAAATAAATATGGGTTTTATAATCCACTGGGATTGGGCGTTGAGTTTGAAACCGGAGGACATGTTTTTTCCCTCATGTTTACCAATGCTTCGGTTATCACCGAAACAGAATATATCACCGATACAGTGGATACTTGGTCGAAAGGAGGCATGCGCTTCAGCTTTACAATTTCACGCGCCTTCCATCTTAAAAAAGACAAGGAAATGCTGAAGGAATCTCAAGAATAGATTCGCATAAATAGAACATCACTTAATTTTAATAGATAGCAACTTATTGGTAGGTTTGCAGCTACGATTATTCCTGAATGTCACAACAACTACCTGCTACTAACATAACTACATCAACAACTGATACGTTGTTGCATGCCGATTCATTGTTGAGAGCTACCAGTCGACCGTTTCGCTTTCAGGATAACGACAGTACCGTTGAAGATCAACCGGATACGGCATATGCAGAGAATCTGCCGCTCAATGGCCCCGGGATTTTCAAAGGACATGCCTTGAAACCTCAACACCCCAATGCTCGTCCGTTAAATGATTTTGTGAGCGATTGGTTCACTATTTCCTTAATTGCACTCATCGGTTTTTTTACTTGGTTTAGGTATTTCTACTACCGAATCTTCAAACAATTACTCTCGGCATACTTCAATATTACCGCCACTAACCAAATTGTTCGCGACGAAAGTGTGCTCTTGCAGCGTGCTTCATTGGTGCTTTCTACCATCGCATATTTGTTAGCCGGGCTATACTTATATCAACTAAGTGTTCACTACAATTGGCAAATCACTTGGCTGCAAAAAGGCCTCATTCGTTTTGTTCTATTAGCCGTCGCCGTCGCTTTAGCTTATTCATCTAAAATGGTGATACTAAGAATATTCAGCTCGGTATTTAACCAAGAACGGCCTGTCGCACTCTATATCTTCAATATCTTTTTGATGGTAATGATGGTAGGTTTAATACTCCTTCCCGTGAACATTATTTTAGCCTATTCTCCGGCCGCCGTAAGAGAAGTTACCATTCAAATTTCGGTCTTCATAATTGCTGCCATGTTCCTTTACCGACTCATTCGTGCTATCGGAATTTGGATAGGAATACCCGGGTTCTCATTTTTCTATTTGTTTTTGTACCTTTGCGCTTTCGAAATCGCCCCTCTCCTGATTATCTGGAAGCTAAGTACGCTCTAGAGGAAGCACTTCGAAAAAACCGGTAACACCTTATCGGGTTCAATTAATCCTGCGGCAGCCCTTGAAAGTTAAATCTATACTCGTAACTCAACCGAAACCGGAAACTGAAAAGTCTCCTTATTATGATTTGGCTAAGAAGTATTCTCTAAAGATTGACTTCAGACCATTCATTCATGTAGAAGGAATTCAGGCGAAGGATTTTCGTAAAGATCGCATTAATATCACCGAGCATACAGCTATCATCTTGACTAGCCGTCATGCCGTTGATCACTTTTTCCGTCTCTGTCAAGAGATGCGTATCACCAATATGGAAGAGCTGAAATATTTCTGTATTTCAGAGGCAACAGCATTTTATCTTCAGAAGTATATCACTTTCCGTAAACGTAAAATTTTCTACGGAAAACAGAATATCAACGATCTATTGGAAGTACTTAAGAAACACAAGAAAGATAAATTCTTGGTTCCTTGTTCCGATATCGCAAAGCAAGAAATTACCGATACTTTGGGTGCTCATGGTTTTGAGTACACTAAAGCA
Source organism: Bacteroidota bacterium (assembly GCA_029547265.1). Taxonomy (GTDB): domain Bacteria; phylum Bacteroidota; class Bacteroidia; order AKYH767-A; family OLB10; genus CAINEC01. The sequence continues at coordinate 28,343 of JAKPPP010000025.1, forward strand.
ACAATGTACAAAACTGTTTGCAGCGACTTGAGCGATCTTGCCGATGTGAAATACGATATGTTAGTGTTCTTCAGTCCTGCCGGAATTGCATCATTATACAAGAACTTCCCTGATTTTCAACAGAATACAACATTAATTGCTGCTTTCGGACAAACCACTTCTCAAGCGGTTCTCGAAGCAGGCTTGCGCCTCGATATCCAAGCGCCAATTCCTGAAGCGCCGTCAATGACGATGAGTATTGAGAATTACCTAAAAAAGAATAAATAATTTCAACCAAAAAATATCGTCAGAAGCCCGCGTTCATCGTGGGCTTTTGTATTTTTCGGAATTCATAATATGGTTACGCCAACAAAGCCTCGAAAAGATTTTACCTTGCCTGCCTCCGCTCGTATCAAGAGTAAGAAGGTGATGGATCGCCTTTTCGAAAAGGGTACCGGACTTTGGCAATCGCCTTTCCGTATGGTTTTCACCACTATACCATACAATGAAGAGCAGCCCGTAAGGGTGGGAGTGTCGGCTCCTAAGCGCAAAATGAAGAAGGCCGTCGACCGTAACCGCATGAAACGCCTCATGCGCGAAGCTTTCCGCCTCAATAAACAGCCTATCCTCGATTATTGCCGCCAACATCAAGTAGGCTTGGCTATATTGTTCATTTCTCAGTGCAATACCCTTGTATCTTTTCGTAAAACAGAAGATAAAATAATAATACTTTTACGACGTTTAACTACCGAAAATGCGCCGACTGCTAAGCTCACTGATGATCGGAATGATCAGGTTCTATAAAGGAGCCATCTCTCCGCACCTCGGAAAAGCTTGCAGATATACCCCGACTTGCTCGGAGTACGGAGTACAAGCCATCAGCAAATATGGTCCGCTGAAAGGTGGTTGGCTAACATTAAAAAGGATTTTATCTTGTCACCCTTGGGGCGGACATGGTTACGATCCTGTACCTTAAAATAATTGACAAGCTTTATCTATGCTATCACGCTTAAAAAACAGTTTTCGTCGTTTAAAATTATGGATGATCGTACTCCTTACGGGTACCGTTTTTCTGTCCTTCAAGGCGGTTGATGATAATTACTTTGAGATTAGTCGTAATCTCGATATCTATACAACTATCCTTCGCGAATTATCAGTGTACTATGTAGATCCGATCAATACCGAAGCTATGGTGCGCGAGAGTATCGACGATATGCTCGAAAGCCTCGACCCTTACACTACTTTTATTCCTGAATCGGAAGCCGACGATTATCGTTTCATGACAACAGGTCAATACGGTGGTATCGGTGCGTTAATTGGTCAACGCGATAATGATGTTATCATTACTGATCCTTATGAAGGTTTTCCTGCGCAGAAATCAGGATTGATGGCAGGTGATGTTATCGTTTCTATCGACGGAAAGAAAACAAAAGGATTACGTTATGATGAGGTGAGCAAAATGTTAAAAGGCTCTCCTAAAACAAATATCAGTATTGTTGTTGCTCGCCCTACTTTGACCGGAAGCGAAACAATTACTAAAACGTTATCGAGAGAAGAAATTCAAATTAAAAATGTTCCTTACTACGGCGTGATTGAAAATAACGTAGGTTATATTCGTTTGTCGAGTTTTACTGATGATGCCGGACAAGAAGTGAAAGATGCTGTGAAGGAATTAACCGAGAAGAAAAAAGTATCGGGACTAATTCTCGACTTAAGAGGAAACCCGGGAGGATTACTTAACGAAGCTATCAATATCGTAAATGTTTTTGTCGATAAAGGTCAGGAAGTAGTGAGCACTCGCGGTAAGGTTAAAGACTGGGATAAGATTTATAAAACATTAAATAATCCTGTTGATACTAAAACTCCACTGGTGGTTTTAGTGAACAGCGGATCAGCTTCAGCATCTGAAATTGTTAGCGGATCATTGCAAGATTTCGATCGCGCAGCTATCGTTGGTCAACGTACTTTCGGAAAAGGGTTAGTGCAAACAACTCGTCCGTTGGCTTACAACGCGCAGTTAAAAGTTACTACCGCTAAGTATTATATTCCTAGCGGAAGATGTATTCAAGCGCTCGACTACACACACAGAAATCCTGATGGCAGCGTAGGTAAAGTTCCTGATTCGTTGATGTCGGAATTCAAAACTAAAAACGGAAGAAAAGTGTACGATGGTGGAGGTATTAATCCTGATTACACTACCTCTATAGTTACTTATAGCAGCATCGCTCAAACATTGGCATTGAAGTATATGTACTTCGATTACGCTACCTTATATCGATTGAAAAATCCGACGATTAAACCGGCGAAAGATTTTGTGTTAACAGATGCAGAATACAACGACTTTATTTCTTGGTTGAATTCGAAAGAATACGATTATGTAACCGATAGCGAACGCCAGTTAGATATTTTAAAAGAGAAGGCAGAGAAAGAAAATTACTATGCTTCAATTAAAGACGATTACGAAGCAGTAAAAAATAAATTGAAGAGCGATAAAAATGCCGACTTACAATTGCATAAACAAGAGATCAAATGGCTTCTTGAGAATGAAATTGTTTCGCGTTACTATTACCAAGATGGTAGAACAGAGAATAGTTTTCTTTCTGATCCTGAAATAAAAACAGCTGTTCGTGCATTAAAAGATCCTGCTGTTTATACTTCAATCATGAATCGCTCGTTTAAGGAGTAATCACCAACGATAGCGCAACGTTTGAAATCAGCCATTACTATTTCATCCTTCGGAAAGTCGGCTTTCTTTGTCGGCATAATGCTGATCGCTGCATCTATGCCATTGTCGAAATTCGGGATGAGCATGGGCCAGTTTTTTATGGCAGGAGGATGGTTGCTGAGTGGCGATTGGGCTGAAAAGAAAAAACAATTCAGCGAGAATAAAGCAATTTTTTGGGCCCTGGCCGGACTATTCCTTATTCATTTTCTTGGTTTATGGAATACCACCGACTTCAAATATGCTTGGAGCGATATTCGTATCAAAGCACCATTACTCTTGATGCCTTTGTTTTTCTTAACTATGCCTAAACTAACGGTCACGCAGTACCGAAACGTACTGAAAGTAGTGATGGCAGCCGTAATAGTATCAACCTTAATTAGCTTCGGAATTTATCTTGGATTCAGCAAGCGAGTAATACATGATATCAGAGATATTTCTCCGTTTATTTCACATATTCGTTTGGCATTATTGGTTTGTACTTCGATGGCCATTGCCATTTATTTTATTTTCAAATCCACGAGTGTGGCATTTAAAATTTCCTTGCTTGCAACACTAATATGGTTCTTTTATTTTTTGATATTGATTGAGTCAATAACCGGATTGTTAATTATTGCAGGAGCAATTTTCATTCTTTTAGTTTATCAACTCTTCAGTAAAAAATCAAACCTAGTTTTAAAAGGAGCCTTTGTTGTCTTAATTGCAGCAGGATGCTGGATGTCGTCGCAGTTGTTCGACTTCTTGTTTGTGAAATCGATAGAGCCAATCAACTTCGATAAATTTCATCTTGGAATTATCACCGCAATGGGGAATAATTACAATCAGTACAAGGAAAAGCAAGATATCGAGAATGGTAATCCGGTTTGGATTAACGTATGCGAATATGAAGTCGATGCTGCATGGCGTGCTCGCACCGGAACTTCTGCCTACGATTACAATGCTTACGGCTACCAACATTTGTATCCTTTGGTTCGTTTCTTGGCATCGAAAGGGGAAAATAAAGATGCGGCAGCAGTCATGAAGTTATCCAACGATGAAATAAAAGCAATTCAGTCGGGGATCGCGAATGTTAACCGAATGCATCACCAAGGAGGAGTGAAACAACGTCTCGATGATTTAGCCTGGGAG
>JAKPPP010000044.1 GCA_029547265.1 Bacteroidota bacterium
AAGATATCCGGCGCTAAAGATACCCATTAATAGCCAATATACTATTTCAGAACACCATATTAGTTCAACAGAAGCATTAAAAACAAATGAGCAAGAGAAAATATAAATCAAGTAAATACTGATATTCGATATTTCAATAAACATAGCCGCTCTGGTGCTTCCGGTACCTGAGATTGAACTTAGTAAAATCATACTTACAGAGAAGATAACAGTCGCAAGGCAAATTACATAAAAGCTATTTGTGGCATGACTTATTAATGCGTTATCTGAAGTTGTAAGATGAAATATAAATTGAGGAAACAATAAAAACAATGCAGTTGTGAAAATGCCCGTAATCAAACTCATAAATGAAACACGTTTAATCAGTGAAATTACCTCTTCTACTTTATTCTGACCTATCAAATTTGAAACCATGCTATTTGCAGCTTGTGAAAAGCCCCAAATTGGAGTCATAAGCACCATATAAATACTTCTAACAATATTTGAAACTGCTAATTCATGTGATCCAAGTCTTTCGATTAAAACAAAAAAAGTAAACCAAGCCATCATTGAAATCAAATGTTGAAATACTATGGGTGCCGAAAGAGAAAAGATCTGTTTTGCAAGTGGAATACTTAATTTTTTAAAACGAAATAAATCGAAAGACCTGAACTCAGTATGTCTAAAGGTATAAATAATTGCATAGATAGCTGCAGCGGCTTCAGCCAAAGCAGACGATAGTCCACTACCAAATATTCCAAGAGCGGTGAATCCGCAATTTCCCAAAGTAAGGCAGTAATTAAACAAAATATTAAGAACCATCATCACCAAAGTTGTATAAGTGATAATACGGGTTGATGCTAATCCGGTATAAAAAGAGCGAAGTGCAATTAACACCATCATAAAAAACAATCCCCATGTCCTAGCAAATAAATACTGAACACAAGCATCAGCAACGCCCGGATCTGATATCACCAGATGAATAAATGATGGCATGAGCAAGTAAACCAGGAACTCCATCAAAACCGTAAACGACAACATCAAAAGAATTCCGTTGTCGAAAATCTCACCTACAAGATCATTTCTATTTTCTCCGGTTCTACGAGCGATTAGAATTTGCAATCCGATACCGAATCCGATACCAATCATAACCAGCACAAAATAAAAAACGCCACCCAACGCAGAGGCAGCCAATTCCTTCTCACCAACTCGTGCAACGAAAGCTACATCCGTAAAATTAATTACGGTATTGGCAAGACTGCTTAAAATAATAGGCCAAGCAATCTGCCAAATTACTGAATAGTCTTTAGTAGATTTCATAAATAAAGAAAAGGGCTAAACGCCCTTATAGATCATTTTATAATGTGGAATATTTGCTTCATAGAAAAGCTCGCCTTCCGGCTCAAATCCGGCTTTAGCGTATAAATTCATCGCAGACACCTGCGAATGCAAATAAATCATTTTTTGCAATGGCAATACATCTTTTAATACTGCATTTACCAATGTGGAACCAACTCCACGATTACGGAAAGCAGGTAAAACAGCAAAGCGCTCAAGCTTTACGCCATTATCTGTTACTCTCCATCGAGCAGTACCACCCGGGATAGCATCAACTAAAGCCAAATAATGAGTAGCAATATCTTCAAAAGAATCATATTCTTCTTCTCTCGAAACTTTTTGCTCTTCTACAAATACAATTCTACGAATTGTAAATGCATGCTCAGCTTTAGCTTTATCGGAAATATTAAAAGAAACAGTAGCAATCATGACAAAAATTTATGTCACAAAAATACACAAACTTATACCAATAATCGAGCAGTAGTTGAATTATTACATCACAACAATTCTATTTTGCCATTCGTTTCCTGCAGAATCTGTGATTTTCACAGAATAACTTCCCGGAAACAATTGCTCACTGCTAACTGTAAACTTACTGTTATAATCAGAAGTTAATTCTTCGTAAACCAGACGGCCTGAATTATCATATAAAACTACATGACATACTCCTACACGGTCTTCGGGCATAACAACCGAGAATGTGCCATTAGAAACAGGATTTGGGTAAAGCGCAACAACTCCAACTTGAGATTGCTTAACAACTTTAATTCCGGTTAAAAGATACTCCCCGTTATAATCAATTTCCTTTATTCTATAGTAAAAAACTCCGTTTCCAATATTAGCATCAACAAAATTGTAGTAATTCATAACTGTTGAATTTCCATGTGCCAAAACTTTTCCAATTGAATAGAAGTTCTTTCCATCTTTACTTTTTTGTACTTCAAAGTAATCAGCATCCTTTTCACTGGCAGTACTCCAATCTAATAATGCATTTCCTCTCTTGCCTATTGCATTAAAGGCAACAAACTCTACTGGCAAGGGATTTGAACCACTTGATGAATTTGCCAATGTGAAATATCTGTTGAAACCTGAGAATGTTGTACTTGTAATATTTCCCGAGCCGTTGGCAGTTCCTGAACCACCCAAATCTATCCAGGCAGTCGTTCCATTATCACGCGCAATGCGAAGATTTGAGTAATTTGTAACTACATCGTCTGTTCCATACGTTAATGTTAAACGAGCTGTTGCAAGATTTGCTACTGCTGTTCGATTAATATTATAATATCTAACATCTGACACCCAAGATAATGTTGATGGTAATGTATATGACATTGATCGAGCAGATGAAGCCATTACTTCACTTACATATGTAACCGATGTAGAATTTGTATGACGAATTGCTAATATCATAGGACGGTAAACACCATTCTTTCCAAGAGGAATATTCAATGTTTTAGCAGTTGAAGATGCTACCACTTGCGCAAGAGGTCCATCAATATAAGCAATTGAGGAGCCAATTGAAGCTGATGAATTCGCAAGACATGTAATTATGTTAGTGGATGTTGTATACACAATTCCATTGAATAATGTCAGCGAATTGCTGATATTTATAGGTGCTCCAATACTAACACCAAATGGATTGTTTATAGAAAGTTTATAAAAAGTAGTTGTAACTGAACCACCAATCCACTGTCCTTCGGGTGCCTGCATTAAAACTGTACTATTTCGTGCGTTGAAAGTTCCATTATTATAAAAGCCATGAATACCATCAAAATTGTGAGTTAACGTCATAACTTTTGAAGATCCTGCCGTTCCGCTAATAGAATTTATATCAAAGACTTTTGATGACTCAATATTCAAGCTTAATAAGCTAAAATCTGATGTAGATGAATTAGAAGTATATAAAGATACAGTAGATGCTGCCGGACCTGACACTTTAAAATTGGGTTGTACTACACCTGAATACGGCACAAAATTAAATTTAGCACCTGCCGAAGTTGAAGCATTGCCAAATTGAACTGTACCATCAGTAACCGCCACTGCTCCGGCAGTTCCGTTCAAATCAAAGTCGGCAACAGTACTTCCTGTTCTATTAGGCTTTTGAAATACAATATTTCCTCCTGACATTCTAAATGCGCTGGAAGCATTGTTATTCATATGAAGCAATGGGTCAGTTGTGCCTGTCGTACCTGAATTACATAATATAGATCCACCTGTAATATTTAATACAAATGGGTCTGTTGCGTAGCCAATTCGGTTTGTAATTCCACCATACACTGATAATTGTCCGGATGATATGTTTATTGCGGCAATTGAAGTCCCATTTTTATAATATCTAATTCCCCCATTTCCTGCCGTACTACCAACTGTAACAGTGCCACCAGTAACATTAATTTTACCTTCAAGATATAAATATTGATTACGTGGAGAGAGAGCCAAAATACCAACAGGAACAGTTACGGATGCATCAACAGGAATTGTAAAATTTCCTCCGAACGGATTAACCTGGAAATTACCAGTGTTATTGTGCACATAAGTCCCATAGGTAAGAACCAATGTTCTGACGGCTGTTTCAAAACTGCTCACTTGTACATTCAACTCATAAGTTGTTAAAGTATTTTTAAATAATGTAACCGTATTTAAATCAAATGTTCCAGTACCACTAACGGTTGAATTCACTTTCCCATTAAATGTTAAATTAACCAAATCATTGGCATCTGAATATAAATCCAGAAGTCCGTTGTTTATTAGATTTCCACTAATAAATAAACTATGAGTTTTGGTATTATTCCCGGCATAAGCGAATTGAGCACCTTTATTAATGGTAAGATTCCCATTAACAGTGATACTTCTAATTGTATTGGAAGGAAAAAACAACTTTCCAGAAACACCTTGCCCAATAGTCAAATTGGTTACCACTACGTTGGTATCAACATTTATAGTGTAGGCATTACCAATAAATACGATATCTCCACGCTGTGGATAGGTACCGGTATTTGTAGTATTTCCATAAGTAACAGTTGACCATGTGGTTGGATTTTTCCACATTCCGTTATTCGTTCTGGAGTAGTAGGTTACGGCGGAAGCATTTCCTACTGAAACAAGAACAAATGCCAGTGCCATTAAATGGACTTTTAGATACGGCTTTATGAGAGTTCTCATATTAGATAAATTAGACATATTAGTTGGTGATTCAAATATGCATGCTTCTACAGCAAGAAAAACGCCTAATCAATAGAAATATCACATTTGTAAGATTTTAAAAAAAATGAGATAAATATGGCTTATCAGATGCAAAATAAAAAAAGTATGCACGTGCTAATTCTGCATCATGCATACTTGTAAAAATAAACAAACTATATGGATTATTGTATCAATAATTTTCGAAATCCTACTCCACGATTACACCTGAATCGGCAATCTTATTGTCATTAATATCATAGCAAACAAACTTATATAAACCTGATTTAATCGTGTCAGGAATTTGTATATTCAGTATGTCATTGCAATTATAATATGTAGATTGAGAACATATTTTACCGGACTCTGAATACATAACCACATTTATCGTATTTTGAGCTTTATTTCCGAGGTAAACATGCATTGTATTTCCGGAAACCGGATTCGGATAAAAGTTTGTCCCTGCACTTTTAATATCTGAGTGTACCGCTCGTATTGAAGTATAACAATATTTCCCGTTTACATCGACTTGTTTCAAACGATAGTAAACAGTATTCGGCAAGTAATAACTATCATTATAGTAATATTTGTTAATCACAACAGAGTTACCAACAGCTTTTACTTTACCCATCGTTTCAAAGTTGAACCCGTCTTTAGATCGTTCAACTAAATAATAATCGGCGCCCGATTCTGATGAAGTAGCCCATGTAAGATTTACACTATATGCTATCTTTTTTGCATCAAATGAAATCCAGTTTACAGGCAGCGGATTGCTTCCCCCAACCGAATTCCCTAATGTATATATAGTTCTCAATGATGTTAAACCGCTAATGGTTATTGACCCGCTAGGATTAGATGTTCCTGTACCACCTTCATCTATCCATGATCCCGAACCGTCATATGATGCCACCCTCAAGTACGAGTCATCCGTTACACCATCATCAGTGTCGTAGTACAATGTAATTGATGCTGAGGTTAATCCCGCTGCACCGCTACGACTGAAGATATAATACCTAAAGTCAGATACTTTATTCAATGACCCCGGCACAATATAACTCAAGTCACGAGCTGAAGTATTTATCATTTCAGCTGTATATGTTACCGGAGCTGCAGTAGCGTGTTTTACTGTAATTGAAACAGGTTTATAGGCCCCGTCTTTTCCTATAGGAAAGTTAACAATTTCATCAGCTGTTGAAGCTATTCGAACCGAGAAACTGCCATCAATAAATGAAGAAGAGCTTCCTATACCATTCGATGAACCGGTTAACATATCAATATTACCACCACTTACCACCGATACCATTCCGTTCGTAAGAGATAGTACACCGGAAATTTCCACAATTGAAGATACTTGTACTCCACTAGAATTATTGATTGTTAAATTATTCAAAGAATATGTACTTCCACCTGCAATCCCTTGCGCTTCACTTGCCAACATTACCAATGATCCTGTACGATTATTAAAAGCTCCATCATTATAAAATGCGGTTACGCCATCGATAGTTGATGTTAAAATTACTGATCGGCTATCATTGGTTGAACCTGCAGCCGATTGAATATCGAGGGTTTTATTTAAATCTATGTACAAACTAAGTGCTTTAATATCATCGGTTGAATTATTTCCCGGTTGTAGTGTTGCAGAGGATGATGACGACCCGGTTATCCTTATAGAAGGAAGAACGACTCCTGAAGAAGGAACAAATGTAAATACAGAATTATCAGTAGTATTTTCGTCGCCAAATTGTACTGTTCCTCCTCCTACGCTTACTGATCCATTACTACAACAAACAGAGAAATCATTTATTGAAGTTCCTGTAGTATTGTTTTGTGAAAGTATAATCGATCCTCCGCCTATTATAAATGTACTTCCTGCAACATCATTCAAATTAAATACACTTCCTGAAGTTCCTGTAGACCCTGTATTTAAATAAACAGTTCCATTCGTCATAGTAAAATAAACAGGGTCAGATGTTGCTCCGGATTTATAAGTACATCCACCATAAATATCAAGAGTTCCTCCGGTAATATCCATTTTAGGCGTAAATGCTCCTATTTTATCGTATTTAATTCCTCCTGCCCCAGCTGAAGAACCAATACGTAAAGTACCTCCCGTAACAGTAAGAGTGCCGCTTAGGGTTACATCATCACTGTTAGGTGATAGATGCAAAATTCCCGAACCTACTTTGACATTAACATCAGAATTCACAGTAAAAGCTGAACCAGAAGGATTCACTTGATACGTACTACTATTATTGTGATAATAGGTTCCATATGTAAGAGCCAGATCTCTAATTGCTGCTTCAAATGTAGTTGAGGTTATTTCTATTGTGTAAGAAGTAGAAGTTGATTTATTTAACGTTACAGTATTTAAATCGAAGGTGCCACTTCCACTTACTACAGCATTTGTTGTCCTATTAAAAGTAATGTTTACAACATCATTTGCATCTGAATAGAAATCTATTTCTCCATTATTAGTGATACCACCTCCTTCTAATAAAGTATGCGCTTTAGTATTGTTTCCATTATACCAAAGTTTTGCACCTGAATTAACAAGAAGATTGTTTTGAACAGTGAGCGTAAAAGTACCTGTTGATGTGAATTCAACTATACCTGATGAGCCTTGTCCAATCGACAAATATCCGCATGTCGGACTAAAGTTTACATATACTAAATATCCATCTCCCACCAAAGCGGAATCGCCTGTCTTCGGATAGGTGCCACTGTTAGTCGATTGACCATAACCGGTAGTAGACCATGTTGTGTTATCATTCCAATTCCCACCCGAGGACTTAGAATAATATGTAGTTGCATTTGCCTTGTTTAAAATCAGCAAAGCAACTATAGCGATAAAATAACGAACATTCTTTTCCATTTTTGTTTGTTTTTGTATAAAAATTCAAACAACAATTAAGCCACCCGTCGAAATGTTCATTTTAAATAAAGCGATTTCTTACACCGAATAGAAAACAAAAAGTGACAAAAAAATCCCGTATAATCGGCCAAAAGGCAACAATTATACAGGATTAAAGAAATTTTTAAATGATCTTAATCAGTAAACCTTACAGTTTTGATAGGCGATCCAGTACCGTTACAACCAATTTATGCATCGATTCTTCAGCTTTTGTACTGTATTGTTGGGCAATTCGGTTAGCCACAATAACATTAACTGAGCAACAATGATGTCCCAAAAGTTTAGCTAAACCATACATCGCGCCGGTCTCCATTTCGAAATTCGTTACTCGGTGACCGTTATGGTCGAACGATGTAAGCTTGTCAATCAAATCTGGACGAGATGGGGCTAATCTTAATTGTCTCATTTGAGGACCATAAAATCCCGAACATGAAGCGGTGATTCCAACATACATATCGGGAGATAAAGTAGCAACAAGTTTATCGGAAGCTTTCGCCAAGTAAGATTCAGGAAATACCGATTTATTAGGTAAATGAGCACGAAAAGCCTCAATAATTGCCAATTCTTCAGCATTATTGACCAAATTATAGAAATTTAGCAATCCGTCGAGACCCAACCCAAAGGAAGAACAAACAAATCCATCAACAGGAATATTGGCTTGTAACGACCCCGAAGTACCTATTCTAACCAAGTTTAATGAGGTCAAAGAATCCTTTATTGTCCTGGTTTTGAGGTCAATATTTACTAATGCATCAAGCTCATTGTAAACAATATCGATATTATCGGTCCCAATTCCGGTAGATAAAACGGTCATTCGACGACCTTTATAAGTACCCGTATGGGTTACGAATTCCCTTTTATTTTTCTTAACTTCGACAGTATCAAAATAACTACTGATTAAAGCAACACGATCGGGGTCGCCAACGTTGATGATAATATCACTAATTTCATCGGGTTGAAGGTTTAAATGATAAACACTTCCATCCTTGTTGAGAATTAACTCAGATTCTGCTATTTTCGACATATGCTAAAAACTAATAATTTTGCAAGAGAACAAATATAAAATTTAAACTTAGATGTGCGCTTATCAAAACCATATTGTTATTCCAATCGACTTTAGTGAGCAATGCTTAATTGCTTTAAATCAGACGTATAACCTTGCTCGATTAACCAAATCGGACATTACCCTACTTCATGTAATAGACGGTGATATGTTTTCGGCAATGATCAGTATTTTCGGTGATAAAGAAGAAAAAGAAAAGATTTACCGAGAAGGAATTAGCGTAGAACTTGAAAAATTAGCGAACGAAGCCCGTGCAAAATCAGGATTAGAGATTAAAACCCGCATTGAAAAGGGTAAAATTTATGATTGTGTAAATGAAGTTGCAACTGAACTAGAGGCAGCATTTATCGTGATGGGAACTTCAGGTGCTTCCACTTTGAAAAAGAAAATGATTGGATCAAATGCTGTCCGTGTTATTGGCGAAGCACCTTGTCCGGTAATTACTATCAAAGGAAAAGAACATACCAAAGGTTGTAATACGATAGTTTTACCTCTTGATCTTTCTAAAGAAACCAAGGAAAAAGTTGGTAAGTGTATTGAAATTGCTACTTTCTTCAACTCATCTGTTAAAGTGATGTCAATCGTTGATACTGACGATGAATTCTTCATAAATAAACTTACTCGTCAGATGAACCAGGTATTAGACTTCCTCCAAAACAGCGGAATTAAATGTACCGGTGAATTTATTAAAGACGATGATATTGCTGAAGGAGTGCTAAAATATGCTGACAAAGTAAATGCCGACTTAATAATTATTATGACACAGCAGGAACTTGAATTCACCGATTTCTTTATTGGAACAGCTTCGGCATATATTATCAACAATTCAGAAATTCCGGTTTGTAGTATTCGTCCGATGGAAAGAAAAGATACAACTGAATACGTAATTTAAATAAAATTTATGACTATGAACAGAACATTCAAAATCAAAAAAATTCTTATTCCGTTTGACTTTTCAGAGACTGCTGCATTAAGTCTCGACCATGCTATAAACATGGCCAAAATAATGGACGCAGAAATCGTGTTATTACATATTGTAGAAACATCAACATTTCCAAGTTCTATATCACATGCTTTTTCAGGATTCGAAAAGAAAGTTGAAGAAGCTTCAAACGAAAAGTTAACGGAATTATCAGAAAAAATCAAAAGTGAGAGCGGTGTAACTGTTCATGTTTTAACTGAAGTAGGCAAAATATACAAGAAAATAGCTTCAACGGCAAAACAGAGCCATATCGATTTAATTATGATGGGTACGCATGGGTCTAGTGGTAGCAGCTATACTCTTGGAAGTAATACTACCAGAGTTGTTCAAGAAGCACATTGCCCGGTAATGTCGTTCCAGACTCATGCAAACAGAATTGGGTTCCAAAAAATCATCTTACCTATCGACGATTCACAGGAATCTCGTCAAAAAGTGCCTTTTGCCGCTGAACTAGCAATTTATTACAAAGCACAAGTCCAAATTGTTGGATTAATGCAATCTGCTAATGAAGACTATCAGAGAAAGTTCAAAATCAAAATTGAACAAGTGGAAGATTACTTTAACCAACATGGCGTTTCTTGTAATGCTCACTACTATTCAGGTGATCTTGCTAAAAACACCATTAAAGCAACTGAAGAATTGCATGGAGATTTACTGGTAGTGATGACCGAGCAAGAATCAGGATTAACAGGTTTATTAATGGGAACTTATGCGTCTAAAGTAATTAATGGCTCAAAGATTCCGGTAATGACAGTGCGTCCTGCCGAAATCGATCCTGATCGCATCACTGTAACATTCTAATTTATTAAGGAATTCATACGCAAAATCCTTCTCATTCCGGTGAGAAGGATTTTTTTCAATAAAGCTTTTTATTAACTGCAATTCCCATGAGTTTAATCCATCAAGTACTCGCTCAATATTTCGGCTACAATCAATTTAGGCCGTTGCAGGAAGACATTGTTCGTTCTGTGATGGAAGGACATGATACGTTAGCTCTATTGCCTACCGGAGGAGGAAAATCAATTTGCTTCCAAGTGCCTGCTTTAGCGAAAGATGGTTTATGCCTCGTAATTTCTCCACTAATAGCCTTGATGAAGGATCAAGAGGAACAACTTAAAGAGAAGGGAATCAGAGCGGCAGCGATTGTATCAGGAATGAAAAAATCGGAAGTCGAAATCGTATTGGGTAATTGTATTTATGGCGATTACAAATTTTTATATGTCTCTCCCGAGCGATTAGCCAGCGATTATTTCCAAGAACAACTTATAAAAATGCCTGTGAGCATGATCGCTGTTGATGAGGCTCACTGTATCTCTCAATGGGGATATGATTTCCGTCCGCCTTATCTTGAAATTGCGAATATTAGAGAGATGTTTCCTAATATTCCCATCATGGCATTAACGGCTTCGGCAACAACTGAAGTGCGAGATGATATCTGCAATCGATTAAAATTTAAACCCGGTTATAAAATATTTACGAAGAGTTTCGGACGCTCTAACCTATCGTATGTTGTGCGACATGAAGACAATAAATATGATAGAATGATGCGTATTTTAAATACGATTCAAGGTACATCTATCATTTATGTACGCAACCGGAAAAAAACGCAGGATATCGCGAACTGGCTTTTAAGTCAAAGGGTGAAAGCAGATTTTTACCATGCCGGACTCGACTTCCAAACACGTACCGAGAAACAAAATCGATGGATGAAAAATGACATCCGCGTAATCGTTTCTACGAATGCTTTCGGAATGGGAATCAATAAACCCGATGTTCGTTCGGTGATTCATCTCGATCTTCCCGACGATCTCGAAAGCTATTACCAAGAAGCAGGACGTGCGGGACGCGACGAAAAACCGGCTTATGCAGTTGTACTATACAACAACAACGATTTAGCGGAACTGGAACGTAAAAAGATTACCAATTTCCCCGAAGTAGAAGAGATAAAAACTGTTTATCAAGCACTCAATAATTACCTGCAAATTCCTCTTGAAACAGGCGAAGGACAAACCTACGAGTTCGATTTATTACAGTTCTGTGCCAACTATAAACAAGATCCTGTAAAGACTTATAATTGTCTGAAAATTCTCGAACTCGCAGACTATCTTACGCTCAGTGAATCGTTATTTCTTCCGTCAAGGATTAAAATACTACTTAAAAATATCGATTTGTATGCATTCCAAGTTGAAAGGAAAGAATACGAACCTATCCTTAAAGTATTATTAAGAAGTTACGGAGGGATATTTGATGATTATGTAAGAGTAAGCGAAACAGAAATCGCCCGTAGACTTGAATGTGACAAGAAAATAGTAATTGACTTACTTCAAAAGTTGAACAAATTTGGGATACTCAATTACCTCCCTTCTACCGATCAACCGCGAATAACTTTCAATTGCAATCGAGAAGACATAAAATACTTACGTATTAACAAAGAATACCTCGAAGATCGTAAGAATAGATTCGTAGTAAGAGCTGATGCTTTTAAAAATTTCATCACCAATAGTCATCAGTGCCGAAGTATAATGATACTCTCCTATTTCGGTGAAGAAAATTTAACACGTTGCGGCACTTGCGACTATTGCAGAGAACTAAATAAAATGGAGTTAAATGAGATCGAATTCGAGAACCTAAAAGAAAGTATTATCATTCATCTTGAAAAGGAATCATTATCGCCTCATGAATTGGTGAAACATATTCAAACTATCCATCCCGATAAAGTTACTGCTGTAATTCAATGGATGCTGGAAAATGGATTTATAAAGACCGATGCAGGAGGACAACTAACTCTCGTTTCTAAAGAGTAAATAACAATTGCTGTTAACAACGCGATTTTGGCGACCGCAGTTTATCGTCATTATTTCGTATTTTCGTAATTATGGAACTATTTCATGTAGGCTTTATTTCTGTGCGATTATTAGATATCATCGATATCCTAATTGTTGCATTCCTGCTTTATAAAATCTATCAATTACTGAAGGGTGGCACAGCCATGAATATATTCATCGGAATCGTTTCGATGTATGTCCTTTGGTTTTTGTTCGTGAAGATATTAGATATGCAATTGCTTGGTGCTATCCTCGGACAATTCATGAGCGTTGGTGTATTGGCATTGATAATAGTATTCCAGCAGGAAGTCCGTCGATTTTTATTAGTACTGGGAAGTAATTCATTTGCCGGCAAAGACAGCTTTACGCGTAAGTTATTACCATGGAATTGGAATAGTGCTCCTGCTACCGCACCTAATATTATTCCCATTGTGAAAGCTTGTGCGGGGATGGCTAAAACAAAAACCGGTGCTATCATTGTATTGGCAAGAACATCAGATTTGAAGTTCTTTCAAGAAACAGGTGACTTAATGGATGCTGATGTATCGAAACGACTTTTAGAAAGTATTTTCTTCAAGAACTCTCCATTACATGATGGTGCAGTTATTATCGAAAACAATAAAATCAAAGCAGCTCGTTGCGTATTACCCGTAACGGAAAACACAGACTTGCCAGCTCACTATGGAATGCGTCACCGTGCCGCTTTGGGAATTACCGAGCAAAGTGATGCAATATCAATTATTGTTTCTGAAGAAACGGGATTAATAAGCGTTGCAATTGAAGGAAGTATTCATGCTAATTTAAGTCCTGAAGAACTCGAACGTCTACTCGAAAAAGAAATGTAATTTATTTCATTGCTTCTTTTGCAGCTTTCAATTGCTCAGCACGATCGAGGTATTGCTTTGCTAGCATTTCGTTTCCTTTATTTCTCCACGTCACACCTAAGAAATAATTCGCCAATTGATTATTAGGATCGGCAGCTATTGCTTTTTCAAAATTCGGAATTGCCATATCATAGTTCCCCATCATCCCATAAGCACTTCCCATATTTGCCCAAGCTTCAGAGTAATTTGGGTTTAATGCAACTGCTTTTTGGAACAATTGAATACATCCGGCATAATCTTTCTCTCCAAATAAAACATTGCCTAAATTATTGTAAATCGTAGGTTCATTTTTATTGGTTTCAATTCCCTTATAAAAAGCTTCTTTGGCAGCTGTATTATCCTTTAATCGGAAATATGCAAGTCCCATTTGATTCCATGCATCTGTAAAAGTCGGATTCAACTCAACAGAGCGCTTCAAATACGAAATTCCCTCTTTCAAAATCTGATCTTGCTGTTGTGGAGTCTTGCCGGCTAATACATCCTCTTTGATGAGGAAATTACCCATATAATATTGAACGCGGGTGCTATTCGGAGCAGAAATCAATCCCGAACGATATAACGATTCATTGCTTTCCCAAACAGGATTTCTTGCAATCGACATTCCAGAATAAATTACAACAGGTAGTGCAAAGATCATTGCCAACGACTTTTTATTCATCGATGAATATTTCTCTATAAGATATGCTACTCCTAAAACAAGGGCAAACGATATTCCCCAGCTCGGTAAATACATTAATCGCTCGCCCCAATGTGTTCCGATAATCACAAAAATATTTGATGATACAGAAGCTGTAATGAAGAAAAACAATAATGCAAATGAAATTACATTTCTCGACTTGAATTGCATTAAAGCTATTACTAACATTCCAGTTAATACAATTGCAGAAATGATGAATCCGATGTCGCTGATTCCCGCGAAAGGTATAGAAGGGTACGACAAATCGAATGTCAATCCTAGAGGTAAAATCATCTTCAACAAATATCGTCCTAATAAAAAGATAGCAGTCGTATATTTAGTAATCACATCCGGTGCAGCCATCAACATATTATCGGTAAAAGAAGGAGGCAAACTAAATTGGTTAAATCCTATAGCATTCTGACGCATCATCAAAAATAAAACTGCAGCAACAGCGGCAGCACCTGTTGGAGCAATAAGTTCTTTAATGTTCTTTTCACTGAAGAAATAAACAACCAAAGGAAAAACCGCTAAAAGAGTGATCGACGATTCTTTCGACAGCATTGCTAATAAGAAAAAGATACTTCCTTTAATCAGCTGTAAGGTTGAATTTAATGAAGCATAACGATAAAACGAATGCATAGCCAACACTCCGAACATCATTCCCATTAACTCATCTAAACTTTTAATATTCGATACTACTTCGGTGTGAATCGGCATCGATGCAAATAAAATAGAAACGACAAAAGCGATTGATTTATCACCCTTTAAAATATCAACTAAGAAACGATATGAAAAAACGCATGTCAGCATAAAAACAATAACGTTTGTCAAATGACAAAGAAACGGTTTATTGGGAGACAATGCCCATTGAATTGCAAAAACCGACTTCGTTAACGGACGATAAAGATCATCAGCCACAAAGATATATCCGTAACGGTAACTGGTTTTAAAAATCTCACCAATGGCAGCCCAGCCTTTCATTGTACTTTTATTTTCGAGAATAGCAGCATAGTCATCGAGCGCATATCCGAATTTCAATGTATTGGCATAAATTAAAAAACTCAATGCAGCAACTATCCAGATATAGTATTTCTCAAAGCCTTCCTCCTTTTTAATCTTCATTGATTTAGGAGTTCCTTCAGGCTTGTTGAATTTTTCTTTGCGTGTGGCTTTTTTCATTTCGAATCAATTATTTTGCATGGGCTAATGAATCTTGAGCAGCAAGTTTTGCTTCAAATTGTTTGACCATTTCTTCAGGCGAGATACCGATATTATCCAACATTAATTTCACATCACCCGCCATTGCATGATTAGGATATTGTTTAAGAAATCTTTCATAATATCCTTTCGCTGATTCTATGTCATGCAAATTATTTTCAGATATGAATCCTTGCAAGAATAATGCTCTTGCTGTCTTGCGGTAATTCGGGAATCGTTGAATTTTACCATAAAGATCAACAGCTTGTTGAGCCTTCCCAATTTTCATACTTAAATCAGCAGCTCTGAAAAAATAATCGGCACACAACGTATCGTCTTTGTATTGATCATTATAATTCAGATACATTGCAATTAATGAATCTCCTTTTGTAATAGAGATATCAGCTAAAGAATCATTTGAAAGACTCATCTCTGCTTCTTCAATTCGCGTTCTTAATTTATTTTGTGGTGGCTCGCAGGCAGTCATCATCAATGATAAAGCGAATCCAATAACTACTAAATAATTTTTCATGTTTTTTTTTATTTAAACGGACTACCCGGCTCTTTTGCCATGTGATTATATACTAGTTTATCCATCATCGACGGAAAGAATTTATTTAACCACACCGTTAATTTTCCGTTCCCGGTTAATATCAAATCGCGTTTTCTTTTTTCTACTGCAACAAATATTTCATGGGCAACTTCATCGGCTGTCATCATCTTTTGTTCGTCGCGAGGCGATTCCCCTTGCGTACTTCCATCGGCCGACAAGGCAGTATTTCGGATATCCGTAGCCGTGAATCCCGGACAAGCAACTAATACGTGTAAATCCTTTTTCAAGTTCTCGGTACGTAATGTCTCCAGAAATCCTTCCATCGCAAATTTCGATGACGAATATCCGGTTCTTCCCGGCAATCCTTTCTTCCCCGCAATCGATGAAACACCTACAACACTACCTTTTGTTTCGAGCAAATAAGGCAATGCAAACTTGGTGCAATACACTGTTCCCCAGAAATTGGTATCCATTAACTGGCGAATGACCGATAAATCAAGATCGGCGAACAAAGCACGCATCGAAATACCTGCATTATTAATCAATACATCAATTCTGCCGAACTTTTTTACTGCCGAAGCAATAAGTGTCTTACAATCGTCTTCCTTGCTCACATCGGCCGTAACGGCCAGAATACGACTTCCTGAAGAATCCAGAGATTGCGCTACTTCATTCAGTTTTGCAGTATTTCGCCCGCTGATCACCACCGCAAAGCCCTTTTTCAAGAAGGCGGCGGCACAAGATTTCCCGATACCGGATGAAGCACCGGTAATTATTACCACTTTTGTTACCATAATACGAGCGCAAATGTAGCTTATTCCTCTACTTTTGCATCAACAAACTAAATTATGCAATTAATTGAAGTTAAAAACGCGAAAGATATTGAATCTTTTTTCGCGGTTCCGTTCACGATTTACGCCGGTGATAAAAACTGGGTGCCTAATTTGCGACAAGATATCGAGAAGATATTTGACCCTGCTACGAATAAAATTTTCGCTGAAGGCGGCGAAGCTATTCGATGGATTTTAAAGAATAATGAGGGCAAAACCATAGGACGAGTTGCAGCATTTGTGAATCCGAGAGTAGTTGACACCACTTCATTCAAGACAGGTGGAATGGGATTTTTCGAGTGTATTAACGATGAAAAAGCGGCATTCCTGCTTATCGATGCATGCAAAAAATGGCTCGAAGAACGAGGAATGGAAGCGATGGACGGACCGGTGAACTTCGGCGACAGGAATATGTTTTGGGGATGCATGACCAGCAATTTCGAGGAACCTCCTGTATACCAGATGAACTATAATCCCGCTTATTATGTCGATTTCTTTGAGAAATACGGATTCGGGACATACTTCAACCAATATGTTTTCTGGAGGTCATTAGAAGTAAGTGCGCAACCAATATTTCATCGTAAATACAATCAGTTGAAAGACGATCCTAATTTCGAATTTCGTGATATTAACGGAATGGAATTGGATCAAGTAGCTGAAGACTTCAGAACTGTTTATAATGGAGCTTGGGGCGGACATTCCCACTTCAAGGAAATTAGTGAGTCGGCAGCTAAAAAGCTCATGAAATCACTTAAACCGGTACTGGACAGAGATATTATCTTATTTATCTACTACAAGAAAGAACCAATTGCCTTTTTCGTGAATATTCCTGAGTTGAACCAAATTTTCAAATATGTGAATGGCGATTTGAATTTAGTTGGGAAATTGAAATTCCTTTACAACAAATGGAAGAACCCTCCTACCCGCATGCTCGGACTAGTTTTCGGGGTTGTAAAAGAATGGCAAGGAAAAGGAATCGATGCTGCGTTGATCGTATTTGGCGAGAAATCGATCATTGATAAGAAGAAATACAAAGACATGGTCATAACATGGGTAGGTGATTTTAATCCGAAAATGATCAAAATAGCCGAAAACTTAGGCACCACATTATGGCGATCCTTCAAAACATATCGTTACCAATTTGACAGAAGTTTGCCGTTTGAAAGGGCTCCGATAGTGGGTGAAACAGCCGAAAAAGGTCAAGAAAAGGCCTAAAATGACATAAAATAGAATAAAAGAACAAGTAATTCTCTCTGAATATCAGTCGATTGATTAATCCTTCAAAAAATAATTCCAAATATTTGGGGAAGGTAAACTTGAAATACTACTTTTGCATCCGCTTTTGGCCTACATGACCAGACGCTAACCAAAATCAGATTCCGTAGCTCAGCTGGTAGAGCAATACACTTTTAATGTATGGGTCCTGGGTTCGAGTCCCAGCGGGATCAGAAGAAAAAAAGCCTTCCGAATGGAAGGCTTTTTTGTTTTCAAAGACTATCAAAAAAAATAAATCATTTCTTTCAATCACTCTTTGCTAGTAGAGCATACTACTCATAAACTAGTGGGTCCTGAGTGATCCCGAAAGCTTTCGGGACCAGCGGGATCACAAGAAAAAAAGCCTTCCGAATGGAAGGCATTTTTGTTTTACATAAAGTGATTAAAGTCACAAGTTGAGTGACAATAAAATATGATTGCATTTATTTAGGATAACATAAAAATCCAGTTGTTCTCAAAAATTTGATCTTTAAAGATTAAATTATCGTCAGAAAACAAAAGAATTTGATAGCAATGAAAACAATTGATTAAGGAAACTAATACACTAATATTTTTTTTGAAAATACTTTAGTTTCACCGTACACACATAAAATATAAATTCCTGAAATGAGATTTTCTGATTTTAAATAGTTATTGCCATGTTGAATAATACCGCTTAATACTTTTCTTCCATCAATAGAAAATAGTTCAAAGTTGCAATCCTGAGAAATGTTTGAATTTACCTGAAATGTAGCACCTTTAGTAAAAAAAGTTGGAAATACATTTATTGATTTTCCGAAGTTATTTACGTCATTAATTCCCTGTAAGGAATCTAAAGGAATCAAAGAAACTTTATCAATATAATAATAGGCATTATTGTATTCCCCATTTCCACTATCAGCATCAATAATGGTTGTGTTTGTACTATCCTTAAAATTTCCAATAGTCAAATAATTTTCACCGCCCTGCGCAGTAAAAATTCCTGATATTTTTGTCCAATTTAAACTATCTGTTAAAATATTTCCTTGTGGGTTTTCTACTTGGGGCTGATATGGCAGAAATGAACAACCTGAATTTATCGGTATTTGTTGACTTATATAAGCCCCAATATCGTCTGTTGCTAACGCAAACAAATTTGCACGAGAAACAAAGAATTCTAAATAGTACTGCTTGCCTGAAATTAAAGTATTTAGTAAAGCCGAGCAAATATAATCCCTTGTGTTAGCCCCATCTGTTAAAAATATACCTACATACGCAATTCCTTCATAGGGCATTTGAAAGCCAGAAGGGTTTTGTAATGCGGAGTTACCACAAGTTGGGTTTAATCCATAATAGTAATCCGGGGTGCAATTTGTAGGCATAAACCAAGGATAACTAGCATGAATAAAATGAATACTGTCACAATTCAAAGTATCCTCAAAACTTGGGTTATTTACAAGGTTCATTTGAGCCTCGGAAGGATGGTTTTTGAGAATTAAAAGGAACAGTAAAAACAGCTTTTTCATGGCACAAAGGATTAAAAAGGTTATTCAAATATAAGAAGAATTCTGAATCGCAATAAAGAGTTAGATAAAATCAATATTTTGATATATTTATAGCTCAAAAACAAATAAGTATAACAATTCAAAAAAAATCTCTAACCTCCTACCCTCCCCCATTCGCCAAATAATCAGCAATAGCAAACCGAATTTCCGAATAACTAAAGTCATCACTCAATACCGCTTTTATTTCTGCTAACTTATAGGTATTAAGCTCCTTAGCCGCTGCAACAACTTGCTCTGCTTTTTCTGAGTCTACTAAACGCTCTGCAGAAAGCTTTCCGGTGGCGACAAATGTCGATAAATGCGATTCGATTGTTGTTACACTAAGCTTTCGCTCATTGGCAATCTCTTCAATATTCATCCCTTCAACAAACATATTATAACTCTGCTCGCTAGAGGCGATTTTCACTTCTTTGTCGGCAATTTCATCTTCTGGATTATATCCAAAAGCCGATTTGCGATTACTTTTTTTTCTGCCCCTCTTTTTACTTCCCGACACTATTTCTTCGTCTTCTTCTCTTTCAGATTCAGAGTGATCAATGTAAAGCACAGATTTCAATTTCTCCTTTCTTCCTTCTACATCGTTTAACTTTCGTAAATCTTCTTTAGTTATTTCTTTTTTATTTTTAATCGCATCTAAAAACAAAACTGCTTTCTCTAGTTGCTGCTGTTTTGAATAAACTGATGCCTCTAATTCCAGCAATTCGGTGATATAGGCCTTTACACGTTTTACAGTCTTAACTTCTATTATCTTATCGCAAACCTTATTGTTTAAATCGGCTATTATGGGTGAAAAATAATTCTTCGCCGCATTCACTCGTTCTTCTAACATCGTGTAGTCTTTTTCAGGCTGCGCCAAAATGGAACGGACTTGCACAAGGAATTTATCGGCATGCATTTTGACATTTGTTACTGTTTGGCCTAATCCCAAAGCCCATTTTGCATGCGGATGCTTTACCGACTTTGTCTTTTCTTCTGCATAACTGTATCTGTGTTCATCAAATTTTTGTCGCAATGTTCCAAAATCGAATGCAGCATTCAATAAATCAAATAGATATGTCTCTTGATCGATTTCTACTTGCTTATTTAATTCTTCTGTACTGCTTTTATTGTTTGCAAAGCCGCTCACGTTGGCGTCAACATCAATGCCTTGATAATTGACCCTAGCGTTTAAAATAAGCCCATTTAAGCTACGCAAACGCGAAAGGGCTACATATGCTTGTCCGGGGGCAAAAACCTCTCCTATGTCAACTATTGCCTTGTCGAAGGTTAATCCCTGGCTTTTGTGTACGGTAATAGCCCAAGCCAACTTTACAGGGAAATGCGAAAAGGTTCCGACTACTTTTTCTTCGATCTCATTTAAAGTTTCATTAAAAATATATTTCACATTTTCCCATGTGTACATTTCTACGGTGACAGGCTTTGAATTATCGTTGAATTCCACTCGAATTTCAGTGTCAGATAAACTCTTCACTACTCCTATCTTTCCGTTAAAGTATTGTTGCGACCCAGAAGGATCATTCTTCACAAACATAACTTGCGCTCCTACTTTCAACTCGCAAGTAAGCTCTAACGGATAAGCACTTTCGTTGAATTCTCCTTCAACTTTTGCTTTGTAGAAATAGGATTTGCCTGATAAATTAGTCAGATATTCTCTATTAATTCTATCGGCTTTAGCATTATGTGTTGTAATTGTAATATAGTTTTCATCTAATGCCGGCTTGAATCCCGGTTTGTAATAGCTATTCAATCTATCAATATCTTCCCTCGTAGTTTTATTGGTTCGAAGATTATTTAACAAACCAATAAATACCGCATCGTCTTGTCGATATATTTTGTCGAGTTCAATGTATAAAGGCTTATTTTGTCTCAACACTTTCGCATCGAAGAAAAAAGGACTGGGATAATAATTTTTCAACAAACTCCATTCTTCGTCTTTTACTACCGGAGGAAGCTGAAGTAAATCACCTATAAACAGTACTTGTACTCCGCCAAAGGGTGCCGACTGATTCCTCCTCACACTTCGTAACAAGACGTCAATTGCATCCAATAAATCGGCTCTCAACATACTCACCTCATCGATAATCAGCAATTCCAATTCACGAATCAATCCCCGTTTTTGCGAATTGAGTTTTATTTCTCTTACTAAACTATGAGGAGTAGTAACTTTTGAGTAGTGTAATTGAGGTTGCGCAATATTTTCGGGGACAAAACTCCCGAACGGCAATTGAAATAATGAATGCAAGGTTACTCCTCCGGCATTGATAGCTGCAATTCCAGTAGGTGCTGCTACTACACAACGCTTATGTGTATTCTGAACTATACTCCTCAGAAACGTAGTTTTCCCCGTTCCTGCTTTCCCAGTTAAAAAAACGTTTTGCCCCGTATGGTTAATGAATTTAGCTGCTAAATATGCCGGGCTCTGATTTGTTGATTCCATTTCAATGCAAAATTACCTCAAAAATCCGGCTTTGAGTCACTAACCGAACTTCATAAGGGCAAAATGGCAGGAAATTTATTAACGAATCGGTATTTTTTGATGCATGATGCTCAAATATCGATTATCGATGATAGATAATAGATAATAGATAATAGATAATAGATAATAGATAATAGATGATAGATGATAGATGATAGATGATAGATGATAGATGATAGATGATCCAACATCTAAAATCTAACATCGAATATCTAACATCGAATATCTAACATCGAATATCTAACATCAAATATCTAACATCGAATATCTAACATCCAACATCATTTACTCTCAATCCACTCATTCATTTTCTTTTCAAAAATATCAAGCGGTAAACAACCGTCTTTTAATACTTCGTCGTGAAATTCGCGAATGCTGAATTTATCTCCTAAAGCTTTTTCGGCGCGATGGCGGATCTCAAAAATTTTTAATTGTCCGATCTTGTACGCTGTTGCTTGTCCCGGAATAGCCATATATCGTTCGACTTCGACAGTAATATCACCAACACTTTCAGCATCTTTGTCTAACGAATATTCTATCGCCTGCTCTCTGCTCCACCCTTTCATATGCATTCCTACGTCGACAACCAATCGTATAGCACGATGCATTTCTTCGCTCAGCGAAGCGAAGTATTGATAAGGATCTTTGTATAACCCCAATTCTTTCCCAAGCGATTCAGTATACAATGCCCATCCTTCACCATAAGCACCATACCAACCAAAACGTCGAAACTTAGGTAGCAATGTATCTTCTTGTTGAAGCGACATCTGGTAATGATGTCCCGGAATGGCTTCGTGTAAAAACAAATCTTCTGTCCCTACACTGCTGTATTTGGCGGCATCAGGAACCGGAACATAAAATATTCCCGGACGAGATCCGTCGGCAGACCCTTGTTGATATTCAGCACTTGATGAGGCTTCGCGGAATGCTTCCGTGCGACGTATTTCGAATTTCGTCTTCGGAACTAAACTGAACAATTGTTTCAATTGCGGCTCCATACGTTTATGCACATCTTGATATGCTCCAATAACTTCATTTGCATTCTTGTAAGGAAAGAATTGCTTATTGGTATGAATAAAATCAAAGAAGGCTTTCATATCTCCTTTGAATCCTGTTTCATTTTTAATTCTCTCCATTTCTTTCAAGATACGTTCTACTTCTTGTTTTCCTGTTTCAAAAATTTGATCAGGTGTCATTTGAGTAGTATTCCATGAGCGACATAAATAGGCGTACAATTCTTTTCCTGTAGGAACGTCAGAGATACCTGAACTTGTGCGACAAACAGGAAGATAATCTTTACGTAAGAAATCATACAACTTTTGATAGGTTGGAACTATCTGTGTCATGATTGCTTCTTCATATGCTTTTGTTAGTCTTTCTTTATCTGCTGTTGCAAATGATGCAGGTATATTTTTTATCGGACCATAAAACACTGATTCTTTCGGATCTTTAACAATGATGGTTGTAAGCTGAGGAAGCACTCTCTCTATAAGAACCTTCGGTTGCACTACTCCAATCTTCATTCCTTTTTGCATATTTACAATTGCAGTGTCTTCATATGCAGTGAAGGCCGTTATTCTTTTCAAGAAATCATCATAATCTTTTACTGTCTTGAATGGCTGATTTCCACTCCCCGACCCTAAAAGCGGAAAAGTTAAATGCATGCCCCAAAACTGATTTATAGGCATCAAATAATCGTTGAATTGAAGTCCTTCGATTTGCATACGCATCTCACGCTTGAAGATCTCATAACTCAACTTATCTTGTCTATTCAATCCTTCGGGCTGAATACTATCAATAGCCGATTGATACTTCGTATAAAACACTCGTAATTGCTCACGGAAATTTTCACTGATATCAATCGTCAGTTTATCATTAAATCGATTGTCGCCAATACCTGTCGCTTCTAGTGGAAAATAAGAAAGACGTTCTTCATAATATCGATCTAATACATTATTCAACTTCTTTCCTGCATCGTTATTTGCCATTTTTTTCTCGGAGTTAGTACATGAGAATAGACTAAACATAAACGCAAAGCCTAAATAGATAAACTTATTTGATTTCTTCATTCTTGAATAATTATATTTCAAAGATAGTAGGTTGATTGATATTACAAGGTGATAATCGAATGAATATCCTTTTTGTTAAAAAAAGAAAGGGGAAGTTTCCTTCCCCTTTTCTCAATTATTGAACTTCAATTTTTTGTATGCTGATACCATCATCTGATTTAATTCGTAGGAAGTACATTTGCTTCGCTACTTTTCCTAAATCAATTTGTGTGTCATACTTATTACTTTGCGTTTCTTCATTCTTGCTGTAGACTTCTTTGCCTTGCATATCGAATACCGATAACGATACTTTTCCTTTCACTCCTGAAACCGACACTTTAAATTGTCCGTTGCTCGGATTAGGCATTACCGTAATTCCGATTGGATTGCTCACATGATCAATTCCTGTGATCTGCCAGATTCGTAATGTCGCTACGTCATCAGCTGCGTTTGCATCTCCTGTTGATGTTACGAGTGTATGAATTGTATAATCATTCTGTACCGACATATCAGCAGTTTGAGTAAATGTATGCTCAATACTATCTCCCGGATTTAATGTTGCAAATAATGTATCTGTTGCCATTAACACTCCATTTAGGAAATAGCTGAATCGAGGATTTACCATCGCTACTGATCCTGTGTTTTTTACAACTCCTTTCACAATTTCATTGGCACTTAATGTTGGCGCAAATACCGGAGCTGTAACTCTAGTTGCACTTGCATTTAAGTAATCGCTGAAGTTTTGCGCAGAGTCACTGCTTTGTACTAAATAAGCGTGTATACGGTAGTATGGTTCTGTGTGACTTCCTCCGTTATATCCGGTGTTTAATAAGTTCGTGTAGGTTTGTAATACATAACCGATATTCAAATTACTTCCCGGTGTCATATTCGAAGTTAGGTTATTTTCATAAGGTGTAACTCCTTGTCCAGGGCACCATCCTGCTCTCGATAATGTCCATGTTCCACTCTGATTATTACATGTATTTGATCCGCAGTTCGCTTTCCAAAGATTATGGTTGTATGTGCTTGATCCATTAATATACACATGATGCGTTTGGTTAATGAACTCAGCAGCGTTACTTGTATTTCCTTGTCCATGTCCGGTAATCGTCATACGCAAGTTAGCTGTGCTGCTTTGCGCGCTGATAGGAACATTGAAGTTCGGTAATGTATATGGTATATTCGGATCACCATAGATATGATAATCTGTATTCCATAATGGAGTAATAGTTTGGTATGGTGTTGCTGTTGCTCCTTTTACAAATTCAAAAGTTACAGTTAATAACCAACCCGACGGTCCCCACACTTGAATAAACGATTGAAGCTTTTGTTTACCTACTAATAATGTTTTAAAGTCGGTAACATCTATATCCCAAGGGCCACAAGCTTTTCCGTAAGGAGTTACAAATCGCCCTAATTCATACTCTTGTCCACCTTTGAACAATGATATTTTACCAGCTTGATCCCATGGGTCACATCCTGTTGTAGGACAAGCAACCGAAACATGCATAATTACTTGGCTCCATTGTTCCGGACCTTCAGGGAAGATAACATCAGCAAAACGTGTTTGTCCGTTAGCTGCAAAATCATGTTGAATTCCGTTAAAGGCAACTAAAATATTTCCAGATCCTTGTTTGGTAAGTAATGATGCAGTTGAATCGTTGCGCGTATCTTCATCACTCGCTAACGCTGCAGTTGCAGAGAATGTTGCAGAAGTTAATGCAGAAACATCTTCAACTTTATTAAACAACATTGTATATACTTCATTCGGTTGCAATGTTGCAGCAATGGTTTCTGTGGTTGCCGGACCGTTATTTACACGATATGAAACAGGAATATTTGATATCGGGCTAAATCCTGTATTCTTAATTTTTACTTTCAAACGAGTTGCTCCTGCAAATGCAGTTAAGTTATTCGGAGCATCTAATCCAATTACGGTTGCATCATTACTCATTAATTCATATCCGCTAACCCAAGCATTGGCCAGAACAAAATTATTTAAGGTACCATTATTTGTGTTTGCTGTTGCATCAAAAATCACATTACTACCTAACCCTTCGTCAAGTTTATAATAAGCAGCTAACCCGGCTTCATTTCCTGCAAATGAGGCAGTCATATTATTTTGAATTTCACTCTGTGTACGAGCTACATTCCAAATTCGAATTTCATCTAACGTCCCGTTAAATGTTCTTCCACTCCATGTTGGGTCTTCTCCGAAATATAAGTTAGTTGGTGAAGGAGAGAATGATGCTGCAGGTGTTTTTGCTATCAATTCTCCATTGATATATAACATCACATTACTTCCATCATATACACCCGCAATATGATACCAACGATTCGTCAACATCACTGATGCCGATGCAGCAGATTTCCATGATCCATTATCAGATATCATAAACTCAACACTACCGTTATTTCCGCAACGTAATACATATCCGCGGTTTGGCGCGTCTACATCTTTAGCAATAATCGATCCGTCAGCAATACTATTTCTCCATGCTGATGCATTTATCCATGCTTCAACTGTTATAGCAGATGTAGGATTTAAAGAAGGTGAGTCGTTAATAATAACTTTATCATCAAGTCCGTCAAAATTCAATCCGAAGTTCGTTCCAATTGCAAAATTACTTACCACTTTCACAAGTGTATCATTCGAAGCATTCACATCACCTGATAATCCTGTATATGTTTTTACAGTATAATTTTGGTAAGCAGATAAGTCAGCTGTTTGTGTAAACGTATAAGTATATGTTCCGAATGGAGGCACAGTTCCATTCATAGTTTCAGTTACCGGAGCATTGTTTCCGATTTTATAGCTGATAGGAAATCCTGTTAAAGGATTAGTACTATAGTTGCTTACCGTTACTTTTATTTGTTCAGCATTAGTAAGGTTAAAATTAGAAGCGGGACCGGCTAATGCACCGGCACCTACATCGGGACTACTTAAAGTACATGTATAGTCTCCGGCTGTCCATACGTTAGCTACCGTAGTATTAATCAATGTTCCATTATTACCTCCGGCAACTGAGTTAATTGCAGTTGTTGTTCCGCTGTTCGCATCTAATTTCCAATAGCCTACTAATCCCGGTTCATTTCCTGCTAGTGATGAGCAGATAGTGCTGGTAATTTCACTCTGAACTCGTCCGTAGTTCCAGAATCTTACTTCGTCAATATGTCCGCTGAATGAACGTCCTAACCAACCCGGTGATTCGCCAATACACAAATTTCCTGTTGTTGAAGGAATCATACCTCCGCTAACTATTGTTAATCCACGTAGTACTCCGTTGATGTAAATCATCACTGAGTCACCTGAATAAACTCCCGCAACGTGATACCATGTACCCAATTGCATGATAGCCGGCGATGTTGCAGTAACCCAGTTACCTGCAATACTTAAGTTGAATTCAGCTTTGCCGTTTTCTCCTGCACGCAAATCGAATCCGTTGTTTTGCACAGTATTATTTCCTGTACAAATAACGCTTCCTTTATAAAGCGGAGTCTTCCATGCCGTAGCATTGATCCATGCTTCTACCGTTACAGCAGTTGAGCCTTGTAACGCAGCATAATTAGTAACTCTCACGTAGTCATTCGTCCCGTCGAGATTTAAATGGTATTGTGCTTCTGCCTGCTTACCTGTAAACAGTAACAGAAACAAAGCAATACATTGGTAGTAAAACTTTTTCATTTTGTGTGATTGGCGTTGTGAATATGACGATTTGATTTATTTCTGAATAACGAATTGTTTTGTAGCAACTTCTCCTTGTTTAACAATTCTTAGTATATACATACCGTTATCAAGCAAAGAAACATCTAACTTTTGAGTTATTTCTGTTCCTTTAACAGATGATATCGATTTGCCTGCAATGTCCATAATTGTTAATTCTGCATCTTGAACATTGGTCAAAGTAATTGTATTCTGAGCAGGATTTGGCAATAGCTGAATTAATTTACTCCATGCAGGTACCGTAGCTACAGATACTAATTGAGTACTTCCTACTCCAATGCAATAGAATTTATCTTGAAGATTAATTCCTGAGAATTTCACCACCGTTCCATTTGCTAGTATAGATGTTGCTGCTGCTACTGCAGTGAAATTCTGATTGTCTGAATCTCTCGTTAATAGTGTGTAATTCTGAACAGGAAGATTTTTAGTTAATGAATCTCCACCACCTGCCGCATACGACAAATTGAAATAAAGGTCGGCAGTAACATTTCCTCCTTTGTTGAAATACCATTCTCTCGATGTTCGTTCAAAATCAACTGCTGCTCCCGCAGGTAAGTATGATGTTGATATCCCTGTCGAATCATTATGTCCATAAACAGCATAGTCAAATGCTTTTGCTTGAATATTTGAAATGATATTTAAACCATTTGTCGTAGAAGCGTAATTGTAGAGTGTAGGATCTTTTCCATACCATACTCCTTCTACTCCCGACATATTATACATCTGATCATTTCCAATCGCTGCATAACTTGGAGTCCATGACCAATATGCTGCACCTGAACTGATGATACCGTTATTTCCATTCCCTGTTAAGTCCGGTAAATTTCCTCCTGTTGATTGATTAAAATCCCAATATGCTACTAATCCAGGCTCTGTACCAGTTAAATGCTTATGCATATTGTCTTTTATCTCTTGGTCCGTTCTCACTACACTCCAAATTCTGATCTCATCTATTTGTCCGAAAGTTTGGAAATTTGTTAAGTCCCATGGTGCAATTCCAATAACAAAAGGATTTGTTGATGCAGTAATTGCTGCACTCGTTAATGGAATACCTCCAACTTGTTCGCCATTGATATATGTCAACAGTTGTACACCTGAACCGAACGTAGTTGCGAAATGTACCCATGCTGAATCAAGAGGTGAACTTCCGGCTTGTACTTCATTATGTCCGGGATTCCATACTTCCGAATAATTCTGTCCTAATTGTGATGCCATCACATAACCATTATCAAAAGTATTTGTTACTTTTCCCATGATCTTTTGATTCCATGTGCTGTTGTATAGGCGTACCCATACTTCCATTGTTAGCTCATTTCCGGTATTGAGGACGTTGTTGGTTCCGCAGTTAAAATATACCGGTGGTTGTGTACCGGCATTCCAACTCGGATAATCAACATAAAAACTATTTCCTGCAGGCGTCTGAGCACTAGCAGCCTTTAATAAAAAGCTAAAAGCTAAAGTAAAGAGTAGATATTTTATTTTCATCTGTTATAGGGTTTCTTATGTGTCGTTTTTTTATTGATCCCACCAAACTTTCGTCGATGCATTATCGGCACCTTGATGCGATATTGCATCATAGTAGTTTGCCGAATTCAACGATACCTCTGTTGCGGGATAGGTTAATCTGTTCGGAAATGCATTCGCATTAATTGCGTTTCCTGAGTAATCTTTTAATACCGGATATCCGGTTCTGCGATATTCATTGTATGCTTCAAATCCGTTTTGATAGGTGAAGCTTATCCATTTTTGTGTGATGATATTCTCGAGTGATACCGGCGGTAACGCAGCTACATAGGTATTGATTTGCGATGTAGTTATTCCTCCTCCTGTATATGATTGCATGTTAGCAGTTACACCATCAACATAAAACTGTTGAGCATCTCCACTATACCAACCTTTTAATGCAGCTTCTGATTTTAAAAAGCATACTTCAGCATAACTCATGATCATTCCCGGCGCATCTTGCTTTAAAAACCATGTTCCCATTTTCGAAACGTCTGATCCGTCACTATTATAATTGCTCCATATTGATGATCCTGCAGGCACTAAATTGGGAACTCCATCGTAATCAGGAATACCGATAATAGTCGATTCTAATGTGTATTGCGCAAATACTTTTATTCGTGGATCATTCGTGGCCTTAAGGTGATCTATTAAGAATTTACTTGGATATGTTCGCCCTCCGCTTTGTCCACTATTAACTAAATCAAATAATGGATTTCTAACATCTCCATTATAAGGAAACAAGGCGCTTTCACTATTCGATGATATGAATGATTGACCTTGTAATGATGCTATTTCAGCTTGCGCCGATGCGGGATCTGCTGAACTCATGCGTAGTGCTAATCTCAGTCGTAGAGAGTTTGCAAATTGTTTCCACTTGTTTAACGATCCATTATAGATTGGATCTGCTGTGCCGGGAAAAACTGCTTTAGAAGCGTCTAAATCATTACTCGCATTTTTGAGTGACGTCAATAAACTTTTATAAATTGTTTGTTGACGATCATATGCAGGTGAGAAATTTAAACTCGTTGCTCCTTGCAATGCTTGTGAGTAAGGAATATCACCGTAGAGATCAGTTATTCTTGAGAATAAATAGGCCTCCCATATTCTTGCAATTGCATTTTTGTTGATGAGGTATGGATCACCCGCCGTTAATCGCTGTACTTCACGTGCATTGATTAATGCTTGCGCATAGACTTCATTCCAATAAGCATCTTTCCCATCATTGCTGTCGTATTCTTTTCCCGCATCTACTCCGCCTAAATTCGCAAAGTACATATCCCAATTCATCAAAAGCCAATAGTGTAAATTGGCATTGGTGATATAACTTCCTTGGCCTTTAACAATCGAAAATGTGAATAGGTAATCGGGACTCACTGCAGTGGGTGAATTCGGATTCACATTGAGTTCATCCATACTCTTTTTACATCCTGCTGCAGTGATTATTAATCCGCAGCATACTACCATCAATAGTTTTTGTATTCTCTTGTTCATGGTGATTACAGATTAATTTTAATATTCATTCCTACACTTCTTCTGGTTGGCCATGAGTAGATCTCATATCCTTGTCCGTTGCCATTTGAGTATGCCGACTCCGGATCAATATTCGGAACACCACTATAAATTAACCATAGGTTTCTTCCCGTTAAAGCAACACTTAGTCCTTTTAAATGAAGCTTACGACTGATCTGTGCAGGGAAATTGTAGGCTAATGTTACTTCCCTTAACTTAACGAAGCTGGCATCGTAAATAAATTGCTCGTGAATTTCATTTGTCCATTCTGAAAATTGTCCCCAGTATAACTCGGGATTAACATAAACCGTATTTTGTTTTCCGTCAGCTGTTACTCCGTCTGCTAAATATCCTCCTGTAGCTACCCAATTCTCAGGCGATACTCCTGCTGCAATTCGTGCTGCTTCTGATGCATACCAAGCATCTCTTCCTTCAAGTGTGCTTTCTAAGTTTCCTGAATATCCGCTGGCGTACATATTCGTTCCGCTGAACATCTCACCGCCTACTCTATAGTCAACTAAAATACCTAAATTGAAGTTCTTGTAGGTGAATCCATTTTGCACACCTCCCGTGAACTTTGGATTATAATTTCCTAAGACTTTTGGTTTTTCGTCACGGATGTACATCCCATTGTCATCCACTAACTTATTGCCGTTGGCATCTCTTTTGATACCATACCCAACAATATCTCCGTAAGCATGTCCGGGACGTGCTTCAATAGTCAAATTCCATTGATAAAATAATTGATAGGCTTCAAGTCCGTTGGCAAGCGATACTACTTTGTTTTTGTTATGTGCAAAATTGAAATCTACATTCCATTTGAAATTCTTTTTCTCGATAGGAATGGTTCTTAATTGTACTTCGATTCCGTTGTTTACAATTTCTCCACTGTTGATAATGGCATTTACAAATCCTGATGTGGCTGATACGCTTGCAGGTAATATTTGATTTTTTGTATCTGAGTGATAGTATGTAAAATCAAATCCTATTCTCCCGTTTAAGAATATTAATTCTGTTCCTAACTCTGTATTCGTGGTAATCTCCGGCTTTAAGTTTAAGAGTGGAACCGAAGGATCTAGTTGATACATCGTTGCCGAGTTAAAAGATCCCGCTGAAGGATAAGAATAATTAGTACGATAAGGATCTGTATCACGTCCCACTTGCGCCCATGATGCTCTTAACTTTCCGAATGATAAAATATGTTGCTTCCAATTTAAGTGTTCGGTAAACACATATCCTGCGCTAAAGGACGGATAAAAATATGATCTATCCGATTTAGGTAATGTGCTACTCCAGTCATTACGTGCAGTGACATCAAAAAACAACCATGTTTTGTAGGATGCTTGTCCAAAGACATATAGTCCGTTCGTTCTACTTTCACTCATGTAATAACTTAATGTAGGACGATTAACACTATTCTGCACATTGTAGAAATACGGAATCGCTAATCCCCCGTCGGTATGTTCTGAAGTTGTTTCCGATTTTTTAGAAAGCGTACTTCCTCCTAAATTCAATACATAACTTATATCTTTATTGAACTTATTATCATAGCTGATCAAGAAATCACTTTGATATTGTTTAAAATTCGACCATCCCGTCCCATACGATCCCTGTGAATTTGATATTCCATTGTAGGCTTCTCTCTCATTACTGCGTTGAATATTAAAATCGGCATTCGATCGCACTAACGCTTTTAGGTGTTCATTGATTTGATAACTGGCAGATGCAATTCCTATCACGCGATCTCTGAAGTCTTCATTGAGTTCATATTTAACGTCCCAAAATGGATTCGTCATCCAGTTCCAGTTGGTATACCATGTTTGCTCATGACCAGCAGCATTCATCATACTGCTTTCTAATGATTCAGCACTTATGTTACGTGGCATCATCACATAGTTACGAGGCGCACTGAAACTATTGGCTAATCCTAATCTATTCTCTGCTTTTTGTGTGCTGTAGGTTGCAGATACATCAATACTCAACTTTTCGGTGATAGCCGCTGTTGTGCGAGCTGTTACATTTGTTCTGTTGAGTGTTGTATTAGGTACAATGTCTTTTGTTGTGAAATTACCTGCCGATAGTCGGTAAGTCATTTTTTCGTTTCCACCTTGTAACGAAACATTATTGGTTGATGTGATTCCTGTTTGAAAAAACGATTTGTAATTGTCGGGTTGTGCGTCGAAGCTGCGTACCTGTCCGTCCCAATCACGAATGGTTTGTCCTTCCATCTTCGGACCCCAACTTCCAAATGCTGTTGCGCTTGCAGTGTTATAAGTATAAATACCGTCTTTCAATTCCCAAGGACCTTCAAACTTTCCGTTGCGTCCTGCACCATAAGTGTTTTGGAATTTCGTGTGAATGTATGGCATCTCAACTGTTGTTGAACTGTTGAATGAAACACCAATTCCTTTCGACTGACTTCCTTTCTTTGTTGTTATTACAATTACTCCGTTCGCAGCCATTGATCCGTATAATGCAGCGGCATTCGGACCTTTCAGCACACTCACCGATTCAATGTCGTCGGGATTAATATCACTAATTCCATTTCCGTAATCTCTTCCACCCCATTGCGTAGTGCTGTTCGATGTATTGTTTTCGATAGGAACACCGTCAACAACAATCAATGCTTGATTACTGCCCGATAGGGAAGTCACACCACGTAAAACAATTCTACTCGAGGATCCAGGCCCTCCTGTAGTAGATGAAATATTTAATCCTGCAACTTTCCCTTCCAACTGATTGATGAAACTGGCATCTTTCGCAGATTGCAAATCAACTCCTTTCACCTCTTGAACGGCATATCCTAAAGCTTTCTTCTCACGTTTAATCCCTAAAGCTGTAACCATCACTTCTTTCAATTCTACTTTATCTTTTTTCAGATAGATAGTAAGATTAGAATTACCATTTACGGGAACTAATTCTTTCGCCATCGATACCATTATTACTACTAGCGTATCATTCGCATGAGGTACGTTAATATCAAATTTGCCGTCCTCATTTGAAGCAGTTGATATGGTTGTTCCCTTCACATTAACAATCGCAAAAGGTACGGCTTGCTTATCTTCCATTGACATAATCACTCCATTCACTTTTAATGATTGTGCATGCAATTGCCTAAATGGAATTAGTAATGAAAGAAAAAATATTACAGGTATCAGTACGGACTTATTTCTTTTCATTAGATTTTTTTTCTTGTGTAACATCTTTATTCTTCTTCGCTTGCAATTCATTGAAGTAGTCCTTCCAAGGTTTCTTCTGATAAATATTCTCACCATAGAAGCGTAGTATATTATTTAGCACTTCAGGATTTAAGTAAGTAGGAATGGCATCGAGGATCTCTAGTTTTTCATCTAGAATTACGATTTCAGGAAATCCGAAATTTCCACGAGTGATGGTTTGCACGAATGGATGTAAAGACCCAGGACTTGATTCAGGTGCAAAAATTTGCCCTTTGAAAATTATAGTATCAGTACCAAGGACATTAAAATTAACACAGTTAAACTTAGTTCTGATATATTCTAAATTCAAGGAATCAGTAAAACTGGTCGACTTCATTATTTTACAGCTATTGCAAAATTCAGCTTCAAGCATCACGATTGTTTTTTTGTTTGCTTGATGATTTCCGTCAAGGTAATCATTAACCGACTTCCAATTTGTAATTTTAACAAGATCGACTAAGGTAGAATCCTTCATCGCTTTATCGTATAACTTTTCAAAATCGGTATAAGCGCAAGATTTGTAAACACCCTCTAAAGTAAAAATGAGTATTGGCTCAATCTTAGGTATATCTAAATATCCTGGCACCAGCAAATTTAAATTGAATTTATTTTTATCCTTTTCAAAACCATTCAAAAAAAGAGTAGTTGGATACATCAAGTTTCCGTTTAGCAATTTCACGGCTAACTCATGAGGCGCTTTTTTATCTGTTCCGGTGGGTTTGTAAATCTGTCCCAAGAATTCAATGG
Organism: Bacteroidota bacterium; assembly: GCA_029547265.1. GTDB lineage: Bacteria > Bacteroidota > Bacteroidia > AKYH767-A > OLB10 > CAINEC01. The sequence continues at coordinate 34,448 of JAKPPP010000044.1, forward strand.
TATCCTTACTTTCAGCATCGAAGCTTACAGGATAAAAATTCTGGTTGATATATCCTGCCAAACCTTCATTCGCATACGTAGTCTTCATCATATGCTTACACCATCCGCACCAATCAGTGTAAAAGTCAAGGATGATAGGTCGTTGCTGGGTTTGCATTTTCTGAATCGCCTCTTGCAGCGACATCCACTTCACCTTGCTGCCCTCGTCATTTTGAGCTTGAAGTGAAAGGACGCTTCCTACAAAAAGAATTACTAACGCAAACGAAGTTTTTAATCGCAAATTCATTGTTAAGCAAAATGTTTAGAAGAGACTAAAAATAGGAAAATTATCCCTAACAAAATTCGACGAATCTCCACTATGCCATAAAATCCATTTGAATATCAATAAAAGAGTAAAATACTATGAAGATCTATCAGTTTGCTCACAATACAAAGTGCTCTGCACCACGGAATTAATACCAATACTTGTGATCTGAATATAATAATCTTGAGATTTATTGAATATTTGTTCTTTCCTAATGTCAATAATCAGGAAGTGAGCGCTGGTAGTTTCCGAGGTGCCATCCGGAGAAAACCAACCTTTATCAATTTCCACATTTCATTTGATCTAATGTGTAATAATTCAATTTGTTATTACTTTCGTATTTACTCCTTCCTCCATGTGTTATAACATCGCTTACATAGAAAAACGCCTCGAAACCTTGGCTCGTCGCTACCATGCGCAAGTCACCGATAAAAACAAGATCCATTTACCTGTTCATCATGTTTCTGCTTTTGCTCATCCTTATTGGCCTGTGATTACTTCGGAAGCACCTGGGGAAATTCGTTTTTATCAATGGGGACTAATTCCCTTTTTTATCAAAGACCTGCCATCAGCACTGAAAATCAGGAATCAAACCGCTAATTGTATCGGTGAAGAGGCATTCGAAAAACCTTCGTTTCGTTTGCCTATCCGTCAACATCGTTGCCTTGTGCCTATAAGTGGATTTTACGAATGGAGAACGGAGGGAAAAGCTAAATATCCTTATTTCATTTATGGATCGCGTCACGAGACATTAAGCCTCGCCGGCGTGTATGACTACTGGAAAGATCCTTCTTCAGGTGATACCTTGGCTACGTTTTCAATCGTGACTTGCCAGGCGAATCACTTACTCTCGAAAATCCACAACGAGAAAAAGAGAATGCCACTGATTCTTAGAGAGGAGGATGAGAAATTATGGCTTAATCCTGATGCCGAAAAAGATGAAATTTTATCTTTGGTAAAACCGCTTGCAGATGAGGCTTTAGCTGCTCATACAATCTCGAAATTAATTACCGATAAAAAACAAAATTCGAACACCGAAGAGGTCTATAAACCTTATGAATATCCAGAGCTTCAATTACTCGATATGTAACATTTACGCTAAAGTATAAAACTCGGGTTCCTCAGTATTAAATACATTTAATACTCCTACGCTTATAAGGTTAACGAGGATTTTCATCGCACGCCAGCGACTAATATTCATGAGTTTGCAATACTCTTTTAAGGTAATTTTCGAATGGACACTCAAGTACTCTAAAAGCGCTTTTTCCATATCTGAATATACGATTAATGTTTGCTTACGGCCATGTCTTCGTTTCAATACTTCAACAACAATTTTACTTGCTAAGAGACATTGATCTGCGTGACGAATATATACCCATCCTTTTCCTTTTTCATCAAGTGCATAATAAGGCTTGTCGATTCCGTCAGGAACAATCACTTCTAAAACAATTTTACCTTTTATATTCCACTCGTGAATTGTCAACTCGATAGGAGGATCACAGCATTTTTTCGAGGATTCTTCAAGCATGAATTTTTCTTCTTCCGCTTTCACTCCGCTGATTGTCCCGTTGTCGTTTACTCCCACTAAAAGTGTACCACCATGATGATTCGCAAAGGCAACTATCGATTTCGCAATGCGATGCACACTCGAGATTTCTTTTTTGAAATCGAGCATCTCACCTTCTCCGCGACTGATCAGGGTGTTTATTCTCTTTACGGGATTGTTCACAGCAGCTAAAAATAGATGAGTCAGGTGAAATAAAAAAGGGTTCCGAAAATATTCGAAACCCTTTTTCTGTATTATGTTCTTGTATTATTTGAAATTCAATTTCAACTCTGAAATAATTTGTTTTGCCGGAGTGCAGAATCCTAATCCTTCCATTCCTCCACCCGAAATTTTAGCGTTTACTACTCCTACAAAGGTTCCGTCACGTTTAATCAATGCTCCTCCACTGTTACCCGGATTAACACTCACATCCGTTTGTACTAATTCAACACCATTCGATTCTTTCCTGACACCGGAAATAATTCCTTTGCTCACTGTTTGTCCTAAATCAATTGCCGCAGGTGTTCCTACCGCAAATACTTCGTCGGCAATTTCATATGCAGGCGTTTCTGTAATTACGTAAGATGCTTTGCATGTACGTTTTACTTTCAACAATGCTAAGTCGGAAATTTCGCTGATACGTTCAATTTTAGCTAAAACAGTATCTCCATTATTGAACAGAACTTTGATATTACTATCTACATTCGCCACTACGTGGAAGCTGGTTACAATGTATCCGTCAGCACCAACTACACATCCACTGCCATGTCCTTTGTTTGTCATGATAACTGTTGTCGCTTCCATTGCCGACTTAATGTCTTTTACAGCTGTTCCGCGATTGATTGTCAATACCGGTAAAGCAGATTTTCCTAAGCTGTCAGGGACAACTTTTAACCATTCTTTTGCTTCTTTATTATCAAGTACTTCATAGAATGAATTTGTAATTGCATCTTGTACCACACGTTGAATTACACTCATCTCTTGACCTTCTTTCGAATTCACATTTTCATCAGGGAAACTGCAAAATTCACCCGATTTACCTACTACCGTTTTCTTGAATTTCACTTGGTCGTATTTATCCATGAATTCCCATTCGATTGTCGATTCGCAGATAATACTTCTGTTGAAATATCCTTTGTATGAATTTACTGTAGTAAATTTCATTTTACTTACACGTGCATTCACGTAAGTGGTATTCATCTTCGTTTTCAATACTCCTGCTGTAGTATCGATAAAGCCTGATTCTAACAATGCGTTATTTAAGGCAGTAGAAAATATTGAGTTGTCAACTTTAATATCTTCTCCAATCGTTGAACGATCTCCCGTCTTACTTGATTTACCTTTCTTGAAGCGTTTGTAATCGATCGACTCAACTAAGAAGTCTTCTTTCTTTACATCAAAATTGATGTTTTTCATGATCACATATTTCTGATCCGCTCCTTTACTATTTACTTTTCTTTTGTTCGTTAATGTAACTTCTTTGGTATAGTTAAATGACTTCGGACCACGATCCATCAATGGCGGTACTAAGTAAAAAATCCCGAAAGGAATCCATGATAAAATCACTAATCCCGATTTCTTTGATTGACGGTGAACAGAGTATTCACTTTTATATCCCGGACGCTCAACTTTTACTTGTTTAGCACCATAGTCGCGTTGCATTTTTGTGCGGACAATCGAGCCTGTTCCCTGCTTCTTATTGTTAACATAAACCACAGCATCATTTGCTCCGGTATTAACAGTTACGGTTTGATATTTACCGTTTAGGATAGATGCGCAGCCTGATGACAAAAACAGTATGGACGCGATTAATGTGTAGCTAATCAGGCTTTTAAACATGGCAATGTGATTTTTCGATGAATTTATTTCACGAAAATATCAAAAAATCGTCATGATTCAACTTTTTAAAGCCAAATTTGAATTTTTCGAACTATTTAGCGTAGATCGTATCGTAAATCGGACTGTAGGTAGCAAATACGCCTAAGCCTCCTTTTACATTCGATTTCACATTACTTGGCACCGCAAATGGGCTTCCATTATTTGCCATCTGATTTTCGGCATCGCGCCAGAATTCAAACGTTCCTCGGTCTACTGCGCAGAATTTGACAATAATAGTATCTCCTTTTTTGAAGAAGCCGTCTTCAATATTATTATCGTCGTCAGCCGTTGAGTTCTGAATTTTCCCTCTGTTGTATGCAAAATCGAACGATTGTCCATTGATGAATTTATCTTCTACCGACGATCCGAAGGGTGCAATAAATTGATTGTCTTTGGTAATCCTCTTCGCAAACCAGCGGTAACAGTTTTCGAGCGTATCAGGGTCGGTTAAATGCGCCCAAGCAAATCCTAATGAGTCTTTGTTTTCTTGTACTTGAAACCATGTACTGTCGAGCGTAACCGGCAATTGCAGCTTCGCTGATGATGTTATCACTTCTCCCGATTTAGTAGTGATTGTAATAGAATATGTCCTTCCCGGTGTTCCGAACATCAAAGGGAAATTTGTTGCTGAATCGAGTGGTGCATAAATACCTCTAATGACTGTCCCGTTGATGGTAGTATCGATTTCTTTCATGGCAACAGTTACTAGTCCGTCACTAATAAATACACTCGCTCCCGACTCAGGAAGATTATTGATAGTACTCGCATTAATCGGATCGAAATATCCTGAGCTTCTACTTAAAACGATATATGGTGGCAGACCTGTTTCTACATATCCGTCAACTACTACTTTCGATTCTCCTTGAGGTAAATCGAGGGTGATATTTTTTTCGCAGGATGCAAATACAACTGCTAAAATTGCTAGGTATAGTATCTTTTTCATAGTTGCTTAGAATTTAAAGTTATAGGTTACTGATGGTATCATTCCGAAAAGTGATACTTGCTTCGCTTGAATGGCTAAATTGCCATCGGTAGAGTTTCCTTGTACATCGAAGTAGATGAAATAGGGATTCATTCTGCTATATACATTGTAAATCGAGAACACCCATTCACTCTTGTATTTTCTTTGCTTCTGTACATGCAATGTCGCCGATATATCTAAGCGATGATAGGCCTTCTGACGGAAGTCGTTGCGCTTACCGTAATCACTTAATACATTGAAGTTATTATTGAACTCAATACTTCCGTTTCCGTTGATGGAAATCGGTGGCGCAGCTGATACAAAGTAGCGTTGCGATGGTAACGTTAAAGCATCTCCGGTTGAATATACCCAAACTGCTCCGAATGTCCATTTTTTGCTAAACTCATACGTCATCACAAATGATGCATCGTGACGTCGGTCGTATTTAGCAGGGAAGCTGTTTCCGTTATTTAAATCAGGGAATTTTTTATTAGTGTATGATAAGGTATATCCTATCCATCCTGTGACTTTCCCTTTTGCTTTTTTGACAAAAAATTCGGCTCCGTAACTTTCGCCTTCTCCAAATACAAAGTTGTTATCGGGATTGTTTTTTACATCTTGATCAGGTGTTGATCCCTCTCGGTAATCAATCTGATTTTTCATGGTTTTGTAATACAATTCTACCGAGGTCTCAAATACGTTTTCTTTTAGGTTCTTGAAATATCCTACTGAGTATTGTGTCCCGAATTGCGGCTTCACTAAGTCGGTACTTGGCACCCAAATATCTGTTGGCAAACTCACCGAACCGAATGATGCCAGATGTATATATTGATAGTTTTGTGTGTACGATGCTTTTATTGATGAGCTGCTGTTTAACTCGTAACGCATGCTGATTCTTGGCTCAATATGCGTGTACATTTTCACTTTCTCTCCTGTACTATATTCAATAGTATCAGTGAATTTACCAGGGAAACTTGGGTCTTGAACATAGCGTGTAAACGGACCCACATGTTCGAACATCGTAGCTCTGAATCCTGCATTCACTCTCAGCTTTTCTGTGATGTCCCATTCGTCATTTGCATATAATGCAACGTCATGTGCATAGAATCTGGTGATCTTTCCTAAATCAAATACTACATCTCCTGCTTTCGCACTCACATTGGTTGGAGTAAAACGATGGTAGGTATAGTTCACTCCGAATTTCACATTGTGCAAGATACTCGGGAACCAGTTGAAATCTACTTTCGCTGCGTAGTCGCGGATACCCGAAAAAATTCTGAAATCAAATTGTTGTTGTACTGCTCCGAACTCGAATTTATAGTCGGTAAAAATGAGCGAGGTATTCATGAAAAGTTTATCGCTGTACAAGTGATTCCATCTTAGCGACGTGGTTGCATTTCCCCATGGAATTCTTACTTTAAATCCTGTTTGACTACTCTTAAAGTTGAATACATCGCGTCCGAAATATCCGCTGGCAAAGAGTCGGTCTTTTTGTGATAATGTATAATTCAGCTTCGCATTTACATCATAAAAATAATAGCTGTTTCCTGCAAAATTGGAGTTCTTGTCGATAAATGGTTCACGTAAAAATAAATCGATAAACGTTCTTCGTCCCGAGATAATAAACGAACTTTTATTTTTTACGATCGGTCCTTCTAGTGTTAATCGTGATGCGATATATCCTATTCCTCCATCTCCATGAAATTCTTTATTATTACCTTCTTTCATGCTGATGTCGAGTACCGATGCTAATCGTCCACCGTATTGTGCCGGCATGCCTCCTTTGGTAAGTGCTATATTCTTAATTGCATCACTGTTGAATACCGAGAAGAATCCGAATAAGTGTGAGGCATTGTAAACTACTGCTTCATCGAGGAGAATTAAGTTCTGATCGGGACCTCCACCGCGTACGTAAAATCCTGAGTTTCCTTCACCTGCCGACTTCACTCCCGGTAATAATTGTATCGTCTTAAGGACATCCACCTCGCCCATTAATGCCGGTAAGGTCTTGATTTGCTCTACCTCCACTTCTACTCTTCCCATCTGAGTGCCCTTCACGTTTTTGTCGGCTTTTTGAGCACTCACCACAACTTCTTTGGTCTCCACCACTCGAGGGGCTAAATCGATATTTAAGGTTTGGTCTTTATTAAGATTTACCGACTGCACTTTCTCTTTATATCCAACGAAACTGGTAATAATGGTGTAATTACCTCCTTCTATAGTAACCGAATAAAACCCATAGGTATTGCAATTGACACCCTTCTGAAGTTCTTTGATGTATACCGAAGTACCTATCAAATATTCACCGGAGGTGCTATCTTTTACGTAACCGCTAAGGGTATATTTTTGAGTTTTAGGAGTTTGTGCGGAGCCTGTCGAAATAGCGAATACCGCGAAGAGGAGTAAATAGAGATACTTTTTCATAATAACGGTGCAAAGCTACTGCTTCCACTTTACTTGTGTATTAAATAGTAGGATTAATCGACGATTTCAGGCGATGAAACGATACTTTTTAATCCTGTATTGTATCAACAACTTATAGATAATGCATTAATCCTCTAATTGTTTTGTGAATCGTTAAAAAACATCACTTTGCAAGTCCTAATCTTATTTTGTCCACGATTTTGATGAAATATTAGGAACGATATATCTGAATTTTATATCGAAGCGAATCGTCCGCCTTAAATTTTTGCGGAAAGAACGATGAGAACGGAAACGATAGAAAGAAACACTGTTTGAGGCCTGAAAAGGTTTTCTTTCAGGGCGAGTTTGTTTCTTTCCGTTGGAGTTGAAATCGTTCCCGCTAAAAAATTTACAGCGGCGGTCTTTTTGCATACTTTTTCGACTGAAGGAAAAAGTATGAGCCGTCGCGCGGCTACAGCGCGTTGGAAGAAGGAATATGTTTGATACTGAATTTCTATCAATGACTTATTTGTTTTTAATACATTTTCCCCACAAAGACCTGAAGGCTCCTGTTTGCCCGATTATTTATAACTAAAACGTTCAACCATATTTAGGGATGTTCAATAAGAAGGTTGACCATTTTAGGGATTTTCAAATATAGAATTCATCCTATTTTCATGAAATTACTTCAAAACACTAAATTTGCAGCCTCAAACTTTACTATGGAATCAGAATTTGCACATTTAATGACCATCGACGGACTCATAGGTTTAATAACCTTGATTGTGATGGAAATCGTTTTAGGTATCGATAATATCATTTTTATATCGATCCTTGCCGGGAAATTACCGAAGAACCAACAAGAAAAAGCACGCCGCATAGGATTGACGTTGGCTTTGATTATCCGCATCGGATTATTGTTCTGCTTGAGTTGGATCGTGGGATTAAAAGAACCATTATTCTCGGTATTGAGTTTCGACTTCAGCGGACGAGATATTGTATTGCTGTTCGGGGGATTATTCCTCATGGCGAAGAGTACATCGGAGATCCATGCGAAAGTTCGCGGAGAGGAAGATCATACCAATCCGAATTTGAAAAAGCTGACCATGAATGCGGCTATTCTGCAGATCGTGGGTCTTGATATCGTTTTCTCGTTCGACTCAATCTTAACTGCTGTGGGACTAGTAAATCATATTTTAACCATGATTTTAGCCGTTATCATCTCTATGTTGGTGATGCTTGCAGCGGCGAAGTCGGTATCCGATTTCGTGAACCGTCACCCTACAATCAAGATGTTGGCATTATCGTTCTTATTGATGATCGGATTCATGCTTACCCTCGAAGCCTTCCATCAAGAAGTTCCTAAAGGATATATCTACTTCGCAATGGCCTTCTCGTTAATCGTCGAATTGCTGAATATGCGAATCAGGAAAAAGTCACCAGATGATCATTAATAAAACAAAAAACCCTGAAGTAATCTTCAGGGTTTTTTATTGGTTCAATTTACGGTTGTATGGGCTTTTCAAAGTGTCGAGCTAATTCATACATCGAAAATTTCCATGCGAGATAAAATAGTATAAGCACAACTATCAGCTGCAGTATTCTTAAAGCTGGATGTCGGCTTTTTTTCATCTTAGTTGAAATAGCGAGTTAGCCATGTTGAGGATGCAGGTAATTCGAATTTACCTTTTAAATCACCTAACTGTGTGATGAGTGTATTTACTACGGTAGTGTCTTTCGACAACTCTCCTTTCTTTACTTTATCGGCAAATTCATTGGCATGTAAGTTTAACCACTCGTCGCCGTTTTTCGCTACTACTCTGAATCGATCTAAGAGTGTTAACCCCAATTCTTTTTCTGTTTTCTTGATGCACTGACTTAACTTATCTTGTGAGCATCCACTGGCATTGGCAGCAGACTCATCAACGGCAATCAGCAATATTGTTCCGTGTAAAATCACGAATGATGCTTTCAACGCTTCGTCGTGTGCCGTCCAACTGTCAACAAAGTTGGAAATGATTTCTTCCAGTTTGGCTTCTTCACTTTCAGTAATAAATCGGTCGGCAGTATAAACCCACACTCTCGATTGAACTGATAATTCTTGTAATGGATGTAACATGTTTTTAAGATGGTAATTTAGCCGGTGTTTCTTCTTCTTGTTGTTGAAGGTCGAGACCCGGATCACGGTTTAATCTTATTTCTTCTTTCTTTAAAGCAACTTTCCACTCAGGATCATTATCCCCTTCTTCTACTTTCTTTAAAGTAATAGTTTGTTCTAAATCGTTGCCTTCTTCTTTGAAGTAAACAACTGCTTTCTTACCTTGTATCTCTTCTGAAACGATTGATACTTTTTCAGGCTTTAAGTCGTCGGATGGTCCGCTTAACTCATCAATCTTTTGTAGTTGCTTTAATAGCTTCTTCGTTTCTTTTGTAGCATATTTCCCCGCTTCTGCATAGTTGCGTTCGCTCATAGCATTTAAAAACTTCTCAGCTACCAATTTTGGTGAATCGGCTTTCTGGCAGGATTGTAAAATGCCGGCTGTCAGAATGAGGAATAAGAAAAAGTATTTTTTCATGTTAACGGTTGGGGACATTTAATATTAACTGTGCATGTTGATTAAGGTAAAGATTATCGGGCGCGATGTAGGCAAAATCGTCGATTCGTGATTGAGGAATATAAGCGCTGTCGTTGGTCACCATCGTTAATTGATGACTTATCCACTCGGTACAGTAATAACTCTCGTTGCCCAATTCGAACTTATCGTCAAAGGTACAATGATTCGAATAATTACGACGAATATTTTTTTCTAATTCAATCACTTTCGCATCACTGATATCATATCTATAAACGGCGGCACTGGAGCTCACTGCAGGGTCTACAAATTCATTTAGGGACTCTTTCATCAACCCCGGATGCTCCATATCTTGATACATATGGTAAACAAAGAATTCGTTGCCTTCTTTTACGATGATGCCCGAATGAGAATAGCTTTTATCACGAAGTGACATCCTCCTGAATTTATCGCTGATCAATCCTTTGCCATTTCGAAGGACAATATCTCCCGTATGGATGCTGCGTGTCATGAATACCGGTAAACTTGTCCGCGCAGGACTATCCGTTCTGAATAAAAGGATGATCCAGATATTCACAAAAACAACAGCTGCAATTATAATCTGTACCGGTTTCATCTTACATTCTTTCCGGTACTTGCATACCTAATAATGCTAGTGTTTTACTCAAAATATCGGCGCAAGCTTCCGAAAGTTTAAGACGGAAGATAGATGTATTAACGTCTGCCTTATCGACGATCGGATTTTCATGGTAAAACTGATTGTAGTTTTTAGCTAATTCGAATGCGTAGATAGCCATAATCGCAGGACTAAATTTCTCAGCTGCAGTCTCCAGTTCATACGGATACGACAAAATCATTTTCATTAATCCGTATTCTTTTTCATTGAATGCGAAGTTCACGTCGATAGCAGTTGTTTTATATCCCGCCATCGATTCAATAGTTGCTCCTTTGCGAATTACCGAACGAATACGTGCGTAGGTGTATTGAATAAAAGGTCCGGTGTTTCCGTTAAAGTCGATCGATTCAGCAGGATTAAACAGCATTCGCTTCTCCGGATCTACCTTCAAAATATAATATTTTAGCGCTCCGAGGCCTAACATTTTGTACAAACGGTTGGCTTCATCACTGTCGAAATCGTCAATTTTTCCAAGTTCTTTGGTTATAGTTGATGCTTCCGTGATCATTTCATTCATCAAATCATCGGCATCCACAACTGTCCCTTCCCTTGATTTCATCTTACCCGATGGCAAATCAACCATAGCATACGATAGATGGAAGAGATCATTCCACCATTCATATCCCAACTTCTTCATCGCCAACTTGAGCACTTTAAAGTGATAATCTTGTTCGTTACCTACTACATATATCAACTTACTGAATCCTGTTTCTTGGTAACGTAATCGTGCCGTCCCCAAATCTTGGGTTAAATACACGCTGGTTCCATCGCCACGTAATAGTAGCTTGTGGTCGAGTCCGTCGCCGGTTAAATCCACCCAAACAGACCCATCGTCTTTCTTATAGAATACACCCTTATCGAGCCCTTCTTGAACAATCTCCTTACCTAACAGATACGTCTGCGATTCATAGTACATCTTATCAAAATCGACACCCATCAATGCATATGTACTGTTGAAGCCTGCATATACCCATGAGTTCATGGTTTCCCATAACTTGATGGTTTCTGCATCGTTTGCTTCCCACTTACGTAGCATCTCTTGTGCTTCGAGCATGATAGGCGCGTTCTTCTTGGCATCGTCTTCCGGTTGGCCTTTCTCTACTAAAGCTGCGATTTCGGATTTATAAATTTTATCGAACTCAACGTAGTACTTACCTACCAAATGATCGCCTTTCATGCCTGAAGACTCGGGAGTCTCTCCGTTGCCGGCCTTCAGCCAAGCTATCATCGACTTACAAATATGGATACCGCGGTCGTTAACCAGGTTTACTTTCTTTACGGGATGTCCGGCGGCTTTCAAGATCTCCGCTACCGAATAACCCAATAAAATATTGCGTAGATGTCCGAGGTGGAGCGGTTTGTTCGTATTCGGACTACTATATTCAACCAACAAAGGCTTCTCAGAAGGATTATTCAGCGGCAAAACGGGATATCCGGATGACGAAAAAGTCTGGAAGGTAGACAACCACAATTCTCTTTTCACTACGAGATTCAAAAATCCTTTAACCACGTTAAACGAAGAAACGGGAGCCGACGACTCCATGATAGCTGCGCCTAATTCATTCGCCAGCTGATCGGGACTTTTGCGGGCTTGCTTCGCCAGATTAAAAAC
>JAKPPP010000056.1 GCA_029547265.1 Bacteroidota bacterium
GAAAGCTCCTCGTGTTGATATATACAATCTGGAAAACCGAAACACCTTATGACCCTAATTACGAAGTAAAGAAGTCTAGAAATGAATTAGGGCAACCCCGAAGAGCTACCCTAAAGGAACTAGCTTAAAGCTGTTCTGATAAATCAAAGATAATAAAAACAGCACATTTGGTTTGGAATTTAACACAGAATCTCCGCGGTTAAAATAAAAATATACAGGATACAAGGTTTGATTAGAGCCGTAAGGTTATAGAGTAAACAAACTAAGCAATCAATTTCGCTCTCGGCTTCGCCGAATTCAAAATCCAAAATCCAAAATTCAAAATCCCCCTGCACTAGAGTCTTTTTAGTCGTTCTCAAAAACTAAATTAAGAGTGACACACTGCAGGGCTACGCAAAATCCCCTAATGCGTACAAACCGCAGTCGCAGCCTGTCCATCGGTATTGTAATTCATGGTGATTTTGTCGGTGCCGCCGGCGCTACTATAAACGCCTGAGCCACTCACGGGAATCTGGGTAACTCCAATATTTTGAAAAGGTATAGTGAGAGAATTCACTGCTACTTCTGCATAGGTATTAGTAAAATCCCCGTAATTGCTGAAATTCTTGATCAACAGGGAATCGCCATTGCCAACTTTAGAAATATTTATTGTAAACGTGGTAAAAGTCCCGTTGATGGTTTCTTTGCATGACCAATCGCCTGTAAACTTATCGCGGACATCTGAATCGGGAGTAATATCACCGGTATCATCGGTACAAGAAGCCAGGAGCATCAGAAAGGAACCTGCGAGTAAAAGGGATAGCTTTTTCATTGATTTTGGAATTGGTGCTGTAAAGATAATAACGAAATAAAGTCAATCTAATTTCATGCCACATAATTTCCCTCATTTAGTCTGTAGCACAAAGTGTTAAAAAATCTTCTGTAGATTTCCAATTGACGGAGAGGTAAATCGACTACTTTTATGCTGATAAACAAGTAAAACATCGGTATAAAAGCTACCTTTGCACTATGGATTCAGTTCGTCAACAAAAATACGCCCGCCTCATCCAAAAGGAGTTAGGGGAAATCTTGCAGCGAGAAGGCCGCAACTGGTATGGAAATCACTTTGTGACCGTTACCGGGGTGCGAGTTACTCCCGACTTAGGACTAGCGCGTGTTCAGTTGAGTATGTTCAAAGCTCAAGATCCGAAGCAGATTCTTAAGCAATTCTCGATTCACAAACATGAAATCAGAAAAGCCTTAGGAGATCGTATCGGCAAGCAAGCACGTATCATTCCCGAACTTGAATTTTTCCATGATGATTCGCTCGACTATGTAGAGAAAATGGAGAACATCTTCAAAAACCTCCACATCCCTCCTGCCGACGATAAAAATAAATCCGAAGAATAATTTCCATCAACAGCTGCTGATAATCGCATGAAACAATACAATGATCTGCTTCGCCATGTAATGGAACATGGAGTAAAAAAAGAAGACCGCACAGGTACCGGAACCGTGAGTGTATTCGGGTATCAAATGCGATTTAATTTGGCAGAAGGATTTCCTTTAGTAACAACGAAGAAAGTCCATACCAAATCAATCATCCACGAGCTATTGTGGTTTTTGAAAGGTGATACCAATATCAAATATCTAAAAGACAACGGAGTTTCTATTTGGGATGAATGGGCTGATGCTAATGGGAATTTAGGTCCCGTTTACGGTTACCAGTGGCGCTCGTGGCCTACGGCTAACGGAGAATCGGTAGATCAAATTTCGCAGTTGATAGAACAGATAAAAAAGAATCCCGATTCACGCCGATTATTAGTGAATGCATGGAACGTAGGCGAAGTGAGTAAGATGGCTTTACCTCCATGTCATATCCTTTTTCAATTTTATGTAGCCGACGGAAAATTAAGTTGCCAATTATATCAACGCAGTGCTGATTTATTTTTAGGTGTTCCGTTCAACATCGCTTCGTATGCATTGTTGACACATATGGTAGCGCAAGTATGCGGATTAAAAGTGGGAGAGTTTGTCCACACCTTAGGAGATGCGCATATCTACAGCAATCACTTTGAACAAGTAAAACTGCAATTATCGCGTGAGCCGATGCCATTGCCTACATTGCAATTAAATCCGTTGATCAAAAACATCTTCGACTTCCAATTCGAAGACATTGCCATTATCAATTATCAATCGCATCCTGCCATTAAAGGAGCAGTAGCAGTTTAGCATATGATTCTTTCACTTATCGCCGCTATGGCAAAGCACAATGTAATTGGGAATAACAATTCGTTGATTTGGCACTTGCCGGCTGATTTAAAGCACTTCAAAAGCATTACCAGCGGACATACCGTGATAATGGGAAGAAAGACGTATGAGTCGATCGGAAAAGCTTTACCGAACCGCAGAAATATTGTCATTACTCGCAGCGAGGACTTTACTGCCGAAGGCTGTGAGATTTTCTATTCATTGCAAGATGCTGTAGATGCTTGTTTAAACGAAGAAGAAGTTTTTATTATCGGCGGAGCAGAAATTTACAATCAATCGTTGCATGCTGCCGACAAACTTTACATCACCCGCATCTACCAAGAATTCGAAGGCGATGCTCACTTCCCTGATTTCAGTTTATCGGAATGGAGATTGATTTCCTACTACCGCCATCATGCTGATGAAAAGAACATGTTTGAGTATTCTTTTTCGGAGTATGAACGAATTGGCTTTTGAGTTTCTTAGCTGTTAAATATGGATCGGGATAATCTAATATCGATTCTTGATGCTTGATTTTCGATTATCGATTTTATGTATAAAGATCTTGGTTCTTGAAAATGGATCGCGATAATCTAACATCTAATATCTATCATCTAACATCGTTTCTGATTATCGATTTTATGTATAAATATCTTGGTTCTTGAAAATGGATCGCGATAATCTAACATCTAATATCTATCATCTAACATCGTTTCTGATTATCGATTTTATGTATAAAGATCTTGGTTCTTGAAAATGGATCGTGATAATCTAATATCGTTGCTGATTCTCGATTCTCGATTCTCGATTTTATGGGACGGGATCTTAGTTCGTGAAAACGATTTGCGATCATCTAGAATCGATTATCTAGCATCTAGCATCGTTTTTTGATTCTTGATGCTTTATAATCGATTTTTTAAATAAGATCCCGGTTCTTTATTATGAACCTGGGTACATCTAGAATCTAGCATCTAGCATCAATCATCAAATTTACGCTACGCGCAGCTGATTGATATTTGCTTTCGACAATTTCTCTTTTGCATATTTGAGAGTGATCTCGAAATCTTTTTCTTTTTTGTTACCCGGAATTTCATACATCGCATCGAGCATGATTGCTTCGCAGATAGAACGTAGTCCGCGAGCACCTAACTTAAACTCGATTGCTTTTTCAACGATATAGTCGAGTACCTCATCCGAAAAAGAAAGTTTAATATTTTCCATTTCGAAGAGCTTATGATACTGGCGTGTTAAAGCATTTTTCGGTTCCGTTAAAATGCGTCGTAATGTCTCTCTATCCAGCGGAGCCAAGTGAGTAATCATTGGCAAACGACCGATTAACTCGGGGATTAATCCGAATGATTTTAGATCGGACGGCGTAACATACTGCATCAAGTTAGTGCGATCGATTTCTCCTCTATCGCTCTTTTGAGAAAATCCTAAAGAAGCTGTTTGCAAACGACGAGTGATAATTTTATCGATACCATCGAATGCACCACCGCAGATAAACAAGATATGTTGTGTATTAACGGCGATCATTTTTTGCTCAGGATGCTTTCTTCCTCCTTGTGGCGGAACGTTGATGATAGTATTCTCTAACATCTTCAACAAACCTTGTTGCACACCTTCTCCCGACACATCACGAGTGATTGAAGGATTATCACCTTTACGAGCGATCTTATCGATCTCATCGATATAAACGATTCCGCGTTCAGCAGAAGCAACATCATAATCGGCTGCTTGCAACAAACGTGTAAGTACGCTCTCTACATCCTCTCCTACATAACCTGCTTCAGTTAAAACCGTAGCATCGGCGATACAGAAAGGAACCTTCAATAATTTAGCGATGGTACGAGCCAATAAAGTTTTACCTGTACCGGTTTCGCCCACCATGATGATATTTGACTTTTCAATCTCCACATCATCTTTATCTTTCACTTTACTCTTGTGGATAAGGCGCTTGTAGTGATTATAAACGGCCACCGACATTACCTTTTTCGCATGATCTTGCCCTATCACATACTCATCGAGAAACTTCTTGATTTCGGTAGGTTTCGGCAAAGTAAGAGCAGAGCCTAAGCTTGATTTCAGCTTTTGATCTTGCTCCTCATTGATAATGTTTTGCGCCTGTGCGATGCATTGATCACAGATATGTCCGTTGATGCCTGCAATCAACACATTAGCCTGACTTTTATCACGGCCACAAAACGAACAAACTATATCTTGTTTCTGCTTCAAGGTAATACCTATTTTTAAGAGTAAAAGCCGGACACATTTTATAGTATCCGGCTATTCATTATTTTCTGTTATGAACGATTACTTAGTTCTTGTAAGAACCTCGTCGATCATTCCGTAATCTTTTGCTTCCTGAGCAGTCATCCAGTAATCACGATCAGAATCTTTCCAAACTTGTTCGTAATCCTTTCCGCTATGGTTAGCAATGATTTCGTATAATTCTTTTTTCAATTTCTGAATTTCGCGAGCCGTGATTTCGATATCAGACGCTTGACCTTCAGCACCACCTAATGGTTGGTGAATCATTACGCGAGCATGTTTCAATGCGCTACGTTTTCCTTTAGTTCCTGAGCAAAGAAGAACAGCACCCATAGATGCAGCCATTCCTGTACAAACCATAGAAACATCAGGTTGGATATACTGGATAGTA
The DNA here is from genome assembly GCA_029547265.1 of Bacteroidota bacterium. Lineage (GTDB taxonomy): Bacteria > Bacteroidota > Bacteroidia > AKYH767-A > OLB10 > CAINEC01. The sequence continues at coordinate 4,892 of JAKPPP010000056.1, forward strand.
TCATAGATACCTAATCCTGCATAAACTGATCCGCCCGGACTATTCACGTAAATAGTGATATCACGTTTAGCATCCGACGATTCGAGGAATAACAACTGAGCTTGAATGATATTCGCTACATAATCGTTAATTCCTGTACCCATGAAGATAATTCTATCCATCATTAGACGGGAGAATACATCCATTTGCGCCACATTTAATTGACGCTCTTCAATGATAGTCGGAGAAATGTAATCAGCGTAAACAGAGTTGATATAGCTACCTACTCCATTGCTGCTCATACCGCGATGTTTCACGGCATATTTCATAAATTCATTACGGAAGTCCATACGTTTTATTTAATCTTTTTGATTAATGATGATCATGGTGATGCTTGCTCATTATATCGACAAACTCATCATGTGTGACCTTTTTAACGTCTTTTTGTACAATTTGGTTCAGGTGTTCGAAAACTTTTCTTCCTGTGAGGTTTTCGATCACTTGTTGGATGTTATTTTGTTCACTCAAATAACGCTTCACAAGATCTCCTAAACGCTCATCATCAAGTAGATGCGCTTGTCCGTAACGAAGATACTGATCTACGATCAATGAACGAGCATAGCTCTCAATTTCTTCGTTATTGATTTGCATGTTATTATCAGTGTAGATCTTATTTTCAATTAATCTCCACTTCAAATCGCGCGCATACTGATTGTACTCACGTGCCAATTGCTCTTCAGTGATTTTCTCATTTGCCGACATCAGCCAACGCTTTAAGAAATCATCGGGCAACGACATATTCGTTTCGTGCAAAAGGAAGTCCTCAAGTTCATGCTTCAAAGCATTTTCACTCTCATAACGGTATCCTTCAGCAATCTCAGCTTTTACTTTCTCGCGGAAACCTGCGATATCGGTAACAGCATCGGCACCATATAATTGATCGAATAATTCAGTAGTCAATTCAGCATTTTCTACCTTATTAATACGTTCGATCGTAAAGCGGAAATTCTTATCGTAAGCAGTAAGATCTCCTTCTTTTAATCCTAACATATACTTCACCTCTTCAGCCGATTTCACCGACTTCACAGGATTGAAAGTAACAACGTCTAAAGTTTTACGGTCGATAAACTGAGGACGAACATCTGAATCAGTTATTTTATCGAGAAGCACAAAACTTTGGTTAGTATGTCCACCTTCCACAATATTTCCCGCTTCATCAAGCTCTTGGAACGTACCATAAACCGAACATTCAGCATCAGTTACCTCAGGAGAAATATATTTACCGTAGCGACGTTGAATTTTCGCGATTTCGTCGTCGATTACTTTACTGTCGACTTCAATTTCATAATAAGTAAAAGACTTTGCAGGAGGCAATAATAAATTCACCTCAGGAGCAACGCCTAATTCAAAAGCAAATTCGAAATCGCCCGGAGTATCGAGGTTCATTTCGAAATTATTATCGGCCTTCGGCATTGGGTTACCCAACACTTTAATATTGTTATCGGCGATAAATTTATCAAGTGAATCGGCTACGATGCGATTTAACTCATCGATTAGCATGGATTTACCATACATTTTACGAACCAATCCTACCGGCACCGTTCCCTTACGGAAACCGGCCATAGTAACTTGTTTCGAATACTTTTTAATAGCAGAATCAACCTGCGGACTGTAATCTTCAGGCTTCAGCTGAACTTTCAGAATTGAATTTAGAGAATCGATTTTTTCCTGTTGGATATTCATGGATATTCAGATATTGCGATTATAGATAAGAAGCGACAAAGGAAGTGCGGAAAAACCGGCTTCCGTAAATAAATGATAAAACTCAACAAACTTTAATGCCGCCTTATTGCAAAGAAGGCAGCTTTGCGGTTTGCAGAGCTGCCTTCTAGTTTTGTGCGCATGGAGGGACTCGAACCCCCACGCCGTGAAGCACCAGATCCTAAGTCTGGCGCGGCTACCAATTACGCCACATGCGCATACTATTTAGGAACGAAATCGCATAATACTTTTTTGATTTCGCGGCTGCAAACATAGTTATTTTAAAGAACAAATCCGGTTAATTTCAAAGATTTTTTTTCTTTTTCTGACCAATCGGGCCGCAAAAATAGCAATCATGGGGGATCTTTTGCAATTTCGCAGCATCAAATTCAATAAAAATCAGGGAACAGCATGTTACAAATTAACCCCAAAGACCTCAAAGTATCTGAAATTCACCAATATATGCTTGGAGCCATCGCTCCTCGCCCAATCGCTTTTGTATCGACTGTAGATGCCGAAGGGAATGTAAATTTAAGTCCTTTCAGCTTTTTTAACGCATTTGGCGCTAATCCACCTACAGTAGTGTTCAGTCCGGCCTTGCGCGGCCGTGATGGTGTCACCAAAAACACCCTAGATAACGTAAAAGCGACAAAAGAAGCCGTTATAAACGTTGTAAGCTACGAAATGGTGCAACAGATGTCGCTGGCCAGTTCGGAGTACCCAAAGGGCGTTAATGAGTTTATAAAGGCAGGATTTACCGAACAGGCATCCGTAATAGTAAAGGCACCGCGGGTTAAAGAATCGCCGGTCCAAATGGAATGCATCGTAAAAGAGATTATATCAACGGGAGAAACGGGCGGAGCGGGACAATTAGTGATCTGTGAAATCGTGATGATGCATATAAATGAAGAAATCTTAGATCAAAATGGAAAAATTGACCCGGTTAAGATTGATTTGGTTTCACGTTTAGGCGGCGACTGGTATGGAAGATCATCAAAAGGACTCTTTATAGTACCTAAACCACTAACCACATTAGGAATTGGAGTTGATCAATTGCCGGAAGCTATACGATTAAGCAAAATTCTCACCGGAAACGACCTTGGAATGCTCGGAAACACCGAAAAACTACCTGAGGAAAGTGAAATAAATTCTTTCAAAGAACGTGAAGACGTGAAAAAATTATTCGACGTTTTACACGGAGACCATGAGAATTTAACAACTGCAGTGCATCTTGCTGCACATAAACTTCTCTCAGAGGGAAATGTGAAGGAAGCTTGGATGATTCTCCTCTCACACCACTCTTGATGCATTTTCTCCTCTGAAAACGATGATTTTCCCCTCTGAAAAAAAATCGCAGAAAAGCGTATAAATTTCGATAAAATCGCTCCCTCGTACGTACGAGGAGAAAAAACAAACGATTGTTAATAAATTCTCAGAGGGGGCTCCCTCTGAAAGAAGAAGTGAGACTAAATTAGCACCACTCAATCGTTAACAAAAAAATCAAAATGGCAACTAAAAAAGCAAAACCTGCTAAAAAGGCCGCTAAAAAGGCCGCTCCTGCTAAGAAAGCTCCTGCTAAAAAAGCAAAAACTAAACGTACTCCTAACGCTGCATTCATGAAGCCTATGAATGTAAGTGCAATTTTAGCAACTGTAGTTGGTAGCAAGCCTATTCCACGTACAGAAGTTGTTAAAAAAGTATGGGAATACATTAAGAAAAACAAATTACAAGATCCTAAAGAGAGACGTAACATCAATGCTGATGCAAACTTGCAAAAAGTATTCGGTGGAAAGAAAACCGTTTCTATGTTCGAAATGACTAAGCTAATCAACGCTCAGTTATCGTAATCCGAACCCGGATAAATATAAAAAGGCGAATCTTCGGATTCGCTTTTTTTTTGACTATCATCATCCTTCTTTCTTATATCAGTTCCAACTTATACTTTTACCCATTCTTATATTAAAGCTATGCACGATCACCACGACCCCCATACCGAAGAACATTTTGAAAGTTCTGAACTAGTTAGAGATATTGTTATCGGCATGGCCGACGGACTAACCGTTCCTTTTGCGCTTGCGGCGGGGATCAGCGGAGCTGTTGATTCGAATACAATTGTAATTACTGCAGGTATAGCAGAAATCATTGCAGGTTCTATTGCCATGGGCTTAGGCGGATATCTGGCAGGAAAAACGGAAGTTGATCATTATGATGCCGAATTAAAACGTGAATATTGGGAAGTAGATCATTTACCTGAAAAAGAAAAACAAGAAATCAGAGATGTATTAGCTGATTACGGCATTAGCTTAGCTGCACAAAATCAAGTTGCCGAAGAATTAGCAAAAGACAAAGACAAATGGGTCGACTTTATGATGAAGTTCGAATTAGGGTTAGAAAAACCACATCCCGATCGTGCAAAGAAGTCGGCTTTTAATATTGCAGCATCTTATGTAGTAGGAGGATTTATTCCTTTAAGTGCATACTTCTTCACCGAACATCCCCACGAAGGAATTATTTACTCATCGATTATTACCCTAATCGCTTTAGCGGCTTTCGGATATTTCAAAAGTAAAGTCACCGGACAATCACCAATCAAAGGAGCCATCCGAACAACACTTGTTGGAGCGTTAGCTGCAAGTGCGGCGTATTTTATTGCGACGTGGATTGACAAGGTTATGTAAAAATTGTTCGAGGTGCGAGGTGCGAGGTGCGAGGTTTCGCGATGCGTAAGGCGAAATTCACATAAGAATTTAATTAAGGGTTCAGCGAAGCCGTGACAGTAATCGTCAGGGACTTGTGCATTTTTCGCACTACGTCATCGATTCGAGGTTCGAGGCTTGCCATGAAGTGTGCTATTTCAGCTCTACTTCATGGTTCTTAGTTCATAGTTCGGCGAAGCCGTTTAGAGTTCGAGGTTTCGCGATGCGATGGGCGAGATTCATGCAGATTTCGGAATCATGAACTCTATCTAATGCAACGGAATTTAATTGTTAACAGATATTTAAAGTCCAAAATACATTCTATTTCGTTATATCATTAAATCTTTATACTTGATATAATCTTCTTGAATCATTTATCCTGTATCGTTCATCTTTCATCTTTCATCTTTCATCAACTAAAAAGGGGAACTACAATTCCCGCCCCACTTAAATTTACAAAATATTTTTAATACTCACAATTTATAAATATTTGTAGTCGTTTAATGTCGGTTGTAATGATTTTCCGGAACTATTTTTTTTAGATTTTAGTTGATATTTCTATCGCAACAAAAAAAGTATTTCCATGCCTGAAAATTGATTTTCAAAAAAAAAGTCGGTAATTGTTTTCCCCTGTATTTCAACAAAAAAAACAATCAACTTTAAGGAAGCGAAACGGAAATACAACGCATTTTTATCTTCAATAAATCATTCTAAGAAATAATTCACCGGAGCAAATAACATCAACAATATTGGATTAATTTTTTATATCAAAAGCATCTCTTAGTCCGTTACCAAGCAAAGTAAATGCAAGCACCATAAGTGCGATGGCAACACCCGGCCATATCGCAAGGTAAGCTGAATCAACTACTATATATCCGTAGTTTTCTTTGATCATCATTCCCCAACTAGGCATAGGTGGCTGTGCTCCCATCCCTAAAAAACTTAGTCCCGCTTCTAACAAAATTGCAGAGGCAAAATTACTTGCTGCAATCACTATCACCGGACCAATAATATTCGGTAAAATATGTTTTATGATGATGCGCCCGTGTTCATATCCAAGTGCTCTTCCTGCTTCAACAAATTGTTGCTCGCGCAATGCAAAAAATTGTCCGCGTACTAATCTCGCAACCTCCACCCACATTGTTAATCCTACTGCGATAAAAACTTGCGTAAATCCTTTTCCCAATGCCATTGTAATTGCTACGACGAGCAATAAGGTAGGAATCGACCAAATCACATTAATAAACCAAACAATAACGCGATCGATAAATCCTCGGTAATATCCTGCAACAGCACCAAGCGTAATTCCGATTACGAGCGAAATAAACACAGCGATTAATCCTACCGACAGAGACACGCGCGTCCCCACCATCAATCGACTAAATAAATCACGTCCGAAGCGATCAGTTCCTAAAATAAAAACACGGTCAACAAGAAATTCCTTTTTAAAAGAGTCTGCATTTGTAATAGATGCTTTATCGCCAAAATCGCTCAAAGGCAAAGCGATAAAATCAATTGCTTCCTCCTGTTCATCGCCTGCAAACTCCTTATAAAAAACACTATCATTTTGCAACTTCCACTCTTTTACTGCTACTTCTTTATACTTTGAAGGAATACCGGAAATTAGTCCGTTGATAAAGCCTACCTCCTCTACATTTTTTAAAGGAATTTTGAGGAAAGTAATTTTAGAACCGGGATGTTGCATACTTGCCGGCAGCGACATTCGGTTACTGAAAGGAGAATTATCGGGGATAAGTGTATAACAAAACACAGCTACCAGCATTGCAGCTGTTACTACTAACAAGCCGAACATAGCAGAACGATTCTTTTTTAATCGCTGCCACGCTAATCGCCCGGGAGAAAGTGATTCACCATTCATGCGCGACAATATTAAAATTTTTAGTGATACGGTCGGCGACAAATCACCAACACTTATACATCAATCTTTGCAATTGCAACTTGGCGAAAAAAACACATCTGTATCGGGGAGTAAATTCTCGATTTGACGTTGTTCCTCACCAGAAAATAATATACCACGCAATTCAAAAGTGCGCAGGTTATGCAAATTTTTAATTTCCTCGGGAACGGATTCCAGTTCATTATCCCACATCTCCAATACCTGCAAATTTTTCAAATTGCCGATTTCGTGAGGGAGTGTTTCGATAATGTTTCTGTTTAATCCCAAGAAATAAAGATTCTCGAGTTTACCAATTTCGGGAGGCAACCCTTTTAAATCGTTGTATCCTAACTCAAGAACTTGAAGTTTCTTCAGATTACCGATCCAAATGGGTAGCTCTTTTAATCCGTTGCGGGATAACTTCAGCGACTGCAAATTCGGAAATTTCTCGAGGTCATCGGGTAATTCCTTTAGCTTTTTACGACTTAAGTCTAGCACAAACACCGAATCGGGATTAGCTAGCGCAGAAGGAAGATCGCGATAAACTTTCTGTTGAGACAAGGTAAGCGAGTCAAGCAAATCCTGAGCCTTCACAGCGTTAACACCCTGCAAAAACGAAAAAGCAAGAAAGAAGAGAAGAAATCTTTTCACAAGAGACGAAGGTACATAAACGATTGAAAACAGATAACGCAATAAATCAATAAATATTGACAGCCGATGTTTACGAAATAAAATCAAAGTAGTTCCAATGAACGGGCTTTATCGAGGTGCATCTGTTCTATTAGAGCATCAACACCATCAAATTTCTGATCAGAGCGAAGGTAATTCTTGAAAATCAGCTTCACATTTTCGCCATAAATATCACGATCAAAATCGAAGATATTTACCTCTACGGAGCGTGCTCCATTATCGAAAGTAGGACGAGTACCGATACTCAATACACCTTTATACTGAACATTATTTACGATCACGTAAACAGCATAAACTCCATTGGCGGGAACTAACTTAAGCGGATCGGGGCATTCTAAATTAGCAGTTGGGAATCCGAGTTTTCTACCGAGTTGTTTCCCCTTCACCACGCGACCGCTAAACGTATAATTATATCCTAATAATCCGGCAGCATCCTCCACTCTGCCCTCGAACAAAGCCTTACGAATTCGAGTAGAACTAACTGCAACATCATTGATATCCTGTTCAGGAATTTCCTCTACTGTAAAGCCCAACCGAGGGGCCAGCGACTGTAATTCGGCGAAGCTGCCTTTACGATCATGTCCGAATTGATGATCGTATCCGATAACCATCTTTTTAACCCCAATTTTCTTCACCAAATACTCTCTAATAAAAGTATCGTGGTTCAACATCGAGAAATCGCGCGTAAACGACTGAACCACAAGATGTTCAACTCCATGTTGCTCCAAAAGTGCAATTTTCTCATCCAAAGTACTGATCATACGAATATCACGTTGATCGGGGAAGATAACGGCGCGAGGATGTGGATGAAAAGTCATTAAAACGGACTCACCGTTGACAGATTTTGCCATATCATTTAAGCGAGAAAGAATCTTTTGGTGGCCGATATGCACCCCATCGAAGGTTCCCAAAGTCAAAACCGGGCAGTTCAGGACCGGGAAATTTTCGAGGCTATAATAGATCTTCATAATTGTTTATCAATAACTTAGCGACGTTTTTCAACCTTTTCAACACCTTTCAATCTTTTGTCGATAAGTTTTCGCGTGCCCAAAATTAAAATTTCCTTCGAAGCTAAGCCCTTTTTAACTATTTTTGCAGCCTCAAAATAAACATATAATTCCGTTCGCAATGAATAAAGGAAAAATCGTTCAGGTAATCGGTCCGGTGATCGACGTGAGCTTCGAAGGCGAAGGCTCTAGCTTACCGAACATCCTGGAAGCGCTTGAGATCAGCCGCCCTAATGGACAGAAAATCGTTTTAGAATGTCAGCAACACATCGGAGAAGACACAGTACGTGCTATCGCGATGGATTCAACCGACGGATTAGTTCGCGGTATGGAAGTAGTTGCTACAGGTGCTGCTATCAAGATGCCGACAGGCGAAGTAATCAAAGGTCGTCTTTTTAACGTGGTAGGAGAAGCTATCGACGGTATTAATACAGTTTCGAATGCCGGCGGACTTCCGATTCACCGTGACGCTCCTCGTTTCGAAGATTTATCGACTGAAACAGAGGTATTATTTACAGGCATCAAAGTAATCGACTTATTAGAGCCATACTCAAAAGGTGGTAAAATCGGTTTGTTCGGTGGTGCCGGAGTAGGTAAAACGGTATTGATTATGGAATTGATCAACAACATCGCTAAGGGATATGCAGGTTTATCTGTATTCGCAGGTGTTGGTGAGCGTACTCGTGAGGGTAACGACTTATTACGTGAGATGATTGAATCAGGCGTAATTAAGTACGGAAAAGAATTCCAACACAGCATGGAAAATGGCGATTGGGATCTTTCTAAAGTAGATTTAAAAGAATTAGCTCAAAGTCAAGCAACGCTTGTATTCGGGCAGATGAACGAACCTCCGGGAGCACGTGCTCGTGTGGCTTTATCAGGATTAACGGTTGCTGAGTATTTCCGCGACGGTGATGAGAAGTCAGGTGGACGTGATATCTTATTCTTCATCGATAATATCTTCCGTTTCACGCAAGCAGGATCTGAGGTATCGGCCCTATTAGGACGTATGCCATCAGCGGTAGGTTACCAACCTACACTTGCTACTGAGATGGGATTAATGCAAGAGCGTATTACTTCAACAAAACGCGGATCAATTACTTCAGTACAGGCGGTTTATGTACCTGCGGATGACTTAACGGATCCTGCTCCTGCGACAACTTTCAGTCACTTGGATGCAACAACGGTATTGAGTCGTAAAATTGCTGAGTTAGGTATCTATCCTGCGGTGGATCCTTTGGATTCAACTTCACGTATCTTAACAGCTGCGGTATTAGGAGACGATCACTATGATACAGCTCAACGTGTAAAAGAAATTTTACAACGTTATAAAGAACTTCAAGATATTATCGCCATCCTTGGTATGGACGAGTTAAGTGACGAAGATAAATTGACAGTACACCGTGCTCGTCGTGTTCAACGTTTCCTTTCTCAACCTTTCCATGTAGCTGAGCAGTTCACCGGATTAAAAGGTGTTTTAGTTCCGATTGAAGCTACAATCAAAGGATTTAAAATGATTCTTGCAGGTGAAGTAGATGAGTATCCTGAAGCAGCATTCAACTTAGTTGGATCTATTGAAGATGCTATCGAAAAAGGTAAAAAATTACTTGCAGAAGCTAAATAATTAACGACGATTCATCATGTTTCTAGAAATCATAACCCCTGATAAAAAAGTCTTCGAAGGAGAAGTTTCTTCGGTTTCCGTTCCCGGAAAAAAAGGAAGCTTCCAAATGCTCGAAAACCACGCTGCCATTATCTCTACATTGATCAATGGTAAGGTGAAAGTTAAAAGCACAGCCGGAGAAGAAATCTTTGAAGTTAAAGGTGGTGTTGTGGAAATGTTGAACAATAAAGTCATTATTCTGGCTGAATCTGTTTAATAATTCTTCGAAATAAAGAAAAAGGCGATCTGATTTCAGGTCGCCTTTTTTGTTTACTATTAGCACTAATTTATTTTTATATTTTCACGACATCAAATGATCTCAAAGAATAGAATAATTTCTATTAATTATTTTCGAAAGACTAAATCAGAAACTATAAAACTTATGAACCACCATATTACATCTTTAAAACTGAGCTCCTTCAATTGAGCTAAAATTCAGTTCACGTGTATAGGTTCCGGCAAATCCTGAGCCCGTATATTTTGGACCACTTAAAGTCAAAGCTCCGTCAGAGGAATATCGCAACTTACCGTTTTTCTTATTTACATATATCTTTCCTGTGCTACCTTTCAGATAGTAATAAGAACCGTTATACTCATAGGTGAGCGAAACTTGCACTTGATTACTGTCTTTCCCAATTGTATCAACATTAAAAGCAGAATATCCTCCCTCGCTAATCATATTAACTATGGCACGCGGTGTAGAACTGGAAGCAGAGGGGAAATCGAGATTTAAAACAGCTACAGAAATACTTAATGGAGAAAAAACTTTCTGGATTGAAACACCCCCACCGCTAAAAGCAACAGCAAAAGCATCATAACTGGCATCATTCGGAACATTATCAATCTTATAATAATTGGTAGTTGGAGGAGTGTAACCCGATGAATTATTATTTCCATCAGGAGTTGAAGATGAATCATCGGATTTTTCACACGAAGCTAATACCATCACAGATAATATCAATGCGTATGGCATCCATTTAAATTTTAATTTCATTTTTCGAGATTATTTGTCTTGTTTATGGTTACAAAATTACCCCCTACTACCCTCGAAAGGAATACCACTTTAGTAGTAGATTTTATAATGAAACTGATAACTAAATATTGAAGCGATGACTTCAATCCATTATAATATTAGCTTCGGAGGTGATTGTCAACATTTTACATGACGTTATTTACCTATAATAGGCGAATTATGATAACCTATTCACATTTTTATCTTCTAATTTGAAACTTTTCACCTATCGGATCCACTAACTGACCACACACCCTTACATTTTTCATACAAAACAATTATATTTGATGTTGATGAAATCACGCTACTGGATATCAGTATGTTGCGGTTTATTGTTCCCTATCTTAGGATTTGGGCAGCTAACCACATCTACCACAATGACAATCAATCAGTTGGTTCAAAACGTATTGATTGGTTCACCGTCGGTCTATAGTAATAATATCACTTATACCGGAGCAGCCAACGCGAAAGGCTCTTTTAATTGCGCCGGATCATGTGTTGTCGGAATTGGCAGCGGTATTATGATCTCTACCGGAAAAATCAGTAATGCCATTGGTCCAAACAACCAATCCGGTGCGGGGACAGGTAATGGCACCGCAGGTGATAATGATCTAAACGGACTTGCCCCTGGAGCAACTTCTCCTCAAGATGCGGCTGTTATTCAGTTCGATTTTATGGTCCCTAACGACTCAATTCAATTCAAATACGTGTGGGGTTCGGAAGAATATTCTGATTATGTAAACAGTGGTTGTAACGACGTTTTTGGATTCTTCGTTAATGGCCCCAATATTGTCGGAAAGAAAAACATCGCTTTAGTTCCTAACACTACTATTCCAATTAGTATTGATAATGTTAACAATGGATATGCCGGTCCGGGTTTATCTCCTTCAGGACCATGTAAAAATTGTCAATATTTCCGAGATAATACAGGCGACCCAAGTGTACAATATGACGGTTTGACAACAGTTTTAACTGCAAAAACTGCTGTATGTCCTTGCGAAGTGTATCACTTAAAAATTGCTACTCAAGATTTTTGTGACGGGGCTTTCGACTCAGGAGTATTTCTTGAAGGAGGAAGTTTTCAGCCATCGGGACAAATTCCTGTTTTAAATGTAAATGGAGTTGAGCTAGCCTCAACAGATACAATATTCATTTGTCCGGGAGACTCAATCCCACTTACCTTGCCAACTTGCCGTCGTCCCGTTTGGTCGAATGGAGACACCAATACGGTACTAATGGTAACCCAACCCGGCGTTTATTATGGCACTATTTCAAATATTATAGGATCAAGTTTTTGCTTTGCATTTTCGAGTATAATAACTGTTGCAAGCAGTATTCCTAATCCTTTAATTTCATTAACCGGCAACACAAATTTATGTCCTGATGATAGCGTAATTCTTACTTCTACTTCAGGGAATTCCTACTTATGGAGTAATGGAGCTACCACACAAAGTATTGTTGTACATAATGCAGGGACTTATTCCTGTACAGTTACCAATTCATCAACTTGCAGTGCTACTACTCCACCGGTCACCATTACCACCTCAGGTACACCAGCGATAATTACACCTGCCTCATCCACCACTTTTTGTCAGGGAGGATCAGTAACATTAAATGCTACTGCAGCACCAAACTATACATGGTCGACAGGAGCTACTTCGAATTCGATTAACGTTAATACCAGCGGAACATATACATTAACTGTTACTGATAACGGATGTACTTCTGATACTACCGTTACTGTTACCGTTAATACCTTACCTACTCCAACAATTACAGGGCCTACATCTGCTTGCAGTGGGCAACCACTTTCGTTAGATGCGGGAACCTATTCTTCTTACAGCTGGTCGTCAGGACAAACGACTGCCAGTATCAACGTTACATCAACCGGAACATATACAGTTACTGTTACGGATGCAAACGGATGTACAGGAAGCGATAGCCAAGCAGCAACAATAAATGCTAACCCTACACCTTCTATCACAGGAACATTACAATTCTGCAGCGGGTTAAGCACTTCCATTTCTGCACCTGCAGGATTTAGTAGTTATTTATGGAATGGAGGATCAACATCGGCTAGCCTTAGCGTTAGTGCCGGAGGAAATTATACTGTAACTGTAACAGACGCTAACGGTTGTACAGGATCTACATCTGCAAATGTTACAATGAACAATTTGCCTGTACCGGCTATCAATGGATTATCTGCAATTTGTAATGGTGCTGCCACTACATTAACAGCTACACCTGCCGGAGCAAATTATGTATGGAATACAGGAAGTACTTCAAATACTATATCAGCATCAACTGCAGGAAACTATACAGTAACTGTAACTGATGGCAATGGATGTTCAGCTCAAACAACACATAATCTAGTGTTGACATCTAATCCTACACCAACTATTACAGGAACAACTTCTGCTTGTCAGTCGCAACCTGCCTTTATCGATGCAGGAAGCTACAATAGTTATTTATGGTCGACAGGAGCAACCACACAAACGATTAACGCTACAGCAACAGGAAACTATACTGTAACAGTTACCGATGCCAACGGATGTACAGGAAGCGATTTAATTGCTGTTACTATTAATGCTTTGCCTACACCTGCAATCACAGGGACTTTACAATTCTGTTCAGGCAACAATACAACTATCAATGCCGGTGCGGGATATTCATCGTATTTATGGAGCAACGGTTCACTTTCGGCTAGCCTTAACGTTAGTGCAGCAGGAACATACACGGTAACAGTTACCGATGCTAATGGATGTACAGGATCCACGTCTGCCACCGTTGCAATGAACAACCTTCCGGTTCCTTCTATTAACGGATTAGCGGCGATTTGCAGTGGAGCATCAACTACACTTACAGCATCACCTGCGGGCGCTAACTATGCTTGGAGTACAGGAAGCACATCTGCATCAATTTCTGCATCAGCAGCCGGAACATATACCGTAACCGTTACTGATGCAAATGGATGTTCAGATCAAACAACACATAACCTTTCATTAAACGCATTACCAACTCCGGTAATTACAGGAACAACAACAGCTTGTCAAACACAACCGGCCTTTATTGATGCCGGAGCTTACAATAGCTATTCATGGTCGACAGGTGCTACTACGCAAGTTATTAATGCAACATCAACAGGAACGTATGTAGTGGTTGTTACAGATGGCAACGGATGTACAGGATCTAACTTCATTAATGTAACGATATTCACGAATCCAACACCGACGATATCGGGAACATTGCAATTCTGCTCAGGAAAAACAACAACACTCACCGGAGATCCGGGGTATGCAACATACGATTGGAGTAACGGAAGTACATCCTCATCGATCAGCGTTACGGCAGGAGGATCATACGACCTTACAGTAACAGATGGTAATGGATGTGCGGGAACAACTAGTGTAAACGTAGTAGAGAACCCATTGCCTTCAGTAGCAATTACCGGTCCTACCGATTTCTGCGATGGCAGCTCTGTGCAACTTCAAACTGCTCAACCGGCATCGAGTTATGTATGGAGCGACGGATCAACAAACGCACAATTTACCGTTACACAAACGGGAACATATACAGTAACAGTTACTGATGCAAACGGATGCACTAACAATACATCTTACGCAGTAACAGAACATTTAAATCCTGTGGTGACAATTACGGGAACCGATACTGTTTGTAGCGGCTTTAGCGGATTGTTAGACGCAGGGGCGGGTATGAACGCTTATTTTTGGTCTGACGGATCAACCACAGCAACCATTGCACCAACATCAACCGCCTTATATACTGTTACGGTAACTGATAATAATGGATGTACAGGAACTAATTCTATTCAATTCGTTTCTCTTTCATTACCTATTTCAATCATTACAGGCGACACTTCAATTTGTAGCGGTGAAGTAACGGGATTACAAGGACCTATAGGTAATTATCAGTATTTATGGTCGACAGGTGAAACAACCGGTGCCGTAACTGTATCAAACGGTGGTGTATATACCCTAACGGTAACCGACATCAACGGATGTAAAAACGATATCTCTACTACAGTTATCGAAAATCTTCTTCCTGTTGTTGGATTAAGCAATACTGCTTCTATCTGTGCCGGAGGATCGGTAACATTGAACCCCGGAAATTTTGCTATCTATTCATGGAATAACGGAAGCTCACAAAACCAATTAACAACAGGAGTAGCAGGAAATTATATTGTAACAGTAACGGATAATAACGGTTGTCAGAATTCCGATTCAACATTAGTAATTGTTAATGCTTTACCAACTCCAAGTATTACAGGTCCTGCAGCAACATGCGAAAACAGTCCGATTATACTCGACGGAGGAGCCGGCTACGCCATCTACCAATGGTCGACAGGCGAAAGCGTTCAGCAAATCAGCACAGCTAACGGTGGCGCATATACCCTAACGGTTACCGATATTAACGGTTGCAGTAATAGTACCAGTACAACTTTAGTTACTCATCCTCTTGCTGATCCTGCAATCTCAGGAAAGCATCATTTATGCGCAGGAGAAACAAGTACATTGACAGCATTAGGCGGTCAAGGGACTTATTTATGGTCGACAGGAAATACGAGTAATACAATTACCTTAAATACAACAGGAACATA
The DNA here is from genome assembly GCA_029547265.1 of Bacteroidota bacterium. Classification (GTDB taxonomy): domain Bacteria; phylum Bacteroidota; class Bacteroidia; order AKYH767-A; family OLB10; genus CAINEC01. The sequence goes on from JAKPPP010000056.1 coordinate 20,215, forward strand.
TACTCTTACCATCACAACATCGTTTGGTTGTGTGAGCAAAGACACATTTAATTTAGATGTACATCCGATTCCTACAGTAAACTATAGCTATCTGCAAACGGCAAATTGCCAGGAAATCGTAGTTCAGTTTATCAATTCATCTACATTCGATGTGGGATCGACATTCACATGGACATTCGGCGATGGAACGGTTGGCACTGAAATGAATCCGGATCATTCTTATCGCGATAGCGGATATTATGCTACTGAATTAGCGATTGTTAGTCCGTGGGGATGTAAGGCAAACGACACATTAACAATCAACTTAACACGCCCTGCATTACCTGAAGCGAAATTTATTCAATCGTCGGATGTAAGTAGCGTATTCAACTCAACAATACGCTTCACCAATCAATCAACGAATGCGACACATTACAAATGGAGTTTTGGCGACGGACAATCATCAGAAGATGCAGATCCTATTCACCAATTCGACAAAGTAGGAACAAATACGGTAAAATTGATTTCATATAATGTTGCGGGCTGTTACGACGAATACGAAATGAATGTCGAAATAGTACCAATGTATATTCCTAGTGGATTTACTCCGAATAACGACGGAAAGAACGATGTATGGTTTGATGGAACACCGGTATTAAATGTAAAATCATTCAAGATGCAAGTATTGGATCGTTGGGGAGGAACAGTATATACCAGCGACTCATACCTAAGACCGTGGGACGGCAATTTCAGCTCCGGAAAACAAGCTCCGGTGGGAGTTTACACCTACTACATTCAAATCACATCAGAGAAAGGAAAAGACTACGAATTCAGAGGTACATTCAGCTTAGTGCGATAAAATCTGAAATTAACATGATAAAACACCCGTTCAGCCTAAAAAGTTGGACGGGTTTTATTTTTTTAATTCCTTTATGATTCGAAATTAAGAACATGAAGAAATTACTACTCTTACTAGTACTTACAGTAACCATTCAATTTGCTAAAGCACAAACTATCAAAGTGCTTTTCGATGCTAAAAAAGCCCAAATGGCAGGGAATGCTGACTGGGTGGTAGATGCTGATCAGTTTAATATCGGCACCGGATCAGGCGGAATTATGCAAACAGGAAGTGGAAATGAAGCTAATCCACAGCGCTACCCTACTCCTGCGCAATCGGGAATCACCTCTACAACATCAGAAACATTCTGGAAAGGCGGATTATCGGCTTGGGGAGTTGCCTGCGCTAAATTGGGATATACAGTAGAAACTTTGCCATACAATGGAACTATTACCTATGGCAGCACAACGAATGCACAAGATTTATCGAAATATAAAATCTATGTGGTTTGTGAGCCGAACATAAAATATACAGCGGCAGAAAAAACGGCGATCCTTCAATTCGTACAAAACGGTGGCGGATTATTCATGATTGCTGACCATACAGTAAGTGATCGAAATAATGACGGATGGGATTCACCTGCTATCTGGAATGATTTATTAAATACCAACAGCATTGCTGCAAATCCTTTCGGTATAACATTCGACCTTGCGAATTTCTCACAAACAACAACCAACTTCGCAAGTTTAGCAAGCAATACTGTGTTACATGGAAGTGCAGGAAATCCTACAAAGATGAAATTTGCTAATGGCACATCAATGACATTGAATAAAACTAAAAATCCAAATGCATTAGGATTAGTTTTCAAAACCGGATCATCAACAACAGGAACTACAGGAGTAATGTTTGCGACATCAAAATTCGGAACAGGAAAGGTTGTGGGATTAGGCGATAGCTCACCAGCAGATGACGGAACAGGAGATACAGGCGATGCATTATACAATGGGTGGACAGTAGATGCAGGAGGAGATCATGCAAGAATAATCATGAATGC
>JAKPPP010000093.1 GCA_029547265.1 Bacteroidota bacterium
ATCAATCGACTCCTGCTCTTTATCGAAATCTTTTAGATCCTGACTGTATTCAAGTTCTTCGTTTTTCTTTTCAATATCATCTAAACTCTTCTTAAGATCTTCGAACTGTTTATTTAGTTCTTTTTGATCTTCCTTCATTTTATCGGAGTCGGCATTTTTATCATCTGTCTTCTCTGCCAGCTTTTCTTGATCTTTCGATAACTCCTCTAATTGATCAGCTGTTTCTTTCATCTTTTGCTCAAGCTCTAATTGCTTATAAAGTTCAAGCGTACGTTCCAGTTGTTTCTCGAGATCTTTATTATCGAGTTTCATCTGATCCATTTTCTCTTGCAACTTCTCCTTGTTGACTTCGGCCATTAGTTTTTCTAATTCCTCCATCATCTTCTTCATCTCCGGCGACATCAACTTTTCGAAGAGATCCTGCAGCTGCTGTTGTTTCTCGGCAAGGGTAGGGTCGTCTTTCTTCAGCTCATTCTGCTGTTGATTATTTTTTGCATTGCGATCCTTCAGCTCTTCCATTTTCTTCTCGAGCTCTTTCTGTTGCTTCAGGACATCATTAATTTTTTTCTTGTCTTCGAAATCGAGACTTTTCTTATTCAACAAATCGCGTTGAATAGCATCGAGATTTTTTTGAAGGTCTTTTGCTTTTTTAATCGACGCTTCCATATCATCTTTCAATGCTTTATTTTTTTGCTCAGCATCTTTCGCTAATTCGCCAAGTGATGGAGCTTTAAAAACATTTGATTGAGAACGGGCGCTCTTCGGACCTTTTACTCCGTCGTTATCCCATACTTCGAAATAGTATTCTAATTCATCGCCCGACTTTAATCCGATTTGACTTAAATCCCAATAATGAAAAAACTGTTCTTGAGTAGAATGGTTAATCGGAATATTGAGTGCTACAGGATTTTCATTTGCAGGCTCACCTTCACGTTTAATGAAACGATATTTAAACTGTAATTTACTTAAGCCATAATCATCGCGTGATAATCCTCGGAAATAAACGCGTTGATAAGAAGCCGAATCACGTTGTTCATCCACTTGAATAGAAGGAACCTGATCAGAAATAACAGTAATCGAATATTGCATCGAATCTTTTCCTTGCATAAAACTATTACTACTTCTAATAGTATATTGAGTGCTTTGCAAGAAACGATGATTGAAGCTGTATTTATTTTCTTCCTGTTGAGCTAGGGTATAAGCAGTATCAGAAAAACGAATATTTAAGCTGGAAGTATTTTGAGTTCCGAAATCCCATGTTACACGTGTCCCTGAAGGAATCAAAAGATCACCGGTATTTTTTACCGTTTCATTTTTCTTTCCAAGGTAAGCCGGGTAGTCGAGAGCGATACCGAAGTTTACGATTACCGGATTAGGCACAGCCTTTAAAACAAAATCATTTGAATTAAATCCATCGGCTAACAATCGAAAAGGAACATCACCTTGAATATTTCTGAACGTATAGTTAAACGTTAACTTACTTTGTTTCTCGAGTCGGAAAGTATTTCCACCAACTTCCACATAAACTTCCTGCGGAATTTCTTTACCGGTCATTTTCACTTCCACGGTAAAATCATCGAACTGTGTTGCCTGTAAAGATTTATTCAGGATATTGAATTCGAACGGTGCCGGTTTTTTAAACGAAGTATTATGTTGAAGTAAACGCTTAGTTGAATCGGTTAATAAACTTGGAGCGGTAAACAACATCGCAATAAAAATCACGAAAGGAATTGCAGCATAACGCAAATACTTTTTATTAGTACCTAAATCAATTGCATTTGTAAAAGCTACAGGACGAAGTTCAGAACTCTTCTGTTGAATAGAAGCATAAACCAAATCAAGATTTACAGATTGCTCAGACTGTTGCGTTTGATCGTGCAGCTGTAAAGTATTAATGAGTTTATCTTTGATATCAACAAAATGTTCACCAACAATTTTTGCAGCCTCTTCGTGACTGATAATTTTTCCGATACGATTTAAATGGAAGAGAGGAGTAAGTACCAATTTCCATAGAACGAAAGCGGTAGATAAAACATAACACCAAAAGAGAAGGGATCGAACTGTTGTACTGAACCAAGCAAATGATTCCAATAAGGTAACAGCTAAATAAAAACCGAGTAATAACGTAAAGGCATAGATAGCCCCACGTATTAATTGGTTCTTATAATACTTCCTGATGAAAGCATCCAGCTTCCCTATCAACTCACGATAATTCGATTCAACCTGCATCTATACAAAATTAACAATAACGTTTGTTTAAATAACAACGTCTTATATTCTTAATTCGTACGTTATAAACAAGTAAAAGTTTACACTCCTAAACGACCAAACACCCCTAAAGGTAAATTTACCCCTGAAGTAGCCGGTAAAAAGATCTCTCCCCATTGGGCAGAATCGGCTCTTTTACCAAAGGCTTCTTGCACTAAATTCTGAATAATAAGGGCTGAAAATCCGAGTGAATAGGTGTTTAATACAAGGAAAGAGTCCTGAGGTTCAAGTATTTGAGCTACTCCATGAATCATTTCATTGATCATTTCCTCTAATTTCCAGTTCTCTCCGTTTGGTCCGTGGCCATACGCCGGAGGATCGAGAATGATACCGTTGTATTTTTTTCCACGTTTTACTTCTCTACGAACAAAAGTCATGGCATCTTCCACTAACCAGCGAATATTATCGAGATTACTGAGTTCCATATTCTCTTTCGACCACGAAACCACCTGTTTAATAGAATCGAGGTGAATAACATCGGCACCGGCAGCTTTTGCAGCTAAAGAAGCACCACCTGTATAAGCGAAGAGGTTCAACACTTTAGGTTGATCTACTGTCTTTTTAATCTTGGTAACCTGGTTATAGATAAAGTCCCAGTTCACCGACTGCTCAGGGAAAATCCCTACATGCTTAAAAGAAGTTAATCCTAAGCGGAAAACAATATCATGATTACCTACATGATACTTCACTTTCCACTGATCCGGCATTTCCTTGAATTTCTTCCAAGTACCCGAAGAACTCGATTTAGATATAAACTTAACATGAGCACGTTTTTCCCATTCTTTATAATCCATTCTTCTGCTCCAAACTGCTTGAGGTTCAGGACGAATAGTGATATATTTACCGAAACGTTCCAGCTTTTCGAATTCACCGCAATCGATTAATTCGTAGTCAGGAAAGTGAGTAGGGGATAATAGTTGCATGCTGCAAAATTAGAATAAAAGACACAATGTGAATGATTTAACCTACGAATTATAAAAATCATTGATTACTAATAACGATATTATATAGATAATTAATAATTATTAAAGATGTTCTTACCATTCATTTTTAATTAGTTATGCACAGAAATCAACAAAAAGAAGCTGTATTTGAGAGTGAAAAAGGATATAATTACATGTGTGTAACAACTTTGTTCATATTCGTGTTAATATCTCCGGAATCTGTTAAGAATTTTCTGAAAAGAATATTTGGAATTCCGATTTGAGCTGTGCTTATATTTCCACAGCGGACTACCAAATTAAACGGGGGTTGATTTACCAAAGGTTATCCACGTTATAATCCACAAAAACCGGAGGATTTTAGCAAAAACTAATGAACCTCGAGAGTAATTAACAACTGTTAATATCCTAAAGGCTTACTTCATTATCAATCCTTTAAGTACATGATAACTGTGTATACATCGTTAATAACCTTTCATAACGATTCAAATCAAGGAAAAGGGAGAAATAATATCAACCGAACTAACACCCTATTATAAACAAAACATCTTTTTAAAATTAAAATAATATTTAATGGTAATGTGTGTTAAGAAAAAGAAACGGCCATTTTTAAAATTTTGACCGCCTGACGGGGTATCTTTGTCAACATGACGGCTTTAAACAACAAAAAATCTCTTGCGGGGCTTCCGGGCGAAGTCAGAAGGCCTATTTTTTTAAAATTTTTCGGGGCTGACGCCCTATTTTCGTGGGTTCAATAAACCTATGTAGTTTTGCAATAACAAAAAGAAATTTTCCGCCGGGATTTGCGTTTAATCCTCTGAGGAAAAGAAATGAAGAAATACAGATCCAAATGATTACCCAAAATGAATTAGAGCGCGTTGGTTACGTGAAAGAGCAGGTGAGTGCGCGTCTCGATCTTTTCGAAGAGATAAAGCGTCTTAAGGCCGAAAAAAACGCCATTATCTTGGCACATTACTACCAGGATGGCGACATTCAAGATATTGCCGATTATATCGGTGATAGCTTAGGACTAGCTCAACAGGCCGAAAAAACGAAAGCAGACATCATCGTATTCGCCGGAGTTCATTTTATGGCCGAAACTGCGAAGCTGCTGAATCCCGATAAGAAAGTGGTGATGCCTGATTTTAGAGCAGGATGTTCATTAGCTGATTCTTGTCCCCCGGCTGAATTCAAAAAGTTTAAAGATGCTCATCCCGATCACATCGTTATCAGTTATATCAACTGCACGGCTGCTATAAAAGCGTTGAGTGACATTATTTGCACTTCATCCAATGCGGTGCAGATTGTTGAGAGCTTACCGAAAGATCAGAAGATCATATTTGCTCCTGATAAAAATTTGGGCGCTTATGTAGCGAAAAAAACGGGACGCGATCTTGTATTATGGGATGGAGCATGTATGGTGCATGAAATTTTCTCTCTGCAAAAAATTGCGAAGTTGAAAGTTGAACATCCTGATGCATTATTGTTAGCACACCCTGAATGTGAAGAGCCAATTTTAAAAATCGCCGACTTCGTCGGATCAACAACAGGTATTTTAAAGTTTGCGAAAGAGAATAGCGCAAAAACATTCATTGTGGCAACCGAGAGTGGAATCTTGCACCAAATGCAAAAAAATTGTCCTGAAAAAACATTTATTCCGGCACCTCCGGACAACAATTGTGCATGCAATGATTGTCCACATATGAAACTAAATACTTTAGAAAAAGTATATTTATGCATGAAACACGAATTGCCTGAAGTAAATATTGATCTACAACTTCAAGCACCGGCGTTAAAATCACTGAAGCGCATGCTGGAAATCTCGGCTTCGCTCGGACTTTAAAAAGATCCTTTATGGTTAACGGTAAATTAAAAATCAAAAAATATCATTGGGCAGTAATATTATTATTGCTCCCTGCTTTTGCATTTGCACAACCCGGCAAAACTATTACCGACGGACCACAAAAATTTTATTATCCCGGAGGAAAAGTAAGTTCAGAAGGAAATTTTGTGAACGGCCTTCCGGAAGGAATTTGGAAATCGTATTACACTGACGGAATTTTAAAGTCGGAAGGAAACAGAGTAAACGGACTACTAGAAGGAACATGGACTTTCTATGCCGAAAACGGAGTAAAAGCGAGTGAATACAATTATATCAAGGGCATTGAAAACGGTTGGGAAAAACAATTTTATCCCGATGGAACACTTGCCAGCGAACGTTGGAAAAAAAATGGAATTGCAGATAGCATTTCAAAAATTTACAGCGACAAAGGATATCTACAAAAAATAATTCCGCTGAAAGACGGAGCCGAAAATGGTGTTGCACGCGAGTTCGCCGAAGACGGAAGAGTTATAACGGTAACGACTTACCGAAATGGATTTTTTGTGAAAGAAGAAAAGATTAATCGTGTAGATAAATTCGGATTCAAACAAGGAACATGGAAATCGTTTTACGACGACGGAAGCACGAAAGAAGACGGTACTTATAAAGACGATAAGAAGAACGGCGTATTTAGATGGTACACGCAAGAAGGAATTCTAAATAGAATGGAAATTTGGAAGAACGACGAATTAGTACCTGATGAAGCGGTCAATGTGAAATTAGATATTAAACGCGACTACTATAACAATGGTCGTCCGAAGTCGAGTGTGAATTTAATCAACGGAGTAAAAGAAGGTGTCTATCGCGACTACGATAATTTAGGAACGATTACCGGCTCGAAATTATACGACAAAGACAGAGTAATAGCAGAAGGAGGAATAGTTGATGCTAATGGGCAGCAACAAGGAGAGTGGAAATATTTTTACAGTGACGGAAAAGTAAAATCGAAAGGATTTTTTAAAGATGGCAAACGTGACGGGCAATGGACGTTTTACTATCCGAATCAGAAAGTACAACAAACCGGAAGTTACAAAGACAATCAGCCGATCGGAAACTGGAAATGGTATTATGCCAACGAGCAGTTATTGAGAGAAGAGAACTATAAAAACGGAAAAGAAGATGGAGCCTCTGCGGAATACGACGAAGGCGGAAATGAGATTGCGAAAGGAAATTATGCCGACGGCAAAAAAGAAGGCGCCTGGAAGCTTAAAAACGGCGAATACATAGCGGAAGGAAACTATGTAGAAGGCAATATGGACGGAATGTGGAAACAATTTTACCAAAGCGGAAAAATTGCTTTTGAAGGAGAATATTTCGAAGGACAAGAAAACGGCCTACACAAATACTATTTTGACAACGGCAAGGTGAAAGAAGAAAGAACCTACCGTTTAGGATTAAAAGAAGGCATTTGGAAAACCTACGACAGCACCGGCGAACTTTTGCTTTCAACCACCTATCGTGGAGGAGTGATGCAAAAGCTGGATGGAGTGAAGGTGGGGGAATAGGGGATTCCTTCGAGAGTATCAGGCAATGTGGACACTCTTGAAAATTTTTGGCAAGGGGGAATCTTTGAATCTCGATATAATTGAGTATTTGGCTTTCAAAATACAGGTGCCCGAATTTTTGGAAGGCACGTATTTTTCATTCCCGAAAATCACCCTAATATTTATTAAAAGTATTTTAAAATAAATTAAAATTAACCAATAAAAAGCGCAATCAAAAAACAATCCGTTCAATCAACAGAATTAAAATAGCAAAGACAATCAAAACGAATCTCATCACCCACGGATGTCGGCGATGCCATTGCATTTTTTCGTCAAGCGACATTTGGTCCCACTTTTTGTCCATTCTCTAAAAAGATTAAATACTGGCTTAATTTCGAATAGCCTCAAACGATTGAATTATTCTACCACAACCTTTTTCACAATCTCTTTTCCGGAAATTGTTAATTTCAACAAATAAACTCCACTTGCAACTCCATTAAAAAACAGCTTCTTTTCAGTCACATCGAAGAGAGGTGAACGTAAACGTTTTCCGTCGAGAGTATAGAGAATAGCATTTTGGATAGGCGAATTGTTTTCAATTTGGATATACCGTTTGGCAGGAATAGGAAATAATTTGATATCGTCTTCTTGAATTGAAGTTAATCCTGTTGTGCCGGCTTGTGTTGATACCGTATAATCTTCAACTTCTCCCCACATATAAATTGAAGAGCATGCATCAATTAATAAAGACCCGCCATTTTGAACGATGCTGCTATCGTCGGCTACAATAACACGTAAACCGGTATTGCCGGAGAAACCTATAGTCCATACGGGGAATACATCAGCAAATAATGTGTCGCCCGGTGCAACTAGTCCACTAGCGATATACTCGAAAGCGCCAAAGCTACCATCATGATTATAATCGATATAAGCAGTAACGTATCGATAGCGCGACGAAGGAGAAACACTGATTTCAATTGGGTATGTTACACCAAAGGCATAAGCCCCTAAGCTGCCGTATTGGATATAATGCGGAAAAGGAACCTGAGTATTTCCAGTATAATTAGAATTATTTCCCAATTTAACATTCGTTATGCAATGCGGATATTGAGAAGTAGAATCGGTAAATGTGTAAGGGCAATAAGGTCCTTGGGCTTTCGCAGAGAAGCCTACGCATAAAAATAAGAGAAGTAAATAGTGTTTCATATTAAGGTGTTTGGGAGAATAAAGGTAGGGAAAAATTGAAAAGACCTAAAGGAGCGTAAAGCATTTTAGATACAGCTGATTATTTGTTTAAACAAGTAAAGTGCCCTTGTAAAACCCGGAAAATGTTGAAATCTTGTTAACAAACCGCCCTAATCCCGCAAAACAAAAATATATTTGTATAAATATTATAAAAATTATTGGTGCAGGGATTGAAACTTATTTTAATATTCATGCTCTAACAAAAAACGAGATTTATGAAAAAGGTCAACCAAATCCTCTCCGTATTATTTTTTATTGCGTTTTGTTTTCCACAGAACGCAAACGCACAATATGTGAATATTCCCGATACGTATTTTGGAGATTTATTATATGGGCAAACAGACCCCAATTGCTGGGCGCAAACTATAGGTTATGATTTAGATACCACATGTGCAGATTTGAATTTGATATTTGAAATTGATGAACCAACCAGTTTAATAACCGATTTAACAGGAATTGAGTATTTAAAAAATTTAAAAAAACTGTGGATTAGTGAGTCTTCGATAACGTTTTTACCAAAACTACCCTCTAAGTTGGAAACTATTTGGGCAGATAATTGTGCTATCTCAAGTCTAGTAAATTTGCCGGACTCAATTAAAGATTTAGATTTATGGAATAATGCTCTTACGTCGTTGCCATCATTGCCCAATGGAATTGAAACGTTGAATATTCAAGGAAACTATTTTACGTCGAACCCAATTTACCCTAGTTCATTGAGAGAATTAAATATTGCATGGAATTTAATCCCAGACTTCCCCATTGTCTCTACTCAATTAAAGTCACTCTCAATATCATTCACCTTAATTGATACTATTTTACCTTTACCAGACTCTCTCTCTCTTTTAACCTGTCAAGATTTAAATGTTTATACATTACCAGTTCTTCCTCATGAGTTACTTGGACTTTATTGTGATAGCAATAATATTAGCGTTTTACCTACTCTGCCAAGTAAATTACAGAGATTAAGTGCCTCTAAAAACAAGTTAACGTTTATTCCAAATTTTCCAGACTCATTATGGATGATTAATTGCCCTAATAATCTCCTTACATCACTACCAAGCATGGGAAATAGGGTTAAGTATTTTAATTGCTCTTATAATCAACTCACATCACTTCCTTTGCTGTCAGATTCGTTGAATTCTTATATTTGTTCACACAATGCACTAACTAGCCTTCCTCCTTTTCCGACCGCCATATTAAATTTATTTGATGCCTCATTTAATCAGTTAACTACCGTTCCGGCCTTTAATAACAACTATGCGAGTTTTTATTTGCAAAACAATCTATTGACATCTCTTCCGGTATTACCTACTAATATAGGAGCATTAAATATTAGCAACAATCCCACTTTAATGTGTTTGCCGGCGTTAAAAAAAATCAACACCTTAAATTTCACAAATACCGGAATTACATGTTTACCCAATTATGGAACAGTAACAACCAGCACTCCAGCACTAAGCAGTCTGCCGCTCTGTGGAATATTTAATAATTCGGGGTGTAATGTATATTGGAATATAAGCGGTAAAGACTATCTTGATTTTAATTCGAATTGTAATATTGAATCATCTGACCTAAGCCTATCGAATTTAAAAATGCAATTATTTTCAGGTGGAAATCTAAAGCAGCAAGTTTATACAGGAGGAGAAGGGTTATATTCATTTGATACCGATTCTTTAGGATTGTATACAACAAAAGTTGACACAACCAATATTCCTTTTACAATACTTTGCCCTGTTTCTAAAACTTATCAAGAAAATGTTACCGTTGCTGATTCTATGAAATACGACCGTAACTTTAGTATGAAATGCAAGGAAGGCAATGATGCTGTAGTTTGGTCAATCAACGGAGGTACGTTCAAGCCCGGAAATGATGTTATGATAAAAATAAGTGCAGGTGACTTTGCCTCTTTCTTTGCAGGTGATTGCGGTACTCCATTTGGTGGAGAGCTTCAAGTTGTATTGACCGGCGATATAACCTATATTGGTCCGGCTTTAGGTGCACTTACGCCAACGTATCAAAATGGTGATACAATTCGATATACAATTCCTGATTTTAAAGCTATAGATCATTCTACGGCATTTCGTTTTATTGCAAGAACAGATACAAATGCATTAATTGGCTCAATAATAAATGTACAAGCATCAATTGCAGCTGATAGTGTAGAATATAACTTCAACAACAATTTCAAAAGCCAAAATTTTGTAGTTGTTTCGAGTTTTGATCCAAACGACAAATCGGCATCACCTACTTCTACTTTGGATGTAAATGGCGATAAATGGTTAACATATAAAATAAGATTCCAAAACACAGGAACAGCAGTTGCAGACAATATTTACATTCTAGATACTATTAGCTCGCAACTCGATATTTCAACATTTACTTTATTATCTTATAGTCACCCAGCCCTCGTACAAATTTTTAATAACAGAGTAGCAAAGTTTAACTTTCCGAATATTAATCTACCCGACAGCACTAGTAATGAGCTCGCAAGTCATGGATATATCGAATATAAAATAAAGGCAAACGATACAATTGCCGTAAACAATACTATATCAAATACAGCATACATTTATTTTGATTTCAATTCACCAGTCATAACGAATACTACAATAAATACTGCGATTAATTGTCACATACCCCCTACAATTATTCAAGATACTGTTTGTTTAGGCGACAGTTATTATTTGAACGGAGTAAGGTATTTAACAGAGGGCATTTATCAACAACACCATTTAACAAAGTTCGGTTGTGATTCAATTGTCGAACTTCGTTTGACAACAAATAAAGCTACGATAACGCGTAATTTGTCAAGTCTAATAGCAGATCAAAACAATGGTCAATATCAATGGATATACTGTAGTACCGGAGCGATTATTCCCGGAGCCAATAGTCAAATTTATCAGCCCGGACAAAGTGGAAATTATGCAGTAATTGTAAACTTTGGAGGATGTACGGATACCTCTGATTGTTATTATTATTCACCACTTGGCATAAACGATTTACTCTCGGCTCAAATTATTATTTACCCGAATCCTTTCAAAAGCGAACTAAAAATTAATCTTGGACAAATACACACGGGAAGCATTGAGGTCTTTTCACTTATAGGAGAGTTAGTGCTTTCTCAACAAATACAATCCGGAACGGCCATGCTTAATACGCAGGAATGGCCAAGTGGAATGTACTTGTTGAAAGTGAAAAGCCCGGATGGAATTTTCGTGAAAAGAGTAGTAAAACAATAAATTTAAAGAGCGGGCAACCGCTCTTTTTTTATGTGTTTTCGAAATTTATCGACAAAGAATATATTCTATTCTAACCACTATCTTTGTCCTCTCATAAAATCAGTGAAACAATGACTTCCGTAAGGACCCGATTTGCCCCAAGCCCTACAGGCCCGCTCCATATGGGCGGTGTAAGAACAGCTTTATATGCCTATCTGTTTGCAAAACAGCATAATGGACAATTTATTTTGCGTATC
>JAKPPP010000095.1 GCA_029547265.1 Bacteroidota bacterium
ATGACATGGTCGGTTAATTGGGACGCAGTAAGTACATGCGGATCATCATGGGAATATGCCAATAATTTTCAAACCATCTTTGGCATCAGTACAGCAATTTCTGAATATTCATCCAAACAAAACTTACTTGTTTATCCTAATCCGTCGAATGGAAACTTTAAAATATCAAATTACCCAATAAACGCTAAATTGGAAATTTCGAATTTAAAAGGAGAAATAATATTTAAAAGTGAAGGGAAAGATCTTGACAAAGGAATAAGTCTGCAAAACAAGGGCGTTTTTATTCTGAGAATAATCGCTCCTGATGAAGTAATTATTAAAAAATTAATCATTGAGTAACAGCAAAATTAATGGATCATTACAAAGAAACGTTTGAGACATGGAATAAACTAGCTTCATTATATGAAGAACGATTTATGCATCTAACCATGTATAATGAAACATACGACTTGTTTTGCAATTCGATAGAATCGGAAAATCCTGAAATTTTAGAAATCGGATGCGGACCGGGAAATATTACTCGATATTTACTTGATAAGCGTCCCGATTTTAAAATTCACGCCACTGACATTGCACCCAATATGATTGAATTGGCAAAGAAGAATAATCCCGAAGCTACCTTCAGCATAATGGATTGTCGGAATATAGAACAAATCGACAAAAAATTTGATGGCATTGTTTGTGGATTTTGCATTCCATTTATCTCAGAAGAAGAAACATTGAAATTAATCAGTGATTGTTCGAATCAATTAAAAGAAAATGGGATACTTTACCTAAGTTTTGTCGACAGTGATCAAGGCGAAACCGGATTTAAATCAACTTCCACAGGAGAAAGAACATATTTCAATTACCATCCATTAACAACAATTCTCACTAATTTAAGGAAGAATAATTTTTCACAAATTAAAGCTATACCTGTGCAATTTAAAAGATCGGAGAGCGAAACTGAAATACATACGATAGTGGTTTCTAAAAAAAGTTAAATTGAATTTTCGAATAGTAAGAAACAGTAAATTTTATAACAAATTCATCTTTAAAATAGGTGAAATCAATCTATCTTAGTGACTTCATAAATTGTGCGACTAATTAAATAATAATGTCGAATCAAAAAAAGAAATCATCGAGACTTGCTCGTTTTTGGAAATTGTTGGGTCCCGGATTAGTTACAGGAGCCAGCGATGATGATCCTTCAGGAATTGCCACCTATTCGCAGGCCGGAGCTGCATATGGACTTTCTACGCTATGGACATCCATATTAGCATTTCCGTTAATGGCGGCAATACAACAAATGTGTGCTAGGATTGGGATGGTGACATCGAGTGGACTTACAGGAACACTAAAAAAACATTATCCCCGTCCCGTATTATACTTAATGCTGATTTTCAGTTTTCCGGCGATCGTATTAAATATCGGTGCTGATATTGCGGGAATGGGAGCAGTAGGGAATTTGTTGTTCCCTGCGATAGATGCAGGATTCTTCAGTGTATTCTTTACGTTGTTATTGTTAGGATTAATCATCTACCTACCCTACTTAAAAATCGCTTCGATTCTCAAATATTTATGCATTGTAATGTTGGTATATTTCATTGTGCCATTTTTATATCATCAAGACATCAAAGAAATTTTAACAAATACATTTATTCCAACTATAAAATTCGACAAAGACTTCTTCGCAATTCTGGTTGGAATATTAGGAACTACAATATCTCCTTACCTATTCTTTTGGCAAGCATCAGTAGAAGTAGAAGAAATGCGACATAAGAAAAGTCATTTGGTGGTGAATAAAAAATTGATTCACGAAATGAAGCAAGATGTTGATTTCGGGATGCTATTTTCAGGATTAGTAATGTACTTCATCATCCTCACAACGGGAACGGTATTATTCAAGGGAGGAGTTCATCAAATCGACACAGTTGAACAAGCAGCGATGGCATTGAAACCATTGGCTGGGAATATGGCCTATTTATTATTTGCAATTGGAGTAATTGGCACGGGACTAATCGCAATTCCGGTGCTTAGCGGCTCACTCTCATACATATTTGCAGAAACCTTCGGTTGGGAAGAAGGACTTGATAAAAAATTCCATGAAGCAAAAGGATTTTACATCATCATTGCTATATCATTGTTACTAGGATTATCGCTAAACTATGTGGGGATTAGTCCGATCAAAGCACTTATCTACACCGCAATACTCTATGGAGTAACTGCACCGGTGTTAATTGCCATCATACTTCACATCTCCAACAACAAAAAGATTATGGGCAAAAATACCAACGATCGACTAACAAATATCTTTGGCGTTTTGGCGTTGATAATAATGACAATTGCATCGGTAGCTTTGTTTTGGCTGCAATGAAAAGGGAAATGAATGAATGAGTAATGAGTGAATTTAGTTCCAAATCCGATGGAAATTTCGGGAACATCTAATATCGTTTCTGATACTTGATGCTCGATTCTTGATGCTCGATTTTTTGTATAAAGTTCCTGTTTCTTAAAATGATTCGCGATCATCTAGAATCTATTATCGATCATCTAGTATCGTTTTTTTGATGCTCGATTTTAAGTATTAAGATCTTGGTTCTTGAAAATGAATCGGGATAATCGAAAATCTAATATCTATAATCTATTATCGTTAAATAAATCCCTACCTTTGAACAAACAAATCATCGCATCATGGAAAAGAAATCAAACTTACTTTTATCCTTTTTAATAGGTGCAGCTGCCGGGGCGGCAATAGCTTATTTAATAAGTAGCGGAAAAGGAGAAGAAATCGAGAAAGACATCAAAGAAACCGCAGGGAAAATTAAAGATGAACTCGAAAAACAGTACGAAAAAGGGAAAGCGATAGTAGAAGATCTAAAGCATAAAGCTGAAGAGACTTTAGGAGGAAACAACCCGGTTTAAAAATTCATTATGAAGGAAGAATCATTTGGTTCGTTCGCGAAAGAACTTAAGAAGGATATCTCTGAATATGTCGACTTAAAAGTTGAACATACTAAGCTATTGGCATATGAAAAAATAGCGAAGTTAATTTCGGCATCTACTTCTTATTTGCTGATTGGATTGTTCAGTTTTTTCGCATTTCTCTTTCTTTCTTTTACTGTAGCATTCTATTTAGGGAATATTACAGGAAGTACAGCTATGGGATTTGGTATAGTAACAATCATCTACGTGGTTATTTTGTTAGCTATTTTAATTTTCAGAAAGAAATACTTTGAGAATGGAATGACGAATAAGATCATCGGAGTTTTAATGGAGGAAGACAATGACGAAGATGAAGAAAAATAATCTTGATTTATTGAAGGTTAAGCAGCAAGAAATCAAAGTTAGATTAGCTGAAAAAGAAACCGATATCAATAATAAGCTGAATTATCTCGAGCATAATTTTGGCAGCATGGCTATTAATAGTCTGCTGCCTTCTCGTTCGGGAGAAGAAGCCGGAATATCTTCAGGATTAATAACCGGATTAGCGGGACAATTAGGTGAAATCGGCCTTACAAAATTATTTTCAGGCAAAATCGGTGGACTACTCGGATACAAATTGTCGGGTTTTTTATTGAAAATCCTAAAGAAATACCTTTGACCAAGTAAAATTAAAAGGCTGCATATCAGCTGTTTACAATATTTTTTATCAACACTTGTTGTAACATCAATTGTAAATACATTAATTTGCACCTACAAACGTTATAAATTTTAAAACCCAATATGAAAAAACTATTCTTATCACTTGCAGCAGGTTTACTGTTCACAGGAGCAATGGCTCAAACTAAATGGAGTGTTGACGCTTCTCACTCAAACGTAAAATTCTCTGTTACTCACATGGTAGTATCAGAAGTTGAAGGTTCTTTCCGTGGATTTGAAGGAAATGTAACAGCTCCTACAGCTGATTTCAACAATGCTACAATCGATTTCACAGTAAAAACAGCTACAGTTTTCACTGATAACGATCAACGTGATGCACACTTAAAAGGTGACGATTTCTTCAATGCAGAGAAATACCCTACAATGTCTTTCAAAAGCACATCATTCAAAAAAGTATCAGGTAACAAATACACTTTAACAGGTAATTTAACTATCCGTGACGTAACAAAACCGGTTACTTTCGAAGTAACTTATGGTGGAACTGCTAAAGATCCTTGGGGAAATACTAAAGCAGGATTCAAAGCTAAAGGTTCTATTAAGCGTTTAGAGTATGGCTTAAAATGGAATACTTTAACTGAAGCAGGTGGTGCAGTTGTAGGTGACGAAGTAGGGGTTTTACTTAATATCGAATTACTTCAAGGTAAGTGATAATTATCACGCAATAAAAATATTTGTAAAAAGTCCCGACAAAATCGGGACTTTTTCTTTTTAGTTAATAATTTAGCTGAAACTTTTAAATCGACATGGTAAAGCCAATAGAAGAGGAGATTCACCAACGAAAATTTCGAAATGAGTACCACAAAATGAAGATTAATGTGGTCTATACAGGAAATTGGGTTGAGTCTGAGCTGAATAAAGTGTTTAAGAAATATGGGTTATCCTTACCCCAGTATAATATTCTCCGTATTCTGAAGGGTTCGAGTCCAAACCCACTTTGCCTGCATGAAATTAAAGAACGTATGCTCGATCGTATGAGCGATACATCTCGTATTGTTGAGCGATTGGCAAAAGGTGGCTATTTAGAACGTTCAGCAAACGAAGCCGATAGAAGAAGTATCAATATTCAATTGACAAAGAAAGGATTTGATTTAATAAATAGCATGAGTAGTGAGGTTGATGCTTTGGATGATTACATTTCAGTCCTTACAGAAGAAGAAGCAATTCAGCTGAATAACCTTCTCAACAAAGTTCGCGTAAACAAGAGAGAACTAGAAGTTAGCGAATAAATATGAATAATTCAGAACTCGGAATAGGATCACGAGTACGTCATCCAGAATTTGGTGCCGGTGTAGTGATTAATGTAAAGCCTAAGACCTACTCTATCGTTTTCATGGAGAAAGGAAATCTGGAGGTTTCTAAAAGCTATAATGCACTCGAAGTAATTGAAGCCGCAGAGCCAGATACCGATTTAATCAGTTTGTCGGATGTTGAACGAATACTTACCGGTATTATCAAACGTCACTCCGACATACAAGAAACTGTTCCTTTAGGGAATAAATGGATCGGTGGTAAAGTGGTTATTTACCCGGGCAACGATAATCTTCAAGCTAAAGAAATTCCCATCGATGTATTCTTCAATAAAATCATCATGGTTAGAGATCGTTTGAGAGTGATGGAACAACGTATCAACGCTCATGAAGTACTTACAGAAGAAGATAAAATCAATTTACAGCAATATCTCACTCGCATATATGGTTCTTTAACAACTTTCAATACATTGTTTAAAGAAACAGATCATCATTTCAAGGGTGAAAAAACAACATAAAAAAAGGGGCTTTCGCCCCTTTTTCTTTATCGTATAACCGATATTTTATTTGAGTATCGGTAATCTTTTCCATTTACTTGAAGAATATACATACCCGTTGGTAATTTACTGACATTTATTTGCGTTTTCGTTAATCCGTTTACGTTAGTAGTAATCAACAATTTTCCTTCCAAAGTATATAATTCAATTGAATTAATCACACCATTTTTTCCGCCATCTATAGTAATGAAATCAGCTGCCGGATTCGGGTAGATATTGCCGGCATTACCAATAACTGCAGTGCTAATTCCTGTAATTGTTGCACCCATCGGCAAACGAACATTGTCGAGCCATGAACAGTCGCTTCCTTCACTTACTGTAACATCTTTTTCATAAGTAAATTTGATTTCGTGTACCCCTGCAGGAATAGCATGTGAATGATATTTCCATGAAGTACCAATACCGCTTGCTTCGAACACATTTACAGCATCAACATATAGTCTGAAAAAATCGTATGAAACCTCCGAACTAACCAAATAATAAAATGAAAGACTATCATTCATCGATGACGAGAATTCAATTTTCAATTCACTTGTTTCTACATCATTGATATCATCACTTTTCGCACAATACACTCCTGCAAATGGCATATCAGTTGAAACGATCCAAGGTTTAGTGCCTCCTAAAACCCAAGGCATAAAATTAAAATCGCCGGTCTCAAATGTCTCTAGTACCTCACCTACCGATTGCAATAACATTACACTATCTGCATAAGCTCCCGCTATTGCCATATTACTTAAATCATAGTTTGTTCCCGGAGCTAAATTCGGAGCGATTAAATAAGTACATGAAGCAACAGCTGATTGTCCCGCAGCTAAAGATGGTATAATTCCTGTTCCTCCGTTAAGGGTAATATTACTTGATATGCTAGCTATAGAATATTGAACATTTAAAGCATCGGCATGTCCTGTGTTACTTACCGAAATCGAGTAATTCACTTCTTCTCCACTTTCAATTACTCCATCACCATCGCTCAAAGTTCCTTCAACGAATAACGGGTTCGACATTTTAATATTTGGTGCATTAACTAAAATGCTAAAAGAAGAAACAGTAGTTACTCCTCCTGCATCAATGCAAGTAACGGTAAAAGTAACTGCATGTTGATCGGGAACATTATTCGCCACCAAAAATGCAAATTCGCCTGTAAGCGATGCAATTGATGAAGCACCTACCAATGATACATTCGCGGTGCTATCGGTTATTGTTATAAATGGATCATTACTTGAAACGACAACTGCTACAGGTCCTGAGGCTACACTTCCATAATTGATTAATGAAAGATCAAGATTTACTGTTTCGTTAAAATCTACTTGTTGATTATTATTTCCTGATGCATCATCAATTGAATGACTGTTCACCGATACATATGATCCTGAAGCCGGTGTAACAATAATATATCCTTCGTAAGGGATCATATTAAATCCAGTGACCGTTACAAACAATGTATCAACAGTAGATAAAGCATCGAAGCTAAGGTTAGCAACGTTTCCGTTAACAGTACCGGTTGATAGAATATTACCATTGCTTGTAATTGCCACATACGTTCCATTAACATTCACTAAAACATTTACGGAGGTAGCACCTATTACTAAATTACCCGTATGCGTAACCGATAGTGCTTGAGGAGCCGATGTGCGTACTTCTAACGAAGGATCACCAAACACATGCCATGTATCTGTCATCTCTACACCTGCCGAGCCGTAATCGTCGTTCATCAACATACAGCCGTTAACCGATAAAGCACCCAAAGATCGCATTGCATTTGCGTTTCCAGCTTGAACTAATAAATCTACCATCTCATCTTGCGCGTCCATTGGAGGATTCCACGATTGATTAATACTCGACATGAAAGTTCCTACTGCACCGATTGGTTCATTGTTTCTTTGTGCTCGCAATAAACCTTCTGCAAAACATGGTCCAGATGCACTATTAAATTCTCCGTTTACACATGCCACTGCCCAAACAAATGGAAGTTTATTGGTATTCGTTAAAGAAGGAATATCCCAGTTAGAAAATCCTGTTGTTCCGAAACTGTTTGTTGATCCGTGTCCCGTATATGAAATGATACTAGCTCCTGATTGCAACGAATTGCCTAAATCAACAGGACTAGGATCGCCGGCTGCATCGGTAGTTCCTGCATGCGTGCCGTCGTATAATTCATCTACTGTTTGATAACCTGCACCTAATAAATCTGCTCTAATATTTCGTTCATGCTCCCAGTCCATTTCGTTATCGTCGCCGGGACCTTGATTAGATCCGATTACTATTCCCTTTGCTAACCAGGTATCGGCTGCAGTGAGATTGCGCTCATAATTGAGGATACGATCTACCTGAGTAGTTACATCAGCATTTGATTCCGCAGAAATTCTTCCCACAAATACTTCAGCATAACTATCGTTACCAACTAAATATCCGTATGAAGGATCAGAAGCTCCTGTCCACGCCGTAAATGAAGGAATTTGTGCGATATCACCTACTAACAAAACGTACTTCAATCCTTGATCATTAAACAAGGTATTGATTTGATCTTTTATTGCCGAAGCATTGCCTCCGAATTGCGAAGCAGGCATAACGGTTACGCCTATACCCTTTTTGATTTTCCAATCAACCAATGGTTGAATTTGCGACATCCACTGATCGGCACAAATCACCAACATATTACCTTGATCGCTTACAGGAGTATATTGAATAGCTGGATAATTTTTAAATAGTGATTGGTATATTGCAATAAAATCAGGGTCGGCTTTAATTGCAGTTTTAGCATTCACCAAAGGATTGACAGGTAAACCTTTGCTTGATTCCCTCACTTCTAATTTCAAATGCGTATATACTCTTAAAGTATGAGTTACAGGATTGTATTGAAATGGAGAAATAATGAGTGTTTGTCCGCGGAAATCACGAATAATAAAAGGATCTCTCAAACTCAATTGTTGCTGTGGAGTAAACTGATTTATTCCGTAGCAGGCATTGAATTTAAACGGCAAATCAGCAGGGTTTACATTACGGTATATGTTACCTTTTGAAGGTGCGATTGATAAGTTTTTATACTCAACGAAGTCAGATAAAATCACATCTGCTTCCATTGTTGATGTATTGGGGATTGCCAAAGTAACAGGGATAATATCCATATCTGGGAATCCCTTTTGCAACGAATGAATTCCTTCTTGCAATTCCACCGAAAAATAATCGGCACCCGAAATCACGTGTTTCTTTAAATGATAACCGGGAACAACAATATCGATTGACGTTTTAGCCAATGAGATTGAAGAAACATTCACTACCGGTTTTGAAGGACTATCGGATGAAATTTTATTCCAGCCATCGTTTTGTGCTAATGCAGAAAAGCTCAAAAGCAAGCAAATCGATAGAAGAGAATTAGTAATTTTATTCATGGGACAATTGTTTTGGAAGAATAAAGGTAATAATTATTCAATTGCAACAGGAAATTTAGGCAAATAAGACTTCGAACGCACCTTTGATTCGAACCACTGATCAAACAAAATAAGCTCATGGCTCCGAGGGATCCATCGATAATCAGGATCATTTGATCTAAGTAAAACGAAATCCTTTTTACGGTCTTCCCAAACCTCTTTAAAGTTAAATCCCGACATCGACAACGACCTCAGCAAGCGAAAAATTACTACATCGCGTTTACGAATACTCTTCATTTTAATGGTACGTTCGATATGTTTACGAAGACTTTCAATACGCTGATCGGCGAGATCGATTTTCTCGGTCTCTAAAGTCAAGAAAATCTGCAACATTCTGATTCCGATATTCCATCCCTCCTTTTCACCTTCAATCTCTTTTGTATCCTGAAGTAAGCGATTACTTTCTTTATACTTTCCTTGCAGAAATTTATTTACTGCCAGCAAATATTTACGTCGAGATTGCTCCTCTATTGAATTACCAATATCACCCTCCGACAACATTTCTTGAAGGAGATCGGCACTTTCGGAGTAATTACCGATATAAACATTCAGCATTGATTTCGCTTCACGATAGTAATTTCGATCGCGTGGTTGAAGTCCCGGGAAGCTCATTGCCATTTTTGTATTATCGATCGCTTCTTTGTATTTATACAAATAGGTTTGAGTAAATGCGAGATTTGTATATCCCTCAGCAATTCGGGTGTATTGCTTTAAAGCCGGTTGTTCTTGCAATGCTTTAAGAAGATCATATAATATTAATTCGGCTTGAGCATAATCGTCGCAATAATGCAAGTATTGTAATTTCAATTGGCAAAAACAGAAATATACGTTCCATAATCCTGTTAAATTAAAAGAAGTCCCCAACTCATCACAAGCATCTTTCATTTCAGAAAGCAAACTTAAGTTATGCGACGATTTATATTGTTCGTGCTTAATAAAACGAGAGAGATATAATTGTCCGAGATTGATAGCATTTTTTTTCACCTGAGCATCTTTCATTTCAGCAATTAACTCAGATGGATCAACAGATCTTGAGAATCCGGAATTCAGTAGGAATTTTAAATTCAGAAATACGATTAATTCATCGTACAATTCGAATTTCAGCGACAATTTAATGCCACGATTAAGAATACGCAGCATTTCTTTTTCACTAACTCCACGAGCGATGATATTATAAGAAATTCCTATCAATTTTTTCGTCTCCATCAATCCCATAAAATAAGGCGAATTGATTTCAGAACGATAAAGGTTCACATCCAAAAAATTGGCTTCATACATTTTATCACGAAAACGCTCGAGTAATTTTTGAAAGGCCGATGATTGATCGGAAACGTCTTTCCCGTACAATTTTTTTATAACCTCTTCCTCATCCAAATCAGGTTTATCGTTGAGTATATCATAAAGCATTACCGACTTAGAATCCACATGAGAAGAATCTTCATGAAGATCGAGGAATCGACGAAAAGTTTTCCGTTCATGACTTCTTAGTCGTCCAAAAAATCCCGTAACTGTTGAAAATATTTCACTCATTTATTTTGTTTTTTCTGATTTTAATTACTTTATTTGCATAACACACATACAAAACACCATGATAGAATTAATTATTGCCTTACTAATGAATCTAGGTATTACTTTTGGAGGCGGAGGACAATCATCTACAGGAGGAACAATCCTTGTTACTGATACAACTACCGGTGCAGTCTATACTTTCGGAATTGGAAGTACAGGTGGCGTAGGTAATGGAGTTATTAAAAACGGAGTTTTGACATATAATCTATACAGGAATGCTGACGGTTCATATTATTTATCCCGAAAATAAAGCTTAAATGTCGTAACCCGACAAAATCACAAAATAAATAAGGCGCTGAATATCAGCGCCTTATTTATTTTACACCCACTTATAACCAAAAAACGACTCTTTTCAACTGTCGTCCTGACCAGTTTCTGTCCTTGGCAACAAATAACAAGCTCCATACATTTGTTGATGTAAAGGGCTTTACTCAGTAGTAATAAAATTGTTTTGGTTTTTTTGAATCAGGCTTCACCCAAAGTGAAGCCTGATTGATTAAAAAGAACATCAAAAGAGCCCAAAAACCTTCATTAAGAGTCTATTCGAACATCTTTTACATAATTTATAAGTAACTAACAATCTGTTTCTTACTAATTTTTAGCTCAAAATATGACTAAATTGATAGACATTTTAAATGTCGCTAAAAAATAAAAATGTCCCTTTTTATTGATTAACGGCAATCTATATTTGTGCTTGTAAAGGGCTTTGTTAATCAAAGTATAAAAAATTGTTTTGGCTTTTCTGTGTCACTCAGGTCTCGCTCCGGCGAGACCTTTGTGTTAAAAAAGCCAAAATCGGTTCGAAAACAAAGCTCTATTGTCGATATTTCCCGAAAGAATAAATAACCTAAGTCATTTATAAAGAAGTAGATATCGAAAATTTAAAGTAAAACTTGTTTAAAAAACGGCATACTTAAGTGTCGTCAATTATAAAAAATGTCCCTTTTTCTTGTATAGAGTCGATCTATATTTGTGCTTGTAAAGGGCTTTGTTCATCAAAGTAAAAATTGTTTTGGCTTTTCTGTGTCACTCAGGTCTCGCTTCGGCGAGACCTTTGTGTTTTTATACCTTCGCCTTCTCATGTTATCGCATCACGAATTAAAAGACTACCTCGACGCACAATACAAGCGTTATAACAGCTCGTTTTTCATAGAGACCGATCCTATTCAAATTCCTCATTCGTTTTCCAATAAAGAAGACATTTCCATCAGCGGTTTTTTCGCAGCTACATTGGCTTGGGGGCAACGTCCCACAATCATCAAAAACAGTAAGCGACTAATGGAACTGATGGACGAGGCTCCCCACGACTTTATCATTAATCACACAAAAAAGGATCGCGACCGATTTACAGGCTTCGTACACCGCACTTTCAACGCCGACGACTGCAAGTACTACCTATTCGCACTTCAACAGCTATACAAGAAATATGAAGGCTTAGAAGGAAGCTTTAAGCACGTGCACAATAACAAGAACGACCTTTCGGAAACACTTCATCAATGGCGAAAATTATTTCTTTCTTTTAAATCGGAAACGCGACAAGGAAAACACCTCGGAGATCCGTTAAAAAACTCGACGGCTAAAAGACTACTAATGTATTTGCGATGGATGGTACGAAAAGACCAGTCGGGAATCGACTTCGGACTATGGAAAGCTATTAAACCTTCTGAACTTTATATTCCGCTTGATATTCATTCAGCGAGAAGCGCTAGGATACTAGGACTTTTAACTCGAACACAAAACGACTGGAAAGCAGTGAATGAATTAACGGAGAATTTAAGAATTATAGATGCAAAGGATCCGGTGAAATATGATTTTGCGCTCTATGGAAGTAGTGTAAATAAGGCGATTTAGAGGAAAGATAATAGATAATAGATAATAGATGATAGATGATAGATAATCGAGAATCGAGGATCGAGAATCAAGCATCGAAAATCGAAAATCAAGCATCGAAAATCAAGTATCGAGCATCAAGCATCGAGAATCAAGCATCGAGAATCAAGAATCAAGCATCAAGCATCGATAATCAAACAAAAAAAACTATTTCCCGTACTGAAGATTAATCTCTTCATCGGTTGGAAAAGTAATAGAATTATCACCTGCAGCTTTTACCCACGACATATACTTGCCGGTACCTTTACACGCATACGCAACAATTGAATCGTTAGGTTGCATAGCCAAGCGACTAAACACTCTCCATCGTTTATCATTTTCTTGTGCAGCAACTTTTACATCGAGCGCTTGAGTAGCAGTACTTTTAAAATAAACACGATAAGTTCCATTTAACTCTTTGCATTGAGTGCACGCCTTCCCCCACTCGCTTCTATACTTTACCAGCTTCCCCGACAATTCATCAGTTTGGCGGAAAGAAGTCATCATCACCATTAATATCACCACTAATAAAATCCCACGCATAAGAATCAATTATCTTTATTTACAATTATTATTTTTCAAAATCACAGAAGCCTCGCTATTTCCCAATTTACGTGAAGTATTCCAATCTTCGCAAGCACCTTCTTTATTGCCCAATCCTTTTTTTGCGAAGCCTCTATTATTATATGCTTCGGCATCTTTCGGATCTATTTCCAATGCTTTATTAAAGTCGCCTATTGCCTCATTAAACTTCTCCATTTTATTATACGCAGAACCTCTAGAAATATACGCCCATTTATGATCGGGATGAATAGCAATTACGCGATTATAATCTTGCAACTCTCCTTCGAAATCGCCAACCATACTTTTAATAAATCCACGTTTTATCCACGCATCATCATTCAACGTATCGGCATTAATGGCACTTGTAAGTAAACGAATAGCCTCCTCATTTTTAGCTTGACGAAACTTAATCATTGCCTGATTAAAGAATTTTGCAGAAGTGTTTTTATCCTGGGCATTAGCAGCCGACATAAATAAACACAAGCTTAGCAACAACACTATTCTACAACGCATAAACGATATCTGAGAATTAATTCGCATCAAAGTTAACAATCTCTTTATAGCCAACCTCTGATTCGAGGCGAATGAGATGAGTGAGAGCAGCCAACACTTTATTGCGCATAGCATCATCTTTCACCTCTAATGTAATTCGATTAAATGACTTTTTAATTTTCTGCACAGGCATTGTACGAGTAACGCAACCCGCAGCATCTTTTAAGCAAGGAATGCAAATCTGTTTCGTTTCAACATCAATAAAAGGCACTGTGACCAACTCCGACATAGGTGCTTTATCATCTTTAATTAATACACTACCTGAATCAAACGACTTCACAGAAATATTATTACCCTTCACCTCAAAAACAACAGAAGGATTCACCCATGAATTAAGGAAAGCTAAGGTTTCGGTCTTCGAAGGCGACTGACTGTAAGAATTGCTGCATAAAAGCATCATTCCGAAAACCACAAGGGTTAATTTGCGTAACAGTAATTGGTAGGTATACATGTATAGAGGAGTCAAATTTCGAACTTCTACTACAAAATATGCCTACTGGTTGCTTATCAAACCAACAATTAAATGAAATTAGCTGATTTTCAATCTAGTACTTCTTATAAAAGAGGTATTACATCGGTCGTATTTATGCTGTTTACGCTCATTGGGTTCGCTCAAAAGCCTGTTTTCCTGGAAGTTCCCGTGAAACTGGAAGTTGAAAAAGGCGATCTCGACGAAGTCGTTGTTAAGGTGAAAAAAGACGGGAAGGATGCATTTACGCAATCAGGCGCTAGTAAAATGCGCTTTAAACTCGATTTTAATAAGAAATACACGTTGATATTCACCAAACCTGGGTATATCACCAAAACTATTGAAGTCAACACCAACGCGCCCCAAACACGGATTGATGCGGGATTTGAGGCCTATAAAATTGGAGTGAAACTATATAAACAAGGAGAAGAAGAAAATGAAGTTGTATATAATCAGCCTGTGGCAAAAATTAAATACGATCAAACCATCGACGAATTTAATTTCGATACCGATTATTCAAAGTCCATCTTATCGTCGATTTCGCTCGACAAAGAACCAAG
This sequence comes from Bacteroidota bacterium, assembly GCA_029547265.1. Classification (GTDB taxonomy): domain Bacteria; phylum Bacteroidota; class Bacteroidia; order AKYH767-A; family OLB10; genus CAINEC01. The sequence goes on from JAKPPP010000095.1 coordinate 14,461, forward strand.
TGAACCGATAGCACAAGCTCCGGCTCCTGCACCTGTTGTGGCACCTGCTCCTACTCCGGTGCCTACACCAGCTCCTGTACCAACGCCCGCTCCAGCTCCGCCACCACCTGCACCTAAAGTTGTAGAACCGGTAAAAACTCCTGAACCGGTTAAAGCACCGGAACCTGTAAAGGCACCTGAACCTGAGGTTGAAAAAGTAGCAGAAGTAAAGCCGGAAGCAGCAAAGAAAGTGGATGTCCCTGCTCCGACACCGCAGCCAAAAGTTGAAGAAGCACCTGCGCCGAAGGTAGAAGCAGCTCCGGCAATTGCAGCAGAGCCGACAAAAAAACCGGCACCTGTTGTAAGAAAAGAGGAAAAACAATACATCAAGCCGACCATAAAAAAAGAAGCTCCCGTTAAAAAAGCACCTGCGGAAGGAACGGATATTAATCAACGTCCATTAACTGCATCTGCCGGCAGCGACAATCCCGTTTACACAAAGCAAGCCAATGCCGGAAGTGATGTGAATAATGCTAACGATGGACATAGCGAAGAAGAAAAAATTACAAGAGAAGATATAGTAGAGAAAAATCGAATTATCACTCGTGTTAAAGTGATTAAAGGATCACTCACTACCGAATACAGTTGTGTGTACTATAAATGGGGCGGACAATTTTACTTCAAAAACAACACTACATCAATCAATGAAAATTTATTTGTGCAGTGGACGGGAATTAGACCATAATAATGGGTTAATTTGCTAATGTGCCAATTTGCTAATGGAGCGAAGCTCGGGCGATTTGAAAATTTGAAGATGTGTTGATTTGAAGATGGGGAGCTAAGCGCGGGCGATTTGATAATTTGAAAATTTGTTGATTTGAAGATGGGGAGCCAAGCTCGGGCGATTTGATAATTTGAAAATTTGTTGATTTGAAAATTTGAAGATGGGGAGCCAAGCTCGGGCGATTTGAAAATTTGTTGATTTGAAAATTTGAAGATGGGGAGCTAAGCTCGGGCGATTTGAAAATTTGAAAGTGTGTTGATTTGAAGATGGGGAGCTAAGCTCATTTAGAGATTAGCGGAAAGAAGGGTTTCACCCAATAAAATGTTGGATTCATCAAAAGATAAGGGTTGACACAATAAACTAGTGCTAACTTGAGTATAGATAAAAAATCTGTACTTATGTTAATGAACGAGTTTAATCAACGCTATTTCCGCCCGCAAAGCGAGGAACAACAAAGTTTACTTGATCGTTTTCTTACGCTGAGAAGTATGTACGGACATCCCTCTCGCTTTGGAATTTTAAGAAATCTGGCAAAGACTAGAAAGTACACTAAAAGTATTTATCCCCCGGACTGGAAGGTTATTTGAGGGATTTATGAATTCACAAAAACATTAATAAAACAAAAAAGCCCTGACGGTAAACATCAGGGCTTTCTTAATTTTTGATTTTATTATTTGTCGATGCTGATTAATTCAACTTCGAAAATCAATACGCTGTTTGGTCCGATTTTACCACCAGCACCACGTTCTCCGTATGCAAGATTAGAAGGAAGGAACAATTTCCATTTAGAACCTACCGGCATTAATTGTAATGCTTCTGTCCAACCCGGTATTACACCGCTAACTGGGAATGAAGCAGGTTGTCCACGATCAACTGAACTATCGAATACTGTTCCATCGATTAATGTTCCATGGTAATGAGCAGTAATTTTATCGTTTAATGTTGGTTTAGCACCGGTACCTTCTTTAATGATTTGGTACTGTAAACCTGATGCAGTTGTGATTACACCCGGCTTTTTCTTGTTTTCTTCAAGGAAAGCTTTTCCTTTCTCTACGTTAGCGTCAGCTTTCACTTTTTCTTTTTTCATCATGAATGCATTGATAGCTTTGTCAGCTTCTTCCTGCGTCATGCCGGCTTTACCTGCAAAAACATCTTTCATCCCTTTCGCCATAAGATCCACATCAACTGAATCTAAGTTACTTGTTTTGAAGTTGTTAGCAATAGAAACGCCTAAACCGTAAGATACGGTATCCATTTCGTTTTTCATATTTGCGTTTGATTTCGATTTGTCCTGTGCGTTACAAGAAGCAGCCATCATGGCTACAACAAACGCAGGGAGCATTAATTGCTTAAGTTTCATGTATAAATGATTGAGGGTGCAAAAATAAGAAAACAGATGAAGGAAGGACCCAATCGGTCGCGAAATTCACTGATTCTTTACCAATTTAACCATTTATTCACAAGAAATCTTCAATCCGAGCATCTGATTCACATTTCCGCTCGTAACCGACTTGATTTCAGGGATGTTGTAATAGTCGACCGAAGGACGTAATTCATAGTATACTTGAAGTCGTTTCCAAAACTCGCGTTTCTTTCCTAAACGAAGTGAAACACCTAATGGTGCATATACTGAACCTGTTACGCTATTTTTATTGACAAAACTCTCGTATTGATCATCGACATAAGCATTCGCTCCTGTTGAAGCGTAATATTGTCCGCCGGGAAAGTAGTATTCTAAGTTCTCAGAATTTTGAAGTCGCACACTCGTAGTATTATTCATGGTGCTGCCCAGTGTAAATCCTATTCCACCATATAGTTTCCATGCCGACTTCCCGCTAGTAGAAAACAAAACTGATAAATCGAGACGGATTTGATGCGATGAATATGTACAATAGTAACGCTGCTCACTTACCGAATCGACATAAATTACGTTGGAAGAACTATTAGAAGTTAAAGTATCGACCGCAGTGCGTTGCTGCTTGTAAAACACATTACTATGTTCACCCGAACCATAGAACATCACTCCTGCTCTTACTTGAGGATTCAACTTCATTATTCCCTTTTTCTTATCGGCGAATTTCAAATGCACCAAAATAGAAAACATAGAATTATCGAATTCATTACCATAATTTTCGGAATATAATCCCGAAACATCTTTCAATAATAATCCCTCCGGCGCCAATTTTCTAAAGTCGTTCACCGTGAAATTCTCCATTGTAGAAGCAGCCCATCCTGTGTTAATAGACACATCACTGATAATTACTGAAGAAACAGGTTCAATTGTGTCTGATTGTGCCTTTGCCTGAGTAATCAGAAATATGAAACTAAGGAGTAGAAAGATCTTTTTCATAAGGTTTGAATTTTGAATCTTGAATTTTGAATTTGGTAGTCCATAGGTTACCTCCATCAAAATGAGATCGGCTATTGAACGCAGATTTTTATGACTTCCAAGACTTTTTATGATTTTATAAACGGATAATAAAGAATAGAACGTAAAAATAAAGATTTTAGTAATGATATGGACATTGATTCTTGATTGTTTGATTTAAATTTATGAGGCAGAATAAACTTATCTTTGCACTATGAAATTCGACTTAGTATCGGTTTTTCAACCGACAGGCGATCAACCGGAAGCTATTAAGCAACTAACAGAAGGAGTTGATCGAGGAGACTTTGCCCAGACGCTTTTAGGAGTAACAGGTTCGGGTAAGACATTTACGGTAGCTAATCTTATTAAAAATGTCCAGAAACCTACTCTTGTTCTCAGTCACAATAAAACTTTAGCAGCTCAATTATACGGGGAGTTCAAGCAATTTTTTCCGAACAATGCGGTAGAATATTTTGTTTCTTATTACGATTATTACCAACCGGAAGCATATTTACCAACTACCAATACTTACATTGAAAAAGACTTATCGATTAATGAAGAGATCGAGAAACTTCGATTAAGTACTACCACTTCATTATTATCGGGTCGTCGAGATATCATTGTTGTATCGTCGGTTAGTTGTATTTACGGTATGGGAAATCCCGCTGACTTTGCAGAGAATATCATACGAGTACAAAAAGGGCAACAAATAAGTCGCAATGGATTTTTACATCAGCTGGTATCAAGTTTATACTCCCGAACGACAGCAGAATTCAAGAGAGGAAATTTCAGAGTACAAGGCGACACGGTAGACGTTTTTCCGGCTTACAGCGACTTAGCTATCCGCATAAGTTTCTTCGGTGATGAAATAGAAGAATTAGCAACGATAGAACCATCGACGGGAAAGAAATATGATCGACATGATCATCTAGCAATTTTCCCTGCCAACTTATTTGTGACCAGTCAATCGCGACAGCAAGGTGCAATTCATCAGATTCAAGAAGATATGATGAAGCAAATTGACTACTTCAAAGAAACAGGAAAACATCTAGAAGCAAAACGATTAGAAGATCGTGTTATCTTCGATTTAGAAATGATTCGAGAGTTAGGATACTGTTCGGGTATTGAAAACTACTCTCGATATTTTGATGGAAGAACAGAAGGCGCTCGACCATTCTGCTTACTTGATTATTTCCCTGATGATTTCCTAATGGTGATTGATGAGAGTCACGTGACTGTTCCTCAAATCAGAGCTATGTTTGGTGGTGATAGATCGAGAAAACAAAACCTCGTTGAATACGGATTTCGTTTGCCTGCGGCGATGGATAATCGCCCTCTGAAATTCGATGAATTCGAAACACTACTTGATCAAGTAATCTTTGTTAGTGCCACTCCTGCAGAATATGAATTACAGAAATCGGAAGGTGTAATTGTAGAACAAGTAATCAGGCCAACGGGACTCTTAGATCCTCCGATAGAAGTTCGCCCGGTAGGAAATCAAGTAGATGATTTACTCGAAGAAATTCAGAAAATCATTAAACGCAATGAAAGAGTATTGGTGACAACCCTCACCAAAAGAATGGCAGAAGAGTTAGCCAAATATTTGACTCGACTAGACGTAAAATGTAGATACATCCACTCAGAAGTAGAAACATTGGAACGCGTAGAAATCCTGCGAGATTTACGTTTAGGAGTATTTGATGTATTGATAGGTATCAACCTCTTAAGAGAAGGTCTCGACTTACCGGAAGTATCATTAGTAGCGATATTAGATGCAGACAAAGAAGGATTCCTTCGTTCGAATCGTTCGTTAACGCAGACAGCAGGAAGGGCGGCGCGTAACCTCAACGGGAAAGTGATTATGTATGCCGACAAGATCACTGACAGCATGCGACAAACCATTGACGAAACAGAACGCAGAAGAGCCAAACAGATTGCTTATAACGAAGCACACGGACTGGTACCGCAAGCACTCAACAAATCGAAAGAAGGCATCTTCCAGCAATCGGCAGCAGCATCGCGCAACAACGATATAAAAGCCTATGTTGAGCCGGAAACGATGAGTGTAGCCGCAGATCCTGTAGTTCAGTACATGAGCAAAGAACAACTCGACAAATTAATTTCTACAGCGAAGAAAAACATGGAAAAATCGGCGAAAGAACTCGACTTTATGGGTGCCGCACGATTTAGGGATGAACTCTATCAACTAGAGAAATTACAGAAAGATAAATTCGGTAATTAAGATGAATGCACTACTCCTGATAACAACCATCATGCTATACATTGTAGCGTTAGTGGGAACGTTTGTATTGACGGTGTTATCGAAAAAATTCAGCAATGGAATGTTGAACATTTTCATAGTAATACATCTTTTTTTAGTAGTAACAGCGATAACTACAACGTTATTAATGCCGTCAACTGAAATCGGGAATTATTTCATGAGCATTGCCTTTTGCAGCGGACTAATCATTGCAGGCTGGGCAATAAGAAAATCAGAAAAACTTGTCTATCGGATTTACTTCGGCATTTACTTTTCGAGTGTGCTTTTATTTCTGTATTCACCCTCGCTATTATTTTACAGCATTAGTGGAAATTTTGCAAATAGAAGAACAGAACAACAATTTAGGTTGGAAAAGAATTATTTTCTGATAGAGCAGCAATCGATGTTGCAATTATTATCGAATGTAACAGCGTACAAAGTGAGTCAGAAATTCGGAATATACAACAGAACTATAGCGCGTGACATTCGCTTTGACGGGAGACTAGACAGTGTTCAGCTAGTAGCATTAACAGAAGACACACTGATTTTAAGAGGCTATTTGCAAGGCAAAAAAAAAGAAATAAATCTTAAGCCAGGCATGAATAAAAGCCATGTTGTTCGCAAAACAAAGCCATAAATCATAGAAAAATCATGAAATTTTACGATATTGCACCAACAAACAAAAGAACCATGAAAATTCGTATTCTTACATTTATACTATTAACTTTTAATTTATCATTTGCTTTAGCGCAGTCGAACACCACAGAAATCTGGCTAGTTGATTTAGGATCGAAAGATGGAAAGCAAGTTGCGGGTACACCCTTAAAAGTAACAGATAACGACTTTTATGATAATCAACCTTGTTTTTCAAGAGACGGCAGTACGATTTGGTATGCCAGTATGCCGGACACTACTCAAAGTGACATCTTTAGTTATAATATAAAAACGAAGGAAATTAAGCAAGTAACATCGACACCGGAAAGTGAATATCAGCCCTTCCCTATTCCTTTTTACAAAGACAAATTATCAATAGTTAGAGTTGATTTAGATAGAGCACAACGATTTTATGAATTACCATTCGATGGATCGGAACCTGCATTATTAATGCCAAATGAAGATTCGGTTGCTTATTACTGTTGGATGAACGATACTACATTGGGGACATATATGCTTAACGGAGGCGGTGGCTCATTGCAACAATTCGATTTGATTCCGCAGCAATCAATTATTTTAATGCAGTACGGCGGATTTGGACGTTGCTTAGCTAAAATACCCGGAAGTGCGAATTTGAGTTATGTACTGAAAAACAGTGACGGTAAATATGTCTTGACAAAATTTGATTTCGTATCGCAAGAGCGTTTTCCAATAGCAGAAATGCCGGGAGAAATTGAAGATTATTGTTGGGGTCCCGATATGAAAATTTACATCGGAAAAGATGCTAAACTTTTTAGTTATGATACGCGCAGTGAAAGCCCTAAGTGGATTGAAGTTGCGGATTTCAGTAAAACAGTTGGCACCTTTTATCGTTTAGCCATGAGTCCTAAAGGAGATAAAATTGCATTGGTATCTTATAAAGGTCCGCGACCATAAACTAACGGTGACGCAGTTACGAGAAATAGAATATTTGATTTCCGGACAAGGATTAGCCGGCAGCTTATTAGCTTGGCAACTTTTGAAAGAAGGCAAAAAAGTGATGGTCGTTGATGAAGACTTAGAATTCACATCCACCAAAGTAGCTTCGGGAATGATGCATCCTATTACTGGACGCAGAATCGTTTTAAGTTGGCGAGCCGACGAGTTTGTTCCTTTTGCAAGAAAGACCTTTAAAGAAATAGAAAATGCAACCGGCGTTCGATTTTTCTTCGACATGCCTGTATTTGAAATATATCACGATCATGGAAATCGCAATGATTGGATTGCAAGATCGGCACAAGGTAAATTCAAAGATTATTTAGGAGAAGAATGCGAGGCTAAAGACGTCCATGAAAATGTAAACGCTCCTTTTGGTGGACAATGGCTGATAAATTCAGGATGGTTAGATGCAGGATTTTTTGTAGAAGCCATGAAAGAATATTTAAAAGCCAACAACAGTTATTGCTCGGGACGAATTTCGGAAGCAGCGCAAATTAAAACAGATAAAGGATATTGTTTTGAAGACATCATTGCAGAAAAATTCGTGAGCTGCATAGGATATCAAGCAATATTCGACGACAATTGGAAATACCTTCCGTTTAATCCGGCGAAAGGCGAAGAAATTGCATTTACAGCTGAAGGAAATTTACCATCAGATTATATCATTCACGACAGCATTAAAATTATCCCCATAGGCGAACAAAAATATCGCTGTGGAGCAACTTATGCATGGAAAGACTTCACTCCTACTCCAACCGCTGAAGGATTAGCTAAACTGAAAGAAGGAATAGCCTCATTAATAAAAGTACCTTATAAAGTTACTGCACAAAGAGCAGGAATTCGTCCCGCGACATTTGATCGCAGACCATTTTTAGGCAAACATCCCGAGAAAGAGAATTTATACATCTTCAACGGCCTTGGTTCGAAAGGCGTTATGATGGGGCCTTTATTAGGGTATGAAATGATGAAGTTTTTGGTGTATGGCGAGGAGATACTTCCTGAATATGATATCAAGAGGTTTAATGATGCATATTATTCATCCTTTGCAACAAGGTAGGATGAGAATAATAAACAAAAACATATGCCGGGTGTGGATTTAAATTACTCAAGCTATCTTTTGATAATTTCTTAAGTGCATTCACCAAATCACTTGCAT
>JAKPPP010000105.1 GCA_029547265.1 Bacteroidota bacterium
ACTATCTGTTCTGAATTTAGCGACAACAATTGCACCGAAATCGGTGTTTGCTGTTTGCGCTGAAGCAATAGAAGATAAAGCTGTAAACAATACTGTAAACAGAGAAAATGACGTGTAAAAATTACACATCTTATTTTTTAATGATGATATATGATTGCTTAGGAAAATCATGATTGTTCAACTAAGCAAAAATGTAAGACCACTTGATAATATCCCGGTGTAAAATTCAATCCCGGTACAATGCGATAGTCCACCATAAAAGTGTACTCGCTCGGTTCAGTCAAATAACTTCCTGCTGAGTTAACGTTAGTAGTGCAAGATCCTGCAGGGATAAGAGTTGCATCATTAATAATATCAATGTATGATCCATTGATAGCTGCAAAGTTTTGGTAGATACCGCTGTTTATCGGAGTGCCGCAGCCGTTATATACTTTTAATGCTAATAAATCGAGGGTAGGAGTGTTTGTTCCTGTGCCGTAGTTGCTGAGAGTTTCCCAGTCGTTAACGTCAGATCCCGAAGAAGGATTATTTTCAATATAAACTCTCAATGTCCATTTGCATGAAGCATTGTTAGGTAAAACTTTTAAGCGTAAAGTAGTAGTCCCACTCTGAGTGATTCCTCCGCTGTATTTCGAAAAACTATCGAAAACGAAGTCAACGTTCCCATTGCCTGACTGAATCAGTTCACTGGAAGGAACAGCCTGACAATTCGCCGTTGTTGGCGAACCGCATTGGGCTTTAACTTCTAAACAATTTAAGAGGGTAAATAATAAGGTAAATTGTAATAGAAGAAAGGAAAAGGTTTGGTTGGGGGTTGGTTTCATTTTGGTTTTAGGTAAAAAGGGGAGAGTTGTGGTTGAGACAACTCCCCCCTTTTTTAATTCTTATTGGTTCTCAATAAGTACATACTTCACATTCATAGTGTAAACACCAGGCTGTGCATATGATCCTACTGCGTTAGCAGTTTCCAAGTCTAATTGGTTTGGAACTAAAGCATTATCGGCAGCTGTTGGGAATGTAGCAGGTAAACCCGGTACAATTCTGTAGTCGATAGCATAGTAGTAGATAGAGTTTGTAGCACTACCTTGCGTTAAATAACTACCACCCGCTGCGAAATCAGCAGTACCGTTGTGACCTTGAATATATTTTTCGGTTAATGCCGGTAATACATAAGGAGTAGCTGATGCATAGATGTTATTTTCACCCGGAGTATAAGGAGCTGCTGCTAATGCTGATGAATAGTCACCACGGAATCCTGTTCCGGATGCTGCATTTGCATTTGCTTCGCTTTGGTGAAGTTCCAATAACTCTAAAGGTAATTGGTCAATAGCGTTAGGATCGGTACCTGTACCATATTCCATTTGCTTATCCCAATAAGTTCCGTCGTTAGAAGTTCCTACTGCATATAAATCCCACGCTACCGTTGAATTTACTTTAAGGATAGTAGCACCATATTTAGTGATACCACCATAGTAGTCTCCAAGTTTGTCGAACACGAAATCCACTTGATCAGGTGTGTTCATTTCTAATTGTAAAATTGGTTGTAAATCCATTGTCATCGTTACATTTTTTTCGTCTTGTAACTGTCCAAAAGAGGTTCCGCTAATAGCTAGAAACCCTAATGCCAATGCTAATTTTGTTTTCTTAATCATTTTTTTAAATTTTTACTGTTGTTGGTTTGAATAATTAATTTACTGTTGGTATAAAGAACGTTTACTAATCGACAACGAATTGTAATTCTGCTGCCGTTACTTGATCGGGATTGTTAGTGTCAACCACACCAACTGCCGAGTATTTTCCTTTTTCTAAATCTTTTGGTATTTCATAGCTGAATTCTCTGTTGAATCCCGGTAGAATTGTGAACTTTTGTCCTTTTAATTTTTCTTGTTTTCCTGTAGCTAGGTTCGTGATCTCTACATATGATGTGCAGAATCCGATTCCGTCACCCATATTAGTAGCGCTCATTTTTAATTGACGCTTACTTAATGAATCACGGTAAGCAAATTGCTCGATTTCGATTTTATCGAGAGCAATGCTCGTTGGGTTTTGATAGATGTAAACTCCGAATCCAATACTTGGGCTAATACCCAATGCAATTGTGTTTGTTGATCCTGCTACGTTTAATGGAGCTCTTTTTGTTACTTCATCTAACATTAAAACTGTCCATGCAGCATGTTTTGATTCATCACCTGCAGGTACATTTACATTAATGACAACTTTTTGTGTTTGTCCGGGTTCGATTTCAAAGTAGCTTGGAGTAATAGTAGCCCATTGCGATAAGCCGTATTTATTAGATCCATTTTTTTGCCCGATAGGCTTTCCATTAGTCCCCATTACGAAGTCGCTGAAGTTTGCTTGGAAAGTGTACTTCTCTTTCGTGTCGTTTTTCATTTTTACTTCCATGCTTTTACTTGTTCCCGGTTCTAGGTTGAAGTGCAGCGTTGAAGGCGATACTGATAGTCCGGTAAATTGTTTTAGGCTTACCGTTTTTTCATCTTTTTTGGGCTCTTCTTTAACCGCATCTGTTGAAGTATTTTCTTTTACTTCCGATTGGCTGGTTTGAGCATTTAATGAAACCGTACTAAATAAGCTGACAATGGCGGCCAGACAAACTGATTTTGGGGCGATTAGGTATTTCATGATTATTGTGGTTTTGATAGAGGTTTATACTTATTCTAAAACCAAACAGTTTCAAAAAATGATTTGGCTTAGGGTATAACCTTTAAAAAATATGTAATTGATTGAAAAACAGTAATATAAAAGCACTTATTGAACCTAAAAATCACCCATTTGGGCATAAAAAAAGGGAGTGAAAGCTTCTTTTATGAATGCTCTCACTCCCTGAAAATCACTTATTTATTACTTTTTGAAGAATCCTTTTAAAGCATCTTTTGCTTTTTGTTCGGCTTCTTTTTTGAGTTTATCGGCTTCCGCTTTGGCTTTTGCTTCTGCTTCTTTTTTAAGCTTATCGGCTTCGGCTTTAGCCTTGGTTTCCGCTTCTTGCTTTAATTTATCGGCTTCGGCTTTAGCTTTGGCTTCCAGTTCTTGTTTCTTTTTATCAAGCTCTTCTTTGGCTTTATCTTTAATAGAGTTTACTATTCCGCCTGTTGTGCTCTTTAGATCTGTTTTGATAGTTGGCTTGTCAACTGTTCCTCCCATCAAAAGATTCATCTTCACATTTTCACTCATACTGAAATTAGCTCCTTTGCTATTCGCTTGTGAAATCAATCCGCTAATAGCTCCCGATGCTTGCGATGGAAGCTTTGAAGTTGGGAGGTTCATCGCTAACGTATAATCCATCGTTTGATCGAAGCCTGTACTTCCTGCTACATTTGTCTGGATTCCAGCTAGCGTTACGTCGAAAGGTTCAACTTTTACTCTTCCATTTTCAAATTTGAAGCTCAAGTTTACATTACTTACTGGGAGCGATTTGAATTGATCCATTTTTAATACATCCGCTACTTTAACTAAAGGTGTGAAGTTATTTATTGTGACGTTTGTAGTGCTTAATTTTCCTCCGCCGGTCAATGTATTCATGAAAGGTTGCATATGTTCATCCAATTGCCCTTTCATAGTGAAGTTAGTAGAGAATCTTCCATTAGCTTTCTCTGCAATAGCTGCCATCTTCTTCACTGTATTAAATGTTTTTACCGTTTGCTGAATATCGAATCCGTTGATGTCCATATTTAAATTGATATCGGCTTTCTTGCGTTCGCGTGTAGCATAAATTCCCGATAATTTCATAGATCCGCTAAGCGTATTAAAAGATAAGTTACTCATATCGATCGCTTGATCATGAATTGATAATTTACCCGATAAACTCTCTAATACTACATTGTCGTATTTAAGTGTTCCGATGCTGGTGTTCATGGTGAAGTTTACATTTCCCGGGACTTCAATTAAGTCCATTGGAGTAGTATCGGCAGGAGCAGCTGTTGTTGTAGTTGGTTCTCCTGTTATATCTGCTAAATCAATTCTATACGATAATAAATTCAATGTCCCTGTTAATGTTTCTTTCTTGAACATATATGCTAACAGGTTATCGAGTGTTCCGTTTGCACGGATGTCACTTCCACCCATTTTCGCATCGAAGTTGTTCAAGGAAATATTTTGCGGGTTAAATGTTAAACTACATTGATTTAAATCGAATCCTTGTTTGTAATCATTAGAGGTGTATTTAAAATTGCTCAACGCTAAATTTCCGCTTGCATTAAAGTCGCTGTAATTTTTCTTTTCTATTGCCGACATTCTTCCTTTAAGCACTAAGTCGGCTACCATTTTACCTGCGATAGTAGTACCTGCTTCAAGAGGAACTATTTTCGAAAGATTAGCAAAGTTAATATTGCAATTCAACAATCCATCGAGATTAGCATCGCTCACAGGAGTAGATACATTTAATCGCGCATCGATTTTTTCTGTTCCTAATTCAGCATGCAATTTATTTAGATTGATGATGGTGTGATCAGGAATTCCGTCGCGGTTGCTGACTTTCAAATCTACTTGCACATTATTAACTCCAACAGGTAACGAAGGATATTGGAATTGTCCGTTTTGAACTTTTACTTCTACTCCGAAGGCCGGCATTTGTTTGTCGTTGAAGATACCTTTTACATAAGCGCTCATCGCTAAGCTTCCCGATGATTTCATATCTTTAAATCCGTCTTTGTAAACTCCCGGTATCATGGATAAGAAATTGCGGAATTCATTCTTACGAATGGCAAATTTTAAATCCATGTCGATATCCTCTTTCGGCATCGCAACCCAGCCCGTCATACCTAAAACAAGTTCGTTTAATGTTAGCTCGTTGTCTTTAAAAGTGAATTTCATATTCGGCATATCCATGTCGATATCAGCCGTCAATAACGTATTTACCTTGTGTAAGTATTTTACACCTCCATACCATAAATTAGTGTTAGCTGCTTCTGTTCTTGTTGACAATACAAACAGGTCTTGTGTGAAATCTCCTTTTCCTGTATGGTTCAATTGATCTAAGGTCATTTTGAATCCCATCGATTGATCGTCGTAGCTGAGCCTGCTATTTACGATTTCATATTTCCTTAATGCTACTTTGAATTTCGATGGCTCGCTTGCTGCTTCCGGTTTCGATGAGTCGGCTTTAGCGATGTCCCAGTTTGCTTTACCATCTTTAAGTATGATTAAGTTGATAAAAGATTCTTTCAATGAAATAGATCTGATGTCGATTTGATCGCCTTTAATCACACTCATTAAATCGATTGATAACGACAACTCCTTCGCCGATGTTAAGGTGTCACCTTGAAAAGGTGCGACTCCCACAACGCTTAAATTCTGTAACGATAAGCTGAAATTTGGGAAGCTTCGGATAAGTGATAAATCGAAATCGCCAAAATCGACTTTAGCGTTTACATTTTTATTGACTTCGTCTTTTACCATTGCAACAATCTTGTCTTTGTAAACAATAGGTAAAATGATTGCAGCTCCTAAAACTACTACAATCAGAACAGTGAGAATCAACAGTATTTTTTTCATGATGGTTAAATTGACCGTAATTGGTATTTGAATATTCTTATTAAACGTAAGTTTTAATTTATTAGTATGCTTAGCGAACTCTTATAGTTTAGTGGCTTTGTCTCTCAGTAAATGATCAGCCAGCACAATTGCCGCCATCGCCTCAACTATTGGGACTGCTCGTGGTAAAACACAAGGATCGTGTCGCCCTTTTCCTTCTAATGTTATCACTTGTCCTTGGTCGTTAATGCTCTTTTGCTTTTGCAGCAATGTAGCAATTGGCTTAAAGGCTACTCTGAAGTAAATATCTTCTCCGTTGCTGATACCGCCTTGTATTCCCCCTGAATTATTGGTGAGTGTGGTTACTTTATTTCCTTCTTTCGCAAACACATCATTATGTTCGGAACCTTTCATGCCAACGCTATCAAATCCTTTGCCAAGATCAAATCCTTTGGCTGCATTGATACTTAACATTGCTTTGCCTAAATCAGCATGCAGTTTATCAAAAACAGGTTCTCCTAATCCGACAGGCGCACCTGAAATTACGCAGCTGATAATGCCCCCAATCGTATCTCCCGATGCTTTCAGTTCTTTGATGTAGTTTTCCATTTGAAGCGCAACGCTTTCATCCGGGCAACGTACTGCATTGGAGTCTGTTTTAGAAAGGTCGAGGGATAAATAGTCTTTTTCTGTTTTAATATTTCCAACGGCACTAACGTAAGCGGATATCCGAATTCCGTAATGCTGTAAAATTAGTTGAGCAACGCTGCCTGCTATTACTCTTGCAGCTGTTTCTCTTGCCGAAGATCTGCCGCCGCCTCTGTAATCTCGATGTCCGTATTTGATATCATAGGTGTAGTCGGCGTGACTTGGACGGTATTCATGTTGAAGGTGGCTATAGTCCTGCGACTTCACATCCTTATTCTTTATGAAAAAGCTCAATGGCGCTCCAGTAGTTTTTCCTTCGAAGACACCCGATAATATTTCGTAATTATCGTCTTCGTTACGAGCGGTAGTGATAGCGCTTTGACCGGGGCGACGTCTCGATAATTGCTTGCCGATAAAATCGTTGTCGATTGTTAATCCCGCCGGACAACCATCAATCACCACCCCAATTCCCGGTCCGTGCGATTCGCCAAATGTTGTAACTCTGAATATAGATCCGATAGTATTGCCTGCCATAATTAATTTCTTTTATACAACATGATGAAATCATTCATCTCGTAATTGTTGCCGATGTCGAAGTCTTTCACTTCTTCAATAATAAATCCTTGTTTGAAGTAGAAATTGATAGCTTTATAATTCTTGCGATTTACTGTTAAGCGAATAGTTTTTAAATCTTCAAATCCGCTGAACACTTGATTGAAGAAAACACTTCCGATTCCGTTTCTATGTCTTTCGGTATCGACATAAAATTTATGCAAAAAATAATCGCCGGTATCTTTAATGCTGTACGAAATATATCCTACCGGTAATTCACCATTGAAAGCGAGTAAAAAATGTTGCCCTTCATCCATTTGCTTTTTTAATGCCTCTTTCGAGTACATCATTTGCAACATATATTCGATTTGCTCCATTGTAATGATTGAAGGGTAGTGAGCTCGCCAAATTTTATCGGCCAGCGAATAGATTAAATCAATATCGCCGCTATCGGCCTTTTTTATAGTCAGATTTATCACCTTGCAAAGATACATAACCTCCGACATAGAAGAATAGCCAAGAATGGGTTACTTTTGCACTATGAACATCTTTACGGCTGAGGGACTGACTAAGTCATATAATGAAAAACCGCTATTTACAGGAATTGATATTTCGTTGAGTGAAGGGCAAAAAATGGCACTTATTGCGGCCAATGGTAGTGGAAAAACGACGTTACTTCGAATTTTAGCGGGTCGCGATACCGCGGATGCCGGTAAAGTATCATATCGTTCTGACCTCAGAATCGGTTATTTAGAGCAAGATCCTTATTTCACACCT
The DNA here is from genome assembly GCA_029547265.1 of Bacteroidota bacterium. Classification (GTDB taxonomy): domain Bacteria; phylum Bacteroidota; class Bacteroidia; order AKYH767-A; family OLB10; genus CAINEC01. Next base: position 7,465 of record JAKPPP010000105.1, read on the forward strand.
GGGGCTTCTATCCTCGATTGTATTTTCGAGCCCGGACATCCCATTTTACATGCTATTGGTGAGTATGAGCGACTTTTAGAGATGGGAGAAGATGTTGACCATGTTGCTTTGCAAGATGTGATGAATACCCTTGATTCTTTGAATGGCTGGGACTATGAAGCTCGCGCTGCCGAGGTATTAGGCAGATTGGGGATCCATGATATGGACAAAAAGGTGAGTGAAATGTCGGGGGGGCAAAAGAAACGTATAGCACTTGCCAGACTGTTGATTGAAGATCACGAGTTATTATTGCTCGATGAGCCTACCAACCACCTCGATTTGGATATGATTGAATGGCTCGAGAATTTTTTGCGCCGCCAGAATAAATCTATTTTGTTGATTTCCCATGATCGCTATTTTCTTGATGGTGTTTGTAATACCATTACTGAATTAGAAGACGGTAAAATCTTTACCTACAACGGAGGGTATGCTTACTATCTTGAAAGAAAAGAAGAGAGAGAAGCGCAAGAAAGATCAACCATCGATAAAGCGAGAAATACATATCGTAAAGAATTAGAATGGATGCGTCGCCAGCCTAAAGCCCGGACTACTAAATCGAAATCGCGACAAGAATCTTTTTATGATGTTGAAGAAGTAGCGAAAGGCAAGAAGAGTGAAGCGAAGATGCAAATCACGATGCAAATGAATCGCCTGGGAAGTAAAATTCTCGAGCTCGAAAATGTTTGCAAATCGTTCGATAATAAATTGCTGATGGAAAACTTCTCTTATACTTTTAAAAGAGGAGAGAAGATTGGATTAATAGGAAGAAACGGAGCGGGGAAATCGACATTGTTGAATATCATCATGGAGTTAGTGAAGCCTGATAAGGGAAGGGTGAAGTCTGGAGAAACTGTTGTTTACGGATATTACTCTCAGCAAGGCATGAATCTTCCTGAAGATAAGCGCGTGATTGATGTAGTAAAAGATATCGCTGAATACGTTGAAACGGGAAGCGGTAACTGGATTGGCGTATCACAATTTTTAAATCACTTCAGATTCACGGGGGCAAAGCAACATGTGTATGTATCGAAGTTAAGCGGGGGAGAAAAGAAAAGATTATATCTGTTAACTATACTTTTAAAGAATCCGAATTTCTTGATTCTAGATGAGCCTACCAATGATTTGGATATTGTGACACTGAATATTCTCGAAGAATTTTTAGAAGGATACCAAGGTTGTATGTTAATGGTAACCCACGACCGTTATTTCATGGATAGATTGGTTGATCACGTTTTTGTACTCGATGGAACAGGTGTTGTGAAGGATATTCACGGTAACTATACCGACTATAGATCAATATTTGATCAAAGCGGTAAGAAGCAAGAAATCCCTAAGCAGATTGAAGAGAAAGTAGTGGTAAAGCAAGAAGCTCCTGCGAAGAAAAAGACGAAGTTGAGTTTTAAAGAGCAACACGAGCTCGATACTATCGAAAAAGAATTAGCGAAATTAGAAGAAGAGAAAAAGAAATTGGTAGAACGAATGAACGACACTTCATTGTCGCATGACGAATTAGCGAAAGCTGCAATCGACTACCAAAAGACAGAAGAAAAGATCGACGAAAAAACGATGCGTTGGCTCGAATTACAAGAATAGTTACTAGTACAACTTAACAATATTTTTAGCAACGGCATTTGTATAAGTGCCGTTGTTTAATTTTTCGACCCATCGTATTGCTCGAACGGCGTTACAAAACCAAATTTCGTCGGCTTCAATAATCATTTTACGTGTAAGCGGGATTTCTTCGAAACGAATTTGCTGTTTATTGATTTTATCGATGAGTTGTCGCCTGAAAACGCCGTCGACAGCTCCCTCACTTAATGGCGATGTTTGAATGATGTTGTTTTTGACGATAAACAGATTGCTCGTATTTCCTTCAATGCCATTCGATAAATGATTGCAAACAATCACTTCGTCGAGTTGATGTTGTTGAGCAAACATCGATGCCATTACATACAACTGACTGCTTAATGATTTTATCTCGGAATATTTTCCCGGCATCTTAAATTGATCATCGTAAAATGCAATTGTTAATCCTTTTTCATTCAATTGATAATCGCTTTCGAGAGGAGATCCTGTAATTACATAACCGAAGTTATGCTCAGCAGGAGCGTAGAGTCCTGATGATTTACGGTAAATGCTTGCTCGTATTCTTCCGTTATCGCTGATGTTTAGATGATCGATGAGTTTGTATACATCATCAAACATTTTAGGTAAGTCTTCAGTATTTGTAAATCCTAATAATGCCAATGATTTCAAAAAGCGTTGACGGTGATAATCTTCAAATTCGATTTTTCTTTTTCTGATGCGCATTGATTCAAAGAATCCATCGCCATATAAGAATCCTCTGTTTCCGCTGATCGCGGCAGTGTCGTTTGATAGAAATTGTCCGTCGATACAAATCATGCAGCAGGGTTTAATAGCATTTGAACGAATACAACCAAGATGGTTGGTTTCAATATAATTGTGAATAATAATCCGAAGATCGCTCCCCAGAAATGAGCATCGTGATTGATTCCTGTGCCACCTCGTTTACCCATTTTATACTCGAAGAAGAGATAAAGTGGGCCAAGTAAAATTCCGGGCACCGGAATAATCGCGAATAAATAAATTTTTTGCCAAGGAGCAAAAAGAATCGAAGCAAATAAGATTGCTGAAACAGCTCCCGATGCACCTAGTGAATTGTAATAGTGATTGTCTTTGTTTTTCGCGACAGAAGGCGCATTCGCAACTAATATTCCTCCTAGATATAAAACCGTAAAATAAAAAGTTCCTTTCTCGGGAAAAACTTGTCCGTAATAAAATTCGACTGCTTGTCCGAAGCCATACAATACAAACATGTTCACAATTAAATGCATTGCATCTGCATGAATAAATCCCGATGTTATCAATCGCCAATACTGATGACGATGATGTACCATATAAGGGTTTAATATACAGGTGCTCATCAACTGTTGGTTGTTGAAGGCGAGGAGTGATATAATTACGGTAATACCGACGAGGAGCATTGTCATACTTCAAAAATAGGGAACTTGCCAATATCCGCCTGTTTAATCTTGAATTTCTTTTAAACGGATGTAAGTATTTGTAAACGACTATTATGTGTTAGGATTAATAGTTTCGCGACATGAGAAACCAACAAGCACATACATGGCCTGTTTTCCGTTATGTGCCTGTTTTCCGACTGTTGATTCCTTTTCTTTGCGGACTACTTTTGAATATTTTCTACAATAAAATTTATCTAGTATCCCTTTTGCTGTTGTTATTGCTTACAGCGATAATTGCTGCTATTTTATTGCCCAAGCGACAATGGATTTCAGGAATGAAGTACCAATTGCTTTTTTTGTTATCGGGATTTTACATCACTGATTTGAATAGAGAAATAAAGTGGAAGTATCACTTTTCAAAGTACAAAGGTGAATCAATTGTAGCTGTTGTTGATGATATCCCCGATGAAAAGCCAAAGACCATTAAGGTTGCTGTCAATGTAATTGAAGTGGATAGTGGTAATAGAGGTTGTAAAGTAGAAGGTAAGTTGTTATTGTATTTGAAGAAAGATAGTGCGTCATTAAAACTTAGATATGGTGATAAACTTTTGTTGCCTTATACGATTGAAGAAATTCCGGATACTGTATTTGGCGGGCGATTTAATTACAAAGTTTATCTCGAGCGGAAACAGATTTATCATCGTGCGTATGTCCGCTCTAATCACTGGAAATTGCTTGCTAGGAAAACAACAAGCCCTGTCGTTGATTTTGCTTATACCTGCAGAGCTAATGTAGTGGATGTTTTGAGAAGCAGTTTGAAAGATACCAATGATTTTGCTGTGGCTTCTGCATTATTGGTTGGCGACGATTCCTTGATCAGCAGCGATTTGATGAAAGCCTATTCTGCTTCGGGAACATTACATGTGCTTTCAGTTTCCGGCATGCATGTCGGAGTGATTTACTTGTTGATTGCATTTTTATTCGGGAAAGCGGAACGGAATAAGTGGTTAAAGCATTTGTACTATCCAGCAGTAATCATTTTAATATGGCTGTATGCAATTTTAAGTGGCAGTTCTGCATCTGTGATTCGATCGGCAACAATGCTATCAATAGTACTATTAGGAAAGTGGATTAATTCGAGGAGTCATATTTATAATTCCTTAGCGTTGTCGATGTTTATCATTCTATGTTACGATCCTTTTTTAATAACTGACAACGGATTTATCCTATCTTATTTAGCTGTTTACGGAATCGTGTATATGCAGCCATTGGTTTTGCAGTTGTATAATCCCGAAAATAAATGGATGTTCAAAATTTGGGAGCTGACAGCAGTTTCTATTGCGGCGCAAGCATTAACGGCACCGGTAAGTTTGTTATTCTTCGGACAATTTCCGAATTATTTTATTCTTGCGAATATGATCGTAATTCCGATTAGTACGATTGCAATTTACCTCACCATATTACAAGTAGTAGTTGCGCCATGGCATCAAATTGAATTGTGGGTTGCTTATGTAAATGGAAAAGCCATCTCATTCGTAAATGAATTCGTGATTCAATTGACAAAAATTCCCGGAGCTGTTACGCAAGATGTTTACATTGATGTGTTTCAATGTCTCGTAGCCTACATCATGATATTTTCTTTAACCGATTGGATAGAAAAAAGGAGATATTCATCGTTGTTATCGACGTTAATATGCTTGGCAGTATTGTTAGCGAAATCGGTTGTGGTTAATTGGGGATTTCGAATTTGAAATTTTGAATTGGCTGACACATTCATTCACTCAGTCATTCATTCATTTCTTCCCTTAGATTTCTTCCAATCTAAATGTTTCTTTCAATCGAACGCCTTTTTCGGTTTGTTGTAGTGTGCAACATTGATTGATAGGATCGTGTTCGAAGAAGAGGATGTATTCTTTTTCTGCTGCTTCATTCAAGAACGCAGCTTTTTCGGATAAGGTCAACAATGGACGAGTGTCATATGCCATTACATAAGGCAATGGAATATGTCCTACCGATGGTAATAAGTCAGCCATAAAAACCACTGTTTTGCCTTTGTAATTGATATGTGGAAGCATCATACCATCTGTATGTCCGTTCATGTATTTCACTTTCACTCCGGCGAACGGTTCGGCGCCGTCTTCGGTTAATTTTAATTGTCCGCTTTCTTGAATAGGTAAAATATTCTCTTTTAAGAAAGAAGCTTTTTCACGAGCATTTGGTTTGGTTGCCCATTCCCAATGGTTAGCATTGCTCCAGAAATGAGCATTTTTAAATACAGGAATGAATCCTGTTTTATCTTTATTCCATTCGATACTTCCTCCGCAATGATCAAAGTGTAAATGCGTTAAAAATACGTCGGTGATATCGTCTTTGCTGAACCCAGCAGCTTTTAATGATTGATCTAGATTAGTATCTCCATGCAAGAAATAATGTCCGAAGAACTTATCATCTTGCTTATTACCGATTCCATTATCGATCAAGATTAGTTTATTGCCATCTTCAATCAACAAGCATCTCATAGCCCATGTGCACATATTGTTTTCGTCGGGTGCATTTAGTTTTTGCCACATTGATTTAGGCACTACTCCAAACATGGCTCCTCCGTCGAGCTTAAAGAATCCGGTATCTATGGTATGTAATTTCATAAGTGGGTGATTTAATGGGTAAAAATATCGAATTTCCTTGATTTATACATGCTCCGGTCTTCACATTTCGATGTTATTAATTAAGCACTAAGACTGATCCACGGGTTAAATGACTTCTTAAATTTGAACTTTACTTAAGCCCGATGAACATACATTTTATAGCGATAGGTGGAGCGGCAATGCATAATTTGGCATTAGCCCTCAAAGCAAAAGGATATCATGTTACAGGATCTGATGATGAGATCAACGAGCCTTCGAGAAGCCGACTAGATAAAGCGGGATTACTTCCTGCTGAAATGGGTTGGTTTCCTGAGAAGATCCACAGCGGACTGGATGCTGTGATTTTAGGTATGCATGCACGGGCCGAAAATTCCGAATTATTAAAAGCTCAAGAGTTGGGTGTAAAAGTCTTTTCATATCCCGAATATCTCTACGAGCAATCGAAAGATAAACTTCGGATAGTCGTGGGCGGTAGTCACGGAAAGACTTCTATCACCGCAATGATTTTGCATGTCTTGGGTGTATGCAAGAAAGATTTCGATTATATGGTGGGATCACAACTTGCGGGATTCGATACCATGGTGAAAGTCACTGCAGATGCCCCAATAATGGTTTTAGAGGGTGATGAGTATTTATCGTCGCCCATAGATCGTCGCCCGAAATTCCATCTCTATAAGCCCGATATAGCATTGCTGAGCGGTATTGCATGGGATCATATCAATGTATTCCCG
>JAKPPP010000121.1 GCA_029547265.1 Bacteroidota bacterium
GTGCAACCGTTCCTCGTTCATTACTTAATTCTACAGCTTTAATTTTAAATTCTCGGCTGTAATGTGTACTTCGTCTTTCCATATTGTAAAGTTAGGGCGCTGGGGCTTAACTTTTCTGTCCACTCAAATCTAGTAACTCCAGTTACTATAATGTCACCCCGTTCGGGGTTGGGGCGGGTCTGGCTATTTGCCCTTTGTTACTATAATGTCATCCCTTCGGGATTTCATTGTGGATGTGTAAAGAGCATCGCTCCCCATTTTCAAATCATCAAATTTTCAAATCATCAAATCGCCAGAGCTTCGCTCCCCATTTTCAAATCATCACACTTTCAAATTTTCAAATCATCAAATTTTCAAATCATCAAATCGCCCGAGCTTCGCTCCCCATTTTCAAATCATCAAATTGCCAAATTTTCAAATCATCAAATCGCCAAATTTTCAAATTTTAGCATCGTCAAATCTTAAATCAAAAGTCGATCCTACGCTTGGTTCGGAGTCTACTGTGATGTCTATTTTGTGGAAAGCAGCAATGGTTTTTACAATGGGTAGTCCTAGTCCGAAGCCTTCGGCAGTGCTGGTGTTGAGGCGCTTGAATCGGTCGAAGATCGCCGGTAAATCTTCTTTTTTCATTCCGATGCCGGTGTCTTTTATTTCAATATGAAAAACATCGTCGATGAACTTGGTGGTGATAATAATACTGCCGTCTTCTTTGTTATACTTAATCGCATTGTTGATGAGATTCGTAAACATCGTGTAAAGCAAAGTGCGGTTGCAGGGCTTTATGTTAAAGTCTTCATAGAATTGTTTTATCAGTTTTATATTTTTCTGATTTAACCTTTCTTCTACGTCTTCTATTACTTCATCGAGTATGTTTATCGCCGTTACTTCTTCGCTCTTTAAATATTGATCGTTTTCAATTTTCGAGATCAACAATAGTGCTTTTATAATCTTGCTCATTCTGTTGAGCGTGCGTTGCGAGTCAGATAGTCTTACTAATACATCGTCCGATAGATTGGCATCTATCATAATATTCTCTAATCTGTTTTGTACTATGCTGATCGGCGTCTGCAATTCATGCGATACATTCGAGATAAATTCTTTTTCTATCTGAAAGGCATCTCTCAACTTCAACATCATTTCATTAATGCGTTGATCGAGTTTGTTGAATTCGTGTGTTGTACTTGGGATAGGAGTGAAGTCGAAGTTATTCGGCGATGGTACCGGCTGCAATTTCTTGTGCATGATTTTGTCGAGCGGCTTCATAAGTATTCGCACAAAGCCTAAGTCGACAAATAAGCTGATAACTACTACCACAATCATCATGATCAACGAAAAGCGTTGAATGGTGCTCTTTAATTGTTCTATCGAGCTGATCCCTTCTCCGATGTTGAGTTCGTAAAGTTGATTGTCGTAGGTGAATGGTCGTCGGATAATTCGATGCTGCATCTTCTCTCCGTCGATCTGCCATGCTTCATTCTTGATTTCCATCGATGGCGGCATCTTCCTGGGATCAAGGATAGGGTAGATGGCAACAAATTCTTCTTTGAGGATGCTGTAACTTTCGAAGCTACAGTCTTGCTCTAAAACGATATCGTCAATACCGCCCTTTTGTACTGTTAAGAGAATTCTTTCTGTCCTTGCTATTAATCGCTTGTCTATATGATCATATACCACCTTCTCAACGATGAGAGGCAGCAAAGCCATAAAAGATAAAATGATTAATGATTTAGAGAGTGCATTGTAGATGGCAAACTTCGTTTGTATCGTTGGCACTTTCTTTTTAAAGAGGATTTTCTCGAAGAATCCCATAGGCGATTATCAGATATTAATTCTGTAACCTACACCGCGTACTGTTTCAAACCAATCGATTGGCGCATGCGCCGATAATTTCTTACGAAGATTTTTTACGTGAACGTCGATATAGTTCGATTCGTAGTCGTCTTCTAATACATCACCCCAGATATGTTCGGTTAATTGTGTACGGGTAAGGACACGGTTTTTGTGGAGTGAAAGATAGTGGAAAAGATCAAATTCTTTTTTAGTGAGGTTGATAGTTTGTCCTTTGCATTGCACCGTTCTGTTCGATATGTCAATGTCAAAATCAGCCACCGTCATGGTATTCGATTTTAATCCGTGCTTTCTTCTTAAGATCGCTTGCATGCGTGAGTGAAGCTCGGCTAATGAAAATGGCTTGGGAATATAATCGTCGGCTCCAAGATCTAATCCTTTGATCTTATCTTCTACTTCTCCTCTAGCTGTTAATACGATAAATGCTGCTTCGCTTCCTTTTTTGCGCGCATCTTTTAAAAGATCCAATCCGTCCATGTCAGGCAACCCTAAATCAAGGAGTACGAAGTCATAACTATTGGTAAGTACTTTATCTGTTCCGCTTTTGCCGTTAAAGGCCACGTCGCAATTAAAATTTTGACGGGTTAAGTAAATCTCCATCTCATGTGAGAGTGAGCGTTCATCTTCTACGATCAAGACGTTCATGGTAATCTTTTTTGTGTTGTTTACGAATCTATGAATTTTATCGCTAACGGTGGCCGTTTTCTTTTGTTGCCTTTGTTTCGACGGGGTGAAGGTACTTGTGCCAAAATGAAGAATTCGGGTTGGTTTCTTCACCTTTATGAAAATTCATTTAGTCTTAATGATTCAACTCTACGGCAGTTTCGTCAAGGGCCTTTATCAGAAGGTCGATCGATAGATTGAGCTCTTCTTCGGTAATTGTGAGCGGTGGAGCCATCCTAAAGCGGTCAGAGGCAAATAAAAACCAGTCGGTGATGATGCCGTTTTTAATACAATTGGCAATAAATTTGAAATTGATGGCTTCGCTACCCAAAACACCCGATAGCAATAGCCCTTTTCCGGTGATTTTCTGCAACAAAGGGTGTTGTAGCTTTTGTCGGATGATTCCTTCAAATTTCGCTACTTTTTCTTCTAAAGGAATTGAAAGTATCACTTCCAGCGATGCCAAGGCCGCAGCACAGCTTACGGGATGTCCCCCAAAGGTGGTGATATGTCCAAGCACCGGTTCCGCCGTTAGCGTTTGCATCACTTCTCGCTTTGCCGCAAATGCTCCGATTGGCATTCCTCCGCCCATCCCTTTGGCCATCGTAATGATGTCGGGGATGATTCCGTGATGCTCACAAGCAAAGAGCTTTCCAGTCCTTCCAAAGCCTGTTTGTATTTCATCAGCAATAAAGAACGTTCCTGTTTCTTCGCAACGTTGCTTCAACGCTTTCAGGAATTCTCCTTCTACTTCTTCCGCTCCTGCTTCTCCTCGAATTATCTCTACTACTACTGCGGCTGTCGTTTCGTCGATGCATTCTAGTCCTCTGTAGTCGCCGGGATTCAAATGAAATACTTCGGGCAATAATGGCTTAAAGGCATCGGTGAAATATTCGCTGCTCATCAAGCTCAATGCTCCCGTAGTACTTCCGTGATAGGCGTTCTTGAACGAGAATATTTTTTTTCGACCCGTAGCTCGTCGTGCTAACTTAATAGCTCCTTCTACTGCTTCTGCTCCTGAATTCACGAAGTATACACTTTCGATCTCGCCGGGCATAACTTCCGCTAGGCGAGTGGCTAAGTTTACCTGTGGACTCTGCACGAATTCGCCATACACTATTAAGTGCATGTAACGGTCGAGCTGATTGTTAATCGCTTTCAGCACTTCCGGGTGACGGTGTCCTACGTTGCTTACCGATATGCCACTGATGAAATCAATGTATTTCTTTCCTCTTGTATCGGTGAGGTATATGCCTTCGGCACGATCGATCTCTAACATCATGGGCGCGGGACTCGTTTGAGCCACGTGTTGCAAGAAAAGCTGACGTTGTGAAAGATGCATGACGATAAATTACAATGATGCTAATGCTTCTTGTATCGATTTTATTTTCGATTCGGCATCTGCCTTTTTCTTTTGTTCGGCAGCAACAACATCGGGCTTCGCATTATTTACGAAGCGTTCGTTGCTCAATTTACTCTCTACCGATTTTAAGAATCCGATGCTGTATTCTAGTTCTTTTGTTAAGCGTTCTTTCTCTGCTTCTTTGTCGATCGACTCCGATAACGGAATGAAACACTCGAATTGATTCACCACAAACGGGAATGCTCCTGTTGGTTTTTCGGTGATTTTTTCGAGCTTACTTAAGTTCGCTAATTTGATGATAGCTCCGCTGAAGCGATCTAACGCCGACGCCTGTCCGCTAATTGAATAATGCAACTCTACTTGCTCTTTCGGCGATACTCCTTTACTCTGACGGAAGTTACGTACTTCGGCAATGATTCCCGAAGCGATAGTGAAATCATCGAGTAATGATTTGTCGGCAGCAGCATGCACCGGCCATTTTCCTACTATCAAATCTTCTCCTTGCTTACGCTCTCTCAGTAAATGCCAGATTTCTTCTGAAACGAATGGCATAAACGGATGAACGATGCTCACGATTTTTTCGAAGAAATTTACTGTCGCTTCAAAAGTTTTTGCATCGATCGGTTGTTGGTATGCAGGTTTAATCAACTCCAAATACCAAGCGCAGAAATCATCCCATATCAACTTATAAGTACTCATCAACGCATCCGACATACGGTATTTTTCGTAGTGGTCGTTGATCTCGGCAGTAGCTGCATAAAGTCGGTGTTGGAACCATTCGATAGATGCAATATTTGCAGTCGGCTGTTCGATCGATGATGATACTTCCCATCCTTTAACCAATCGAAATGCATTCCATAATTTATTCCAGAAGTTACGTCCTTGTTCACATAAACCTTCATCGAATAATAAATCGTTTCCTGCAGGTGATGATAATAGCATCCCCACACGAACGCCATCGGCGCCGTATTTTGAAATAAGGTCGAGAGGGTCGGGAGAGTTACCTAGCGACTTACTCATCTTTCTTCCTTGCTTATCGCGTACGATTCCTGTCAAGTAAACATTCTCGAAAGGACGCTTACCGCGATATTCATATCCCGCCATGATCATACGTGCTACCCAGAAGAATAAAATTTCGGGAGCAGTAACTAGATCGTTGGTAGGGTAGTAGTAGTTGATGTCTTTGTTGTTCGGGTCTTTGAATCCGTCGAATACCGATATCGGCCATAACCAAGAAGAGAACCATGTATCTAGTACATCTTCGTCTTGTCGGATATCCGTCACCGTTACACTCGGATTTTTATCTTTGATCATTGCAATTGCTTCTTCAGCAGTCTTGCAAACGGCTACATTTCCTTTGTTATCGTACCAAGCAGGAATACGTTGTCCCCACCACAGCTGACGAGAGATACACCAGTCGTGTACATTCTCCATCCAGTGGCGGTAAGTATTTACGAATTTATCGGGTATCAGCTTCACTTCTCCATCCATCACCGCATCGAGGGCAGGCTTCGAGAACTCTTGCATCTTCACAAACCATTGCATACTAAGCTTAGGCTCAATTACCGCATCGGTACGTTCACTATATCCAACTTTGTTGGTATAATCTTCAATCTTTACTACATGTCCGAGAGCGTCTAAATCCTTAACGATTTTTTTACGAACGATGAATCGATCTTCACCGATATAAAATCCAGCAGCGGCACTCATGGTACCATCGGGATTAATCGTGTCGATTACTTCGAGGTGATGTTTAACTCCGAGGTTGTAGTCATTGATATCGTGAGCAGGCGTTACTTTCAAGCAGCCTGTACCAAATTCCATTGTAATATAATCATCGAAAATTACAGGCACCTTACGGTTCGCCATTGGGATAACGGCAAACTTTCCTTTCAGGTGCTTGTAGCGAGGATCTTCGGGATGCACGCAGATGGCAGTATCGCCGAGGATGGTCTCCGGACGAACAGTAGCGATAGTGATGAACTCGTTATTGTCGAACTTACGTTGACGGGCAGCCGCATCATTATTATCGTAAGCCTCATCGGCATCTACCAATACATAACGAACATAACATAATTTCGATTGCACTTCTTTGTGAATCACTTCCTCATCGCTCACGGCAGTAAGTCCCGCAGGATCCCAATTCACCATGCGCGTACCGCGGTAGATATATCCTTTTTTGAATAAATCGATAAATACATCGATTACAGCTTCGCTGAGGTCGTCTTCCATTGTAAAACGAGTACGATCCCAGTCGCAAGAAGCTCCTAATTTTTTAAGCTGCTCGAGGATGATACCGCCATATTTCTCTTTCCATTCGAAAGCATATTTCAAGAATTCTTCGCGGGTAAGGTCCGATTTTTTAATTCCTTTTTCCTTTAACATGGCAACCACCTTCGCCTCGGTAGCAATCGATGCGTGATCGGTGCCGGGTACCCAACACGCGTTTTTGCCGAGCATACGCGCGCGACGAATCATCACATCTTGGATAGTATTATTGAGCATATGTCCCATGTGTAAAACGCCGGTTACATTCGGTGGTGGGATCACAATTGTATAAGGTTCTCTCTCATCCGGAACTGAACGGAAATAGCCGTTATTCATCCAGTAAGGGTACCATTTCGCTTCTGCTTCTGAGGGGTTGTAATTCTTAGGGATTTCCATAATATTAAAATAGCCTGCAAATATAGCGAATGGAAGAGAGACGTAGTAGCAAAAAATGAGGGTGATTCAGGTATTTCTGCTATTTTTGGGAACCTATGAAGATAAATTTAACCACCCGAATATTTATCGGGATGTTGCTGGGCATACTAGTCGGACATTTTTACAGAATGTATCATCCTGATCAGGCGGACTATGAAAACTTTGCCAACAATATCCAAATCCTGAGTGATATATTCCTTCGACTCATAAAAATGATCATCGCGCCATTGGTATTCGCTACCTTGGTAGTGGGCGTTGCTAAAGTAGGAGATTTCGGAGCGGTGGGACGAATCGGCATCAAGACCATTTTGTATTTCCAGTTCGCCACGCTGTTGGCATTAGCCTTGGGATTGATATTGGTGAATTTATTTGAACCGGGACATGTGATGAGCTTGCCATTGCCACCTGCCGATGCAACGTCGGGAGTAGCGAAGGCGGCGCCGACATTAAAAGAATTCATCACCCACGTTATACCGAAAAGTGTGGTAGAAGCGATGGCCAACAATGAAATATTGCCATTGGTAGTGTTCTCGTTATTCTTTGGAGTGGCGGCAGCGTCGATGGGCGATAAAGCCAAAACATTGGTGCATGCCTTCGATACTGTGTCGCACGTGATGTTTAAAGTTACCAATTACGTGATGCTATTTGCACCGTTTGGGGTATTCGGAGCGATAGCTGCGGTAGTGGCGAAGCAAGGAATAGGCATCATCAGCGGGTATATTTATCTGATAGCCTGTTTTTACTTCGGATTAATATTCTTCGGAATTGTGATCTTGGGAAGTATCTGCTTCGCACTGAAAATTCCTTTCTTTAAACTATTGAATCATGTTAAAGAACCTATTCTCTTAGCCTTCAGTACGGCATCGAGTGAATCGGCTTTTCCGAAGACAGTAGAAGCCCTTGAAAAATACGGATGCAGTAATAGAATTATCAGTTTTGTATTGCCTTTGGGATATTCTTTTAACCTCGACGGATCAATTATGTATATGACCTTCGCAACGGTATTTATTGCGCAAGCCTACGGAATCAATTTATCGATTCAGCAAGAAATTACGATGATGCTGATGTTATTGGTGACGAGCAAGGGAATGGCGGGAGTGCCGAGAGCATCGCTGGTAGTGATTGCGGGAATGCTTAGTGCATTTCATATTCCTGAAGGCGGACTATTACTACTCTTAGGAATTGATCAATTACTCGACATGGGACGCTCGGCAACGAATGTTATAGGAAATGCAGTTGCTACGGCAGTCGTGAGTAAGTGGGAAGGAGAATTGAATGTATCCGAATAAAAAGCAAATCATAAAAAACAAAAAAGCCCTTCTAATAAGAAAGGGCTTTTTTTATGGTTTGAGTAATCTTTTATTGACGACGTAAAATGGTATTTGCATCGGTAGCCATATCTTTCATATTGGCATCGAGCAACTGAACTGCAGTGTCGCCTAAACTTTTGAAATATTTAATGTCGCCGGTAGTTGAAGTCAGTTTGTACACAACAGGAGTTCCCGTGATGTATTCTACTTTTCCGCCCGATTGTATGATGCTATCGGATTTGCTAGTGCCCATTAAAGTTTCAGAAAGCGCATAAGAGCTATCGCTGTTTATAGTAAGCAAGGTGTTTATACCATTACATCCGGAGCAGGGGAGTACTCCACTGAAAATTTGTCCCGGAGTCGGTACCGTTGCCATAAGGGTAGTATCGGTATCGATAGTATCGTACACCACTTCAACATTTTTGCTGTTTTGGTCGCACGACGATAAGAAGCCTGCTAATAATAAGGGCAGGATAATTTTTTTCATAAATCTTGAATGATTAGCCGACCAAGTTAAGGCGATTTTCAATACGATAAAAGAAAAAAATGCGGTTGGCCGAAAAATTAATTGGTATAATAAACGCTAAAGGAGCCAGTGACATGTTTATTTCCGGTCACGCCTGTAGGGTCCTTTAGGGTGACATCGAAATTTCCTTTTATCTGGTGGTTTGCATTATCGAGGGAGCTAATAGTGAGCGTTCCGGGGTTGGCATCTGTCGACTGATAAGCTAGTCCCAGTTGGCTAGTGTAGAGAACGGTATTCACCGAATCGGCCAAAATATGAGTTCCCAAAGAATAATGATCAAGTTGCATGGTCAAAGTTGGACCATTTAATGAAACGGCATTGATTGTCATTTCGATTGCTTCGTCGGCAAATAATGTTGTTCCGCAATAAGAAGTCCCTGCATCACTCCATTTTAAATAGCCGTTAGGCAGGGCGCAAACATCGATAGGAAGAACAGGCGCAATCACATCTTCAGGCTTACAACCTGAAAACAATATAGTGCCGGCAATAGCTGAGAAAGAGATAAATTTCTTGAATGACATAACGGGTAATTAGAAAGTGAATTTAGTGAAAGGAGATGAAAGAACAAAAAAATTATTTTTTCTCCTCTGTAGGTTCTCCGAATTTTTTGATGTTCACCTTTCTTTTCTTCTCGATGATATAGAAGTTGAAATTATAACTTTCAACACCTTGAAGCGATAACTCTGAATTATTTTTAAGTACCACGAAAGATTTTCCTAAGATACTTTCATCCATGCTTAAGCTGAAATCACCGGGAGGTAAATAAAGCACATATTCTCCGTTTTTATCGGTGATACATTGACGAACTTTTCCTGTTGAATCAGTAGCAGTGACTAAGATACGCGAGAGGTCAACAGAAGATTGTAATCCGCTGAAGCGATCTTTTTGTAAAACGATACTTCCTGTAAGTTTAATTCCTTTGACAAAAGGTAACATGATTTCATCTTTCGGTCCAACCATAATTGAATCATCCACTAAAGGATACCAACCGTTCAACTCGAACAGCGACCAAACTTTAATAGGGTAGATGCCCGCACCGATATTTAGTAATTTACATTGTCCTGCTTCGTTGCTGATTACCTCGTAGCTTCCAACTTTAACAACAATGTTTTTTAAGATGACCTCATTTTTATCTTTTACTTTATTTCCGTTAGCATCGAGGAAAGAAGTGAAAGTAATTGTGCGGAACGATTTTTTCGACCAGCTTTTTGGAACGGGAATTCCGAATTCTTTTCTTACTCCGCAATTCATAAAGAAATTTTGAGTGACAACTTTTTTCTCTGTGAAGTTAGCTGTACTCTCACCTTGATAAGATTGAATTGTTTTATCAGTTTTGCTTACCGACATAGAATAACCTAATCCGATTTTGAATCGCCATTTCGTTGCAGTGAAATAGTAAGCTTCGGGATAGATTCCTGCAGTGTGACGGTTAAATTGATTCATGTAAGAATAATTTCCCGATGTCTGAACAACGAAGCGACGGTTACGCGGAAGAATCTGTTTGTTTACTGATAAGAAAATCGACTGCGGATATTTGAAATAGCTATAGATCTGAGAAGGATCAGTTACATATTGTGGACCGTAGTTATAACGACCATTGAAACTGAGTGTATTTTTTTGCGCCGTTGCTGATACTTGCATTGTGAAATAATCTTTGATGTCGCGGTAATCAGGTAAGCGATTGTATCCACCGCGAATCGAAATAGCCACACGAGAATTCGACTGATCAGCATTGTAGCTATAGTCGAAGCCCGCACCACGATAAAGAATTTTCAAACTATTAAACTCTGATTTATTATAGAAAACACTCGGCATATAGCGCGAATTTTTCTTGCTGAAATTGAAGAATAATTGATTGTAGTTAGCTGAATTAGTAATAGTGTCTTCTGCTGATAAAATATAAATTCTTTGTTGATAGATGTTCCAAGTGTTTTGCAAAAGGATGCTCCAGTTTTTGCCACCTCTAAATCCTGAACGATGCGAAAGGTTAGTAGCAGGTAATCCGTTGTTGCCGTAATTGCCTGAAAATAAAGTTCCTCGTAAAGTGGTATAGAGTTTGCTCTTCATATAGGTTCCGGCATATCCTGCTGAAATTGAATTTCCGGTTTTTACTTCATTGGAAATTGAATTATTATTTCTGCTGATAGAATATCCTAAACTTACTTGTTGAGTTTTTAAGAAGTGAAATGAGTTTGTCATATTCACGAACGTATTCTCATTGCTTTGTGGATGAGAAGTATGTCCTGATTGGATGGTAGTAGTTAAAAGCCTGTTCAACTTATAACGAACGAATCCGCCATAAGCAGATGAATTATCATTGCTGCTGAAATTACTCTTAACAAAGAAAGCACCCACTCTTAAGTTAGGCTTAATAAAATAGCTTGAGCTGATACCTCTTCCTGTAATCGGAATCATATTGATACCGCCTGAAATATTTCCGACTTGCACATCACCTCTTTTAGTAGCGTACGATAATCGGTAGAATAAATTATTGGTAAGCGAATTATCGTATTGATAGCTCGTGAAATTGGTTTGAGTTTGATAAGAAACAATAGCTTCATTTGAAAGCATAGTGCTACCACGTAAATCGAGACGAGTTACTGGCTGTATTCCTAAGATGTTATAAGTGTTAACATCAGCGATTAGTGGAATCGTTGCCGAACCGTAAGGGTTAATAGTAGATTCATCCGACAAACGAATAAAATCGAGACGCTTTGATCCTGAGAAGTTTTTCGCATCGGTATTATTCGACAAAGAAGATTGAAAGAAGAGGGTATTACGAGCTTCATCGTTTAATGCACCGGGATTATAATTC
>JAKPPP010000122.1 GCA_029547265.1 Bacteroidota bacterium
CGATTTTTTTATCGAACTTATTCCGTAATTTAATTTCTTATTACTTCCAATCACGTCATCAAAGAACCAATCTAAATCTTGCCCGGTTGATTGTTCAAACGATGCTTTCATATCTTCGGGATAAGGATGTTTATAGCACCACTTAACAAAATAATCTTGCATGGCTTTGTCGAAAACATTGTCGCCTAAATAACTTCTTAAATATTGAAAAACTAAACCGGTTTTGCGATAAACAATTGCGCCGTAGTTTAGGTCAATACAATCGGGACCTGCACCTTCAATAGGTTGATCTATTCTAGCAGATGCAGGAATATTGTATTCGAAATCGAATGTTTGTTTATAGTCTAATTTATCTAATCCGGTAACCTTTCCTATCCATCCTAATGATGCTCCTAAATCATTTTCGTTTTTCCCATTTTCCGTAGGATATTTAGTTAGCCAATAACGCATTTCGTAGAAAGAGTTTATTCCTTCATCCATCCATGGATGTTCTCTTTCATTGCTGCCAAATAATCCGTAAAACCAATTATGTCCTACTTCATGTGCAATAGTAACTTCTAACGTTAGTGCATTTCCGCTGGTGCCGATAATCGTTACATTGGGATATTCCATTCCACCACCTGCTGCAATCGTTCCGTCAACAGCCGTACATTGATTATAAGGGTAATCTCCAACCCATTTTGAGTAGTACTCCAATGCATCTTTAATATATTCAGGACCACGTTTCCATAAGTAAGCTTCTTTGTTTGTAAACAACGACCATGTTGTTACATGCTTTCCCGAACGTGGCATTATAGATTCCCCTTTGAGCACGTTAAACCTTTTATCAGCAAACCAACCAAAATCATGCACATTTTCTTGATGGAACTTTAATGTTTTCATCTCTGATGAAGAAGGAGGGAAGTTCATGTCGGGTTTGAAGTCTTTGCTTCTCTCAGGGAACGACATAGCTGCTGTTGCAGAAGCTTTCGTGTTCATCCACTCTAATTCTTTGGCTCCGTCAACTAAATCGCCTGTGGCACCTACTACGTAGTTTGCAGGTAGGGTAATACTTACATCATAACTGCCGTATTCCGAATAAAATTCACCTTGATCTAAATAAGGGATGGCATGCCAACCTTTATTGTCATATACTGCCGGTTTCGGATACCATTGTGTGATAGCATAAGCTTGTCCGATATGTCCTAAACGTGAAAATTCTGCATTCGGGATTTTTACAAAGAAAGGGGTTGTGATAATAACTCTTTGTCCGGGGTATAAGGGCTTACTTAAATCTATTTTGCAGATGTCAATATTGTTTTTGTCTAATTGATAACGTAATTGTCGCCCGTCACTCTTGAAATTCAGTGAATCAATATAACCACGTTCTTCAGGTTTAGCGAAGAACATTTTAGTGTTTTTATGCTGAAGTTGTTGTTTAGCTAATGCCGTAGTTCTGTCCTTGTAAGCATTCGGCCACAGATGGAAATATAGGAAAGTTAATGTGTCGCTTGAACGATTGATATATTCCAACTCCATCGT
>JAKPPP010000129.1 GCA_029547265.1 Bacteroidota bacterium
TACATACTATAATTTTATAGTGTTTTATTCTTTTTTCAGAGGTAAATTTCTGTTTTTTCAATTTAAACTATGTGCTTTTTACTATGCTTTATATGGCAGTATTATATTCTCATTTTACATTGTTTTCACTCTGCAATTAGATCAATTACTCAATATCATTTAGGTGCTTTTTTTTCATTACTACGACTATAATAAAGAAAGTATTAGAACCATTACTTTCTTTATTATAACAATGGGTATTTCATACTTGAATGTCTTTTATTCTCTCATTATTCAGTTAAAACTTACCCTTTTTAGTTGTTATATCCCGTGTTGTTTGTGCTTTTACTCTATATTCTTCTCTGGGATGACTATCATATCTCTTGTTTTGTTCTTTAATAATATACTATCCGTTTAAGAGAAGCTTTATTGTTTCCCTTTCCCTCCATGTACTTTTTATTATTCTTCAACCAGGCGCATCTATTAACTTCAGAGGACGATATGTTTCACGTGGAAGCATTTTAGTCGATTTGAGTATAGCTATAATATTATTCATTAATTATTCAGCTAAAATTATGACGATTTTATCTCCTTTTGTTCCATGTTTTTAATTTTTACAGATTTCCTTTGATGATATGAATCAGTCTGCTTACCTTTATTAACTGAATGTTTGGTTTATATACTATTGATTATCAATGGTTTATATACTAATACATCAAATATTTGTTAATAGTTCCACGTGAAACACGATGATTTACCCAAATTATGATATAATTGTTGTTGGGGCTGGACATGCAGGCTGTGAGGCCGCTGCTGCCGCTGCCAATATGGGTTCTAAGGTGCTGTTAATCACTATGAACATGCAAACTATCGCCCAAATGAGTTGTAATCCGGCTATGGGAGGTATTGCAAAGGGTCAAATAGTGAGAGAGATTGACGCTTTAGGAGGGTATTCCGGGATAGTAAGTGATAAATCTGCTATTCAATTTAGGATGCTGAACAGGTCAAAAGGACCTGCTATGTGGTCTCCCAGGACACAAAATGATAGAATGCTCTTCGCTGCAGAGTGGAGAAAGAAGCTCGAAGAGACGGCTAATATCGACTTCTGGCAAGATATGGCCAATGGTATTATTGTAGAGGATGGAAGAGTTGTCGGTGTTACTACAGGCATGGGTATATCTTTCCGTTCTAAGAGTGTAATCTTGACGAATGGCACCTTCTTGAATGGTATTATTCACATCGGCGAAAAGCAGTTTGGTGGAGGTAGAACAGGTGAGAAAGCGGCTACAGGAATCACTGAACAGCTAGTTAGTTTAGGGTTTGAAAGTGGTCGTATGAAGACCGGTACTCCTGCTCGCATCGATGGAAGATCTCTGAATTTTGCAAAGATGGAGGAGCAATTTGGAGATGAAAATCCGGATAAATTTAGCTATTCAGATACCCCCTATCTTACCAAACAACGCAGCTGCTGGATTACCTACACGAACCAAGAGGTACACGATATCCTTCAGGAAGGATTTGAAAAGTCCCCAATGTTTACCGGACGAATTCAGGGATTAGGACCAAGATACTGTCCGAGTATTGAAGATAAAATTAACCGTTTTAGTGACCGTGAGCGACACCAATTGTTCGTTGAGCCCGAAGGTTGGGATACTTGTGAAATCTACGTAAACGGCTTCTCAAGTAGCTTACCGGAGGATATTCAGTACCGTGCAATGAGGAAGATAGAAGGGTTCGAAAACGTTAAAATGTTTAGGCCAGGTTACGCAATTGAGTACGATTATTTCCCGCCTACACAGCTTTCAAATACTTTAGAAACGAAGTTAATTTCAGGGTTATATTTTGCGGGGCAGATTAATGGAACGACCGGATATGAGGAAGCGGCCTGTCAAGGATTAATGGCGGGAATTAATGCGCATCGAAAAATTAATGATTTAACTCCGGTTGTATTAGGTCGATCCGAGGCTTATATAGGCGTTTTAATCGATGATCTTATCACAAAAGGTACGGAGGAGCCATACAGAATGTTTACGAGCCGTGCGGAGTTTAGAACGCTTTTACGACAAGATAATGCTGATATTCGTTTAACACCATTAGGTCACGAAATTGGTCTTGCCACGGAAGAAAGTTTTAGCCGCGTAAAGTCGAAAGTGACTGATATTCAACGAGTTATGGATTTAATTACTAATTTATCTATCGATCCAAATGAAGTAAATCCATGGCTAAATACTCTTGCCACGGGTGAATTGAATCAGCGTGTAAAAGCAAAATCGATATTATTACGACCACAAGTTGGTATCGTGGATTTCATTAATGCCTCTGCCACGCTAAAATCAGCTGTTGAAGCTTTACAAGTTGATAGATTGGTGATAGAATCAGCTGAAATCAACTTCAAATACCAGGGATATATTGATCGAGAGCAAGAATTAGTGGATAAAATGAGCCGTTTAGAATATGTAAAACTCAAAGAAGGCTTCGATTTTAATCAAGTTTCTAGTCTTTCAGCTGAAGCCAGACAAAAATTAACAGCAATTAAGCCTTCTACCCTCGGTCAAGCAGCCCGTATAAGCGGAGTTAGCCCGGCTGATATCTCTGTATTGCTTGTCCATATGGGCAGATAGTTTCACGTGAAACATATTTATTGTCCATAAATGAATATAAATGAATATTTCTTGTAAATGATCCACGTGGAACATTTCATAAAAAAGGGCGACTTAATCAGTCGCCCTTTCTTTTTGGCCTTACTTTATTAATCGTGGAACTATCTTTTAAATCTATCTCTAGACAGATTAATATGATAATATTATTCGCCACGGTCAATTTTTCTATTTTGCCACGTGACACAGCATTGGGTTTCTATTATCTCTTTTCCACGTGGCAGAGCTCATTAATTGTTCCACGATATTAACCTTACCTGATGTGTTCCACGTATAAATCAATACCCTTTAATTCCTATTTATTGCCACGTGAAACAGTATTCAGTGTTAATTAATGGACTAAACATAGCTCCTATATACCATCTCTTTCTAAAATAGAAGGCTGTAAAAGGTGTGTTTAAGACTCCGATTTTGAGTTTCACGTTTCTTATTTGCGTCCATTTATTGGCCAGTTTTTAGATTTTTCATTGCCGGTAGCAATGATGAGTATACCTCGATAAATAGTCAAATGAATTTAAATGAATATTTATCTTGGCTGCTGATTTTCCCGTTTCATAGGCTATTGTTCAGCTTTAATAAGATGTAATAGTCCGTAATTATCTAATGTTAATGGCGCAATATGCTTGTTCCACGTAGCATTCGTTGATTTAATACTTTCTTTTTCCCGTGGACCAGAAATAGACCTAATAAACGCCCATTTTAGGCTAAAAACAGTAAACTGAATATAAATGAATATTTTTATAGGGATACCAAAAGAGTAAAAACACATTTCGAATTGACATTTCACGTGGAAGCCAAACATCTAGAAACTGTAAATCGGTGATAGCGAAAGTTGATTTTTAACTCACTTCAGAGCTTTTTATGAAGTTAAATTAAGGCCGTTTTTAGCCTTGTGCAGGACTCTTTTCTAGTGATATAAACTATTACCTCTTTTCAATAATGAGTGCCGTAAGGGCCTTTTTTAGCCTTTTATCGGGGATTTAATGGACTAGTATTCTGATGTGCTTCGTCTGTGTTCAGCAACTGATTTTTACTCTTTCTATTGCATAATTCCCTCTTTAAAACACCTTTCCTTCATGTCAACGATAAAAGGAACCTGCTAATTTCTCTTTAGGTGCCATAATCAATATTTGGTCTGTTAATACCCCACTGTATTGTTTTGTAGGTAAATTTGTCTCTGAAAAGCGATTTAATATCATGCCCGAAGTACTTAATGAATGCCCGGTTTGCCAACAAACCATTTTACAACCATACCTAACGTGTACCGATTATACTGTTTCTCGTGAGCAATTTACCTTGGTAAAATGTGCTTCTTGCAGCTTTGTTTTTACGAATCCTCGTCCTTCTATGGAAGATAGTGGACGCTATTATAAATCGGAAGATTATATCTCTCATACGAATAGCTCAAAAGGTATCCTAAATAAGGTTTATCAGTTTGTTCGTAATAGAGCTATTAAATCTAAACTGGACCTAGTAGAGTCTTTTTCCCCTCGTCCTAAATCGATATTAGACTATGGTTGCGGTACAGGAGAATTCCTTTCGTATGCTAAAAGTTGTGGGTGGACAAGCGCCGGTTTAGAGCTCGATGATGATGCTCGTAAGCTGGCAAAAGACAATCATCAACTGAATGTTGATCACCCAAAAGCATTATCGGGACTACCTTCAGGTCAGTTTGGAGTGATTACCTTATGGCATGTTTTAGAACACGTACACACCCTAAACGATACGATTGAACAGTTCAAAAGATGTTTAAGCTCAGAAGGAGTATTAATCATAGCAGTACCTAATCATCAATCTCATGATGCAGAAGTGTTCGGTGAATATTGGGCGGCTTATGATGTTCCACGACATATCTATCACTTCAATAAAGCAAGTATGGTTACGCTTATGGAGCGTCATGGAATGTCGTTGGTGAAAACCCAAGGAATGTTTTTTGATCCCTTTTATATTTCTTTGTTGAGTACAAAATACAAGAATGGATATACTAATCCGATTAAAGCATTCTTCGTAGGCCTTAAAACAAACAGCCTTGGTAAAACAAATATCGAGAAGCATTCCAGCATAATTTATGTTTTCAAAAAGCAAAATGGGTAGTAAGTGATAGTTGAGTGAAATCATATTTCAAATTCATTTAACGCCTCCTTTAAACTTTACCTTTGTTAGATCAACACCAACCAATATCAACCATGAAAAAATTTTTACGACTCTTACCAATAATCATGTTAGTTAGCGTTACGGTAAACGCTCAAATTACTCTTACTCAAAGCAACTTGCCGGTAGCAGGATCGGCTTTTATTTTAGGTGCCGATACAACATATTCGGCAAACATCACACCGGGCGGAGCAAGCCAAAACTGGGACTATTCGTCATTAGTGAATGCATCACAAGATACAATGGGCTTTGTAGCGATTTCATCATCGCCATATGCAAGCAGCTTCCCGTTAGCGAACTTGGCAGCAAATAGTGTAAAAGACAGCATCTGGACATTTTTCATTAATAACTCTTCAGGCTTTTATATTAATGGAGCATATCCATACGGAACAACAGGAATAGCAGGGGTAACTAACACAGCTTTGGTGTATAATCCTTCTCAAATTTTTGCACCGGTACCATTCACTTTCGGAAATACTCGCAGTGATGTTTCGCGTTTTAGAATTGATATCGATACGTTGAGCCAGCACTTACGTTTAGTTCATAGAACAGAATCGGCATTAGAAGCAGATGGCTTCGGATCGTTAATTCTACCTAATGGTACTTATCCGAACACTCTTCGTATTAAAACCATCTCTACCGTTTACGATTCTCTTTTTGTAGACCTATTAGGAATAGGATTTTATACACTACTCAATTCTTCGGTAACACAATCTTCAAATTATCGTTGGTTCCGTAATACTCAACCCGCTTACCTTTTAGGTTTAGATGGCGATAGCTTAGGTAACATTATGAACAGTTCTGAATACTTGTTAAACGGAACTTCAACAGGAATTGAACAACAAGCGGGATCAGCAAATGCTGTTGCCGTTTATCCAAATCCTGCCGCAACCCAAATAAACTTTATACTTCCTGAAACAGTGAAAGCTAATACCTTCATAAAGGTTTATAATGCCGAAGGACAATTAGTACGTGAAACTTTAATCGAAGGATTAAGCGGATATGGATTCGGTACCTCAACTATGGAAAATGGTTTGTACTTTTATTCCATCATTGGATCTGATCAGAACTACATCGGTCGATTTGTGATTTCTCATTAAGCGAATTTGAAGTAACCTTGATTTAATTTTAATCTTTTGCATTATGCAATTCACTAAACCAAAGAAAGTTTTTATCGTTGACGATGATCAAATGGTACGTCAAATGATGGAGGATAAATTGAAATCCTTTAACCACCAAGTCACAAGCTTCAGCAATGGAGAAGATTGTTTACACTATCTGAGCGAAAATCCGGATGTGGTAGTGCTCGATTATCATCTTGATAAAAGTATTCGTGAAGCAGCAAACGGATTACAAATTTTAGAAGCGATAAAAAAGAATTATCCGAATATCCATGTAATCATGTTGTCGAGTCAAGAAAAGTATAGTCTCGCTTTGCAAACGATTCAGAAAGGAGCAGAGCAATATGTCATCAAAGACAATGATGCTTTTGACAAGATTGCCGGAATTATTGCCGGATTGAAATAATCTAAAATGAAAAAATCCCTGTAGCTTTCTGCAGGGATTTTTTTTGCCTTATTGTTTCACGGGAATAATGTCGATGCTTATGTCATCCGGATTTTCAATTTCAGATGGAAGACAAACTTGCTGAGCACAACCCGAAATAATATCCGAAACCAATGGGATTGAAAAATCCTGAGATTTATAACGGATCCGCATTGCCGAACTTTTCGCAGGTACCGAATGATTTCCTAAACCTTTAAAACGAACCGTTATAATGTTTGATCCGCTTGAGTTTTGTCGAATCGGTTTTTCAATTGTGCATTTTACTAAGCCCAATAATTTCTCCGGAACATTTCCATCGTTACGAAGTGATGAATAAACTTGTGGCTTAAACTGAAAATAGTTGGCAGGAAGTGTATCGTCTTTCAGAATATATTCCATCCACTTAATCCACTGATTCGGTTGAAGTGTGATCCCAGCTTCTTTGATTCTGTCAATATGGTCATGCTGCATCGCAATGCTGACCGTTTTTTCGGGACCCTCTAACGATGAGAATAACATTGTTTCTATGCTGTAACACCAGCCGCTGTTTGCAGAAGGAACTTGTTCAAGTATTTCTTCATCTGCAATAGTCTTTTGGTGTCCCATAGCACGCGACGTCTGAATCAAGTTATTCATTTGTGCAATTCGAAGAGAATAGTCGTTCGACATATTTCTGATTTCATTCACACGAAACAAAAAGAAAATCATCAGTCCGAATAAAAGCACTTGCTTAATCAGCGCCGTCCGGATCAACATTATTTCTCGCGAAAAAGGCAATGCGATAATAAAAGCCAACGGCAACAACATTCGTTCTGAATAATTAGTGATGGCAATAAACCGATGCGTGCAAATGATTATCAACAAAAATCCGAAAAGTGTTAACAAGAAATAAGTAGCCTGCAAATACACTTTTCTGAATAATAACATCACTAATGTTAATAATGCTATTAAACCAACAACAGGATAACTCGTCACCAACATATTCAAAAATGAAAAAATGTAATTCCCGTCGGTTAGGTTGTTCATGTTGGAATAATCGTTGAAGACCACAGGGTAGTACGTTTTTTGATAATCGTATTTATCGAGCAGTAAAAGCTTCAACCCTGTTATCACCACAAACCCAACAGTCATCACCATGGCCATTATATTTTTTTCTTTCTGTTGATTCCACCACCAGCCAATCATGATGCCGGTAGGAATAAAAAGCAGTGGATGAGAAAAAATGATAAAAGCCATCAAAACAATTAATGTCGGTATACGGAATCTGAAGGTGTTTTCTAACAGAACCCACATCACAGGTAATAACGCCATTCCTTGCAGCAACTCGGTAACCGGACAATAAAACGAATAGCATACGGTAAGTAGATAACTCAATAATAACGTTAGCGCGGCTCCGTAATTTTTAGCCGTTTGTGTGAGCCAAACAAAAATGAGATAGTAGAAAAGAATATCACCAATTGAATAAAGTTTCATTAACCAGCTTAATGGAGCGTTCAAGTAAACCCCGATTAAGGGAAGTATTTGTGAAACGATTCCCGCCGGACGTTGATGTGCAACAAAGAAGTTCTTACGAATTATTATTTCCAATAAATAATGTGCCGCATCATAAGCTTGACGTTCTTTCCAGAACAGTATACTGAGTATTCCTAAAAGAGCAAATAAAATAGTGCCCCCCAAGAATAGGGTCTGTTCGGCAATAGTTGGCTTTTGGAGTCGTTTGCTTGCAGGCATAAAACGGATAATAATTATATGAAGGTACAACAAAAAAATACTGATCTCAAAGTTGAGCGGTAAAGACCACTAAAGTTGGCCCGAAGAAAGCTTGTCGCGATAAAACAATAAACCGTAATATTGCAGCATCAATTTAAGTATATGCTAACGCTCGTCCCAACACCCATCGGCAATTTACAAGACATCACGCTACGTGCGCTGGAAGTGTTGAAAAGTGTAGATATTGTGTTAGCAGAAGATACTCGCACAGCAAGATTTCTTTTACAGCATTTTCAAATTGAAAAAAGAATCCTTTCCCATCATCAGCATAATGAGCATCAAGCCCTGAAGGAAGTAATTCGTTTGTTGCAAGAAGGGAATTCAATGGCGTTGGTTAGCGATGCCGGAACTCCTGCCGTTAGCGACCCGGGCTATTTGTTAGTTCGCGAATGCATCAAAGAAGGAATAGAAGTACAATGTCTACCGGGACCTACTGCATTTGTGCCCGCTATGGTTATGAGCGGACTTCCTTGCGATCGTTTTGTGTTTGAAGGATTCCTTCCTCAAAAGAAGGGCCGCCAAACGCGAATACAAGCCCTTAGAGACGAAAACAGAACGATGGTGTTCTACGAGTCGCCTTTTAGGCTCGTGAAGCTCCTAGACGAAGCGGCGGTGGTTTTTGGCGAAGATCGCCAGGCTTCGGTATCACGTGAACTTTCTAAAATGTTTGAAGAAACAAAACGTGGAACCTTAAAAGAGCTAAGTACCTATTTTACCGAAAAAGGAGTGAAAGGAGAAATTGTTGTTTGCGTCGGAGGAAAGCCGGAAAAATCGGCAAGCTCAAAACACGAAGAAGAAGAATAGTATTTTTAATAACGAATGACACAATACATCATCATTTGTTTGGTTGCATTGTTTGCTTCCGGACTTACCTTTTTTTCAGGCTTCGGACTAGGAACAATTTTAGTCCCTGTTTTTGCTGTTTACTTCCCGATAGAAATAGCGATTGCATTAACGGCTATCGTTCATTTTCTGAATAATGCTTTTAAGTTTGTTTTGATTGGTAGTCATGTTCAGAAACAAATTGTACTACGATTCGGATTGCCCGCTATTGTTGCTGCCTTAGCAGGCGCAGCAGTGCTTCATCTTTTAGCAGACGCACCCTCTTTGTATACTTATCAAATCGGAGAGCAGGATAAGATGATTACATCGGTTAAATTAATAATTGCAGTGTTGCTGATTATCTTCTCTGTAATTGAACTTTCTCCTAAGCTTTCAAATATCACATTCGATAAAAAATATTTACCGCTGGGCGGATTATTAAGTGGTTTCTTCGGAGGGTTATCGGGAAATCAAGGAGCACTTCGATCGGCATTTTTAAGTAGAGCAGGATTGACGAAAGAACAGTTCATCGCCAGCGGAACAGCCATTGCTATCATTATTGATATTTCTCGTTTAACGGTTTATTCATCCGATTTTATAAAACCCGGCATTACCCTCGACTATAAATTAATTGCTTGCGCTTCTCTTTCAGCGTTTATAGGTGCGATTATCGGAAATAGTGCTTTAAAGAAAATTACGGTAAAAACATTGCAAACCGTTGTTGGTATTATGCTGCTGATCTTTGCAATATTTTTGGGTTTAGGGCTTATTTAGCCAGGATGGCCATTTTAGGCGGCCCTTAAAAATTAAGTGGTGATTAAACCTTTTCCAATTAGAGTAGTCATACCCATAAATAATCATCAAAATGAAAAAAATAAAATCATCGGCAGTAAAGTGGTTTTTTATGGTTCTGGCTGTTTTAGCCACTTTTTCGGTATCCGCACAACAACGTCCGCCGCAACATAAACATAAAACGGTTCGAACACACGAAAACAAGCGAGTGGTTGTAAAACATAGCCGCTATCGTCCAACGAAGATCGTCGTTTATCACCCTGTATGGGGTCCACGACATGCATTTCATCATCGTTGGGTCTTTTTCCCTCGCTATAATTTTTATTGGGATAACTGGAGAAATATGTATGTGTATCGCTCGAACAATTTATGGGTGACCAGCGTGAGTGCGCCGCCGATAGTTGTTAACGTAAATTTAGAAAGCGAACATCAATACGAGCTAAGAGAAGATTGGGATGATAACGACGATGTTTATTATAACAACGACGAGCACTTGAAAGTGTACAAAGAAGAATAGGTTAGGTTAGGTTTATTGAAAGTGTTCCATTCGTGGAATCGGCAGCTGCGCTAATATAGTGTAGCTGCTTTTTTATTATCAGTAACATATGTTACAGAAGGCCCTGTTTTTTAATGAGATGACTCACTGAAGGACGCAACACGGCTCATAATAATTCGCGCGCATGTAGGGTAATTTTGACATGTAATTTTTAATACACCCGACTATGAAAAAGATCTTAATTCTTGGCGCAGGAACAGCAGGAACAATGATGGCGAACCATCTTCAACATGAACTCGACAAGAAATTATGGGAAATCGAAATTATTGATGAAAAAGTAGAACACCATTATCAACCCGGATACCTTTTCTTGCCCTTTGATATTTATGGTCCTGAAGACATCATTAAAACAATAGAAGAATTTATTCCCAAAGGCGTTTCACTAAGAAAAGGCAAGATCGACAAAATTGATCCGATGGCCAATCAAGTGAAAATGGTTGATGGTACATCTATTGCTTATGATGTTTTGATTATTGCTACAGGCGCGAAAATTGCTCCGGAAGAAACAGAAGGAATGAGAGGTAGCGAATGGCAAAAATCAGTTTTCGATTTTTACACGTTTGAAGGAGCCTTGGCACTAAGAAATAAATTGCGTGAATGGGACGGCGGAAATATGGTCGTTCATATTACCGAAATGCCGATTAAATGTCCGGTGGCTCCGCTTGAGTTCGCGTTTCTTGCCGACTCATTTTTCAAGAATAAAAAAATGCGCGAGAAAGTAAAGATCACTTTCGTAACTCCACTTAGCGGAGCATTTACAAAACCAAAGGCAACCGAAGCGCTCGATCATTTATTGCAAGAAAAAGACATTCATATTGAAAGTGATTTCGCAATTGAAAGCGTAGATAACGAAAGAAAAATGATTATCGACTATGGCGGAAGAGAAATACCTTTTGATTTATTGGTAACGGTTCCTACAAATAAAGGCGATGAACTAATGGAGCGCTCAAATATGGGCGATGATTTGAACTATGTTCCAACAAATAAAGCAACACTTCAATCACTGAATTATAATAATGTTTTCGTGATCGGTGATGCTTCAAATGTTCCTGCTTCAAAAGCCGGTTCAGTTGCTCACTTTGAAGCAGAAATTTTAACAGAGAACATTCTTCGTTTCATTAAGAATGAACCGTTGAAAGAAGATTTCGATGGACATGCAAATTGCTTCATTGAAACAGGAGGAGGAAAAGCGCTATTGATCGATTTTAACTATACACACGAGCCGGTTGAAGGAACATTTCCTTTCCCGGGAGTGGGCCCTCTCAGATTATTAAAAGAAAGTCGAATGAATCACATGGGAAAATTAGCATTCAGATGGATCTATTGGAACATGCTATTAAAAGGAACACATATACCATTCGTTTCTGCACAGATGCAAGAAGCAGGTAAACAATATTAACAATCATTCAATATCTATAATCATGGAAAAGGAAATTGCAGGTAAAAAAATCAACGTAAACGAAGAAGGATATCTTCTAGATTTTAACCAATGGGATCAAAGTATCGGCGAAGCCATTGCCAAAGAAAATAATGTTGATATGACTCCTCGTCATTGGGAAGTAGTCAAATATCTTCAAGGTGAACATAAAAATAATGTTCCATTGAGCATTCGTAAAATTGGAAAAAGTAATGTCATCGACATTAAAGAATTCTATGCTCTTTTCCCTCAAGGGCCATTAAAAATTTCAACAAAAATTGCAGGAATACCAAAACCCGCAAGCTGTCTATAATTAAAATAAAAACAGAAAATCATGAGCGAATATAATGGAGAGATTAAAAAGATGTTGATCATCCTCTCTAAAGCTACACTAGAAAATGTTTATGCCGCATTTGTTTTAGCAAACGGCGCAAGAATGGAAGGAATTGAAGCCGAAATCTTTTTTACTTTTTTCGGATTGGAAGCGATTCATAAAAAGAAACTCGAGCATTTACATGTTGCAACTGTAGGTAATCCCGCTATGCATATGCCAACAATGTTGGGTGGGTTACCCGGAATGGAAGCGTTGGCAACAACGATGATGAAAAAGGAGATGGAAAAAATCGATATGCCCGATATTCATGAGTTCTTAGATATTATGGTTGCTTCGGGAGTAAAACTTTGGGCTTGCCGTTTAGCAATGGATATGTTCCACTATAAGAAAGAGGATATGTATGAAGGGTTAAGTGAAGTTATTACCGTTGGTGATTTTTACAAACAAGGTTCAGTACTTGGAACACATATGCTGTTCATTTAATATGTATAAACGTTATTTAAGGGGGCTAGATGCCCCCTTTTTGAATGAGTATTATCATTTAACAATCCAAGAATAAAATAAGTATTTTTGAGGTTACCCAAAACATATAAAAAACATGAAAAGATCGCTACTTCTTATCTTCTGCACAATATTTTTGTCGTTATCTGCTTCTGCGCAAATTCCTAATAATAGCTTCGAGACATGGGTTTCAGCCGGAAACTATGAAGTGCCTGCATCATGGGGAACTATGAATCATTCAACCGCCGCTTACGGGATTTATACTGTCACTAAAGCAACACCGGGGATGCCTGGAAGTTATTATATGAAGGTAACCTCTAAAACCATCAATGGTTCGGTGGTTCCTGGAATTGCAGTATCGGGAGTTTTAGATACAATCACAAAAAAACCGATTTCAGGATTTCCGTTTACTTCTCGCCCCTCTGCATTCACAGGGAAATGGCAACATATGGTTTATGGATTGGCACAAGGAGAAATTAATGTAGCACTAACAAAGTGGAACACATCAACAGAAACAAGAGATACAGTGGCTTTAGCTGCGCAAACATTATCAGGAATGGTAATGAGTTGGGGAAATTTTTCTATCAGCTTTAGTTACAATTCAGGTGATGCTCCCGATTCTTGTATCATTGAACTTAGAGCAAGTGGCGCAACTGCAACGAATCTCGATTATATCTGGGTTGA
>JAKPPP010000258.1 GCA_029547265.1 Bacteroidota bacterium
CTTCAGGCATTACATCGATTTGCTGCCAATTACTGAATATGACGCCTTCGCTTATTCCGTACTCGCAATCGATGTGAATTCGTTTGAAATTCTTGTCTCGCTTTGCACGCGTTGCGATCCTGTTTTTCTCTGTTTCAGGCAGAAAAGGATTATCCAAATAATTCGATTTAATTACAATCGTGTCGTTGTAATTCATAAGCCAATCCTCAAGCCAAAACTGCGATGTCGGATTGAAGTCTCCGATAACATTCTCCGACCTTCGTGCCAATTCATCCCATACGTCCTTCTTCAGTGAATTTATTTCATTACCGAATAACCAATCGCGACGTGCGCCGAGTGCCTTGTCGATCCTGTCAGCCGAGAAAAACTCGATGATCGATCCTGTCGGCGCTGTCCATCGTGCCGTAGTTATGTTCCAATTGTCTTTTGTCCACAATCCGATCTTCTTGCAAATTCCTTCCAATATACGAATAGCCCCGATGTCGAGATGAGGCCTCGATTCAGAGACAACCGTTATCACCTGATCCTTCAACTTCAAAGCGATATATAACAGAAACAGCATTATATCGAAAGTCTTGCCAGACCCACTACCTCCGCGATGAAGTACAATTTTTTTATTGTCTTCAAATGCTTTCTTTGTTCTGTCAAATATTGTCCCTGTTTCTATTTCACTTAACATCTTTCGATTTATTTACGAAATTTACTGTCAGTCCGTTATTGTTCGTGTTCATTTCTACTTCCTGTTTATCTCTCCATCCGAAGTTTTTAAGTGCAAAAATAGCTCCTACAGTGTTACCTGTTTGTAGTAATTCTTCATAATGTTGTTCAATCCGAGCCCTTGCTTTTTTAATAGTGTTACTAAATTCTCCAATTTCCTCATAAGCGTAAAATGAATGCCTATCACAAAAACCAATGTATAAAGCAAGACCCGTAATTGTAGGTACTTTCACGTTAACTACCTTTTTATCTACAATTACTTCCTTCACGGTAACTCCGTTTTCGAAGTAATCGTCAATAGCCGCCTGTAATTCTTCAGCCGTTTGAAACTTCGGCGGTCGTCCTACCTTATTTTTTTTCGTTTCCATCATTGCGCCAAATATAGTATAATTTTTTCATACGTTGTTCTCGAAAACAGAAATATT
>JAKPPP010000175.1 GCA_029547265.1 Bacteroidota bacterium
AATCCTTAAAGGGATTTCTTGTTTAGGAATTCTTCCGTTTTTGATGGCGAGTTGTAACTCATCATATTTCTTACCGTCAGGAATTACTTGCGAAACTTTATCTCCGTAAAATACCACACGTTGATTGCCTTCTTTTTCAACTGCTCCGTAGTGCCAAACTATAATATAATTAGAGGTGCTATCCGAATTAATATCTTCTCCCAAAGAATCAATTTCTGTAGGGGGCCCTACTAGTTTTAATACATCACCCTTAACCATTCCTTCTTTTACAAACTTGCAAGGCTGTGCGTTAACTGCAACGTGAAGCACAATAAAAAAGAGTACTAATAAAATGCGTTTCATGATTTTTAAGATATGGGTTTAATTGATATTTGTGGTTCTTTGGACCGGTTCACTTATTCAAATATAGGGAAAAATTTATAGATGAAAGATACAAGGCGCAAGATGCACGTAGATCTCGAAAGTTTAAAATTCTATTTTATGAAAAGAAAGTTGTTGATACTTGATGTGAATTTCTTTTCAGCACAAAGAATTCAAGACGTTACAAAATCATCTTGAATCCTGTATCCCGCATCCTCTTTTAAAGACAAAAGATACAAGGCTCAAGATGCAAGTAGATCTTGAAAGTATTGAATTCTATTTTAAGGAAGAAAATTTACTGATACCCGATGTCAATTTCGTTTCAGAGCAAAGAACGCTAAATGGTATAAAAATCATCTTAAATCTTGTATCTTGTATCCTGCATCCTCTTTTAAAGACAAAAGATACAAGGCGCAAGATACAAGTAGATCTCGATCGAATAAAATTCTATTTCATGGAAAAAAATTATTGCTGCCCAATGTCAATTTCGTTTCAGAGCAAGGAACTCAAGACGTTACAAAATCATCTTGAATCTTGTATCCTTCATCCTTCATCATCACAAAAAAACCCCCGCACATTGCTGTACAGGGGTTTCTTAATTTATTGAGAGAAATTAATACTTAATCAATCTCAAGTTCTTCGTTTCATTTCCGCTCTTCAAACTTACAATGTATGTTCCCGGAAGCAGTTCTTTCCCGATCATTAATGTGTGTGTGTCAACTTCAACTAATTGTTGGCTGATTAATTTGCCTTCTACCGTATAAATTTCCAATGTTGCGGCATCTTCTCCCGGAATTGTTAAATCAATCTCTGTAGCGCCTGTAAATGGATTTGGTGTTGCTGTTAATATTAATCCATTTCCGTTTTCAATATCTGATAAACGGCAATTAACAACTACTTGCACAGCTGACGATGTTTTTGGACAACCTGTTGCAGTATTTGTAATGTTTACTCTATAAGCTCCTGCTGTTTTAGCCATGTAATCTGCTAATGTTGCACCGGCGATATTAATGTTGTTTTTCGTCCATTGGTATGTTAAACTAGCTCCCGTATTTGCAGATAATTTAACGCTATCTCCATTACAGAAAGAGGTTGGTCCGTTAGCTGTTACATTCGCAGTTGTTGTATTCGCAGTAACTGAGATTACGTTTGAACTGCTGGTACATCCAAAGGTGTTTGTTGCGATAACATTGTAACTTCCTGTAGTTGAGGCATTGTATGAAGCTGATGTTGCTCCTGAAATATTCACATTGTTTTTACGCCATTGGTAAGTTAACCCTGTGTCTCCCGCAACAGTAAGCGTAACACTTCCTCCTGTACAGAAACTTGTTGCTCCGTTTGCTGTAATGCTTACTGCAGGCAATGGATTAATCGTAACAACTTTCGCAGCCGATGAAGTCGATCCGCATGAGTTAGTTACTTTTACTTTGTAACTTCCCGATGTATATGCAGTGTACATTGAATCCGTTGCTCCGTTGATATCAACATTGTTTACTTTCCATTGGTATGTTAACCCCGCGCCTGTATTTGCTTTTAACGTTACCCCGTTACCGTTACATACTGTAAGTGCTCCTTGTGCAGTTACTGTTGCTTTTGGTGTGTTAACTGTTACCGGAATTATGTTCGATGCTTTAGTACAACCAAAAGCATTAGCTACTACAGCAAAATAGCTTCCTGTTGCTTTCGCTGAATAAGTAGCAGATGTTGCTCCTGCAATTATCGCATAGTTTCTTTTCCATGTATAAGTGTATCCGCTTCCTGCATTCGCAGTTAATACTACTGAATCTCCCGGACAAACTGTTGTGTTTAACCCAGAGGTAAGTATTGCTGTTGGCTTAGGATTCGAAGTTACCGTTACCGCTGCAGAGGCTGCACTACATCCAAAACTGTTCGTTTCAACAACTCTGTAGTTTCCTGTTCCGGTAGCTGTGTAATTTACAGCTGTAGCAGCTGAAATATTATTATTATTCTTTTGCCATTGGTAAGTAAGCCCTGATCCTGTATTTGCTTTTAAGATGACATTACTTCCTGTACAGAATGTTGTAGCTCCTTGTGGCGTTACAGTTGGAGTTGGAGGTGCATTTACCGTTATAAAACTGTTTGTAATTGTTGAATC
The DNA here is from genome assembly GCA_029547265.1 of Bacteroidota bacterium. GTDB lineage: Bacteria > Bacteroidota > Bacteroidia > AKYH767-A > OLB10 > CAINEC01. The sequence goes on from JAKPPP010000175.1 coordinate 2,477, forward strand.
AGTTCCGGAAGCACTTGTTGTTACTAATGCTACAGGGTAAGTTCCCGGTGATGCATAAGTTACAGTCGGACTACTTGCTGTAGACGTTGAAGGAGAGCCTCCGTTAAAATACCATTTTGTAGTTAATGTTGCTCCCGGTGTTGTGTTTGTGAACGTTGTTGATTGTCCCGGGCAAAGTGATGTTGACGTTGCAGAAAAAGTTGCTTGTGAATATCCGTAGCTTAACGTTAAATTGTAAACTAAAGGATCATTGTAAAAACTACATCCCGCTCCTGCAGGACAAGGATCTGAAATATAGAAATGGAGCATAACTGATCCACCGCCCGCCTGAATAGCAGCATTTAATGTACTCATAGGAATGGTGTACGAAAAAGGAATCAAACTGCAATAACTAGCTTGTGAAACAGAAGTTAATGTTTGGTATGTTCCGTTTACATAAATGTAGAAATACAAAGTAGGGTTTGACATTCCCGGATCTTGACAACCCAGCCAATTGCAACTTAAGGTTCCATTTGTTGAACTTAATGGAGTAGAGGTAAATGTAGCCGCAGTAGTCGAATACACGCTCGACATATTCGGTTTTGTTTGTGTGTAAGAGCCCGTCTGAGCGCTTGCTGCGTTGCTCACAAATAGCGCAACGATTAGGATAAATTTAAGTAAAGTGTACTTCATGTGTTTTGGATTTTCAGGTCCGAAAGGTACTAGATTTGAGGCTATGCTCCAAGGAAAAAGATAGGAATATGCCTGAGTCTCTATAGTGCCTATAAATCAACATTTAAGCGCTAAAAACGAGTAGCATTTGGAAATTATTTCTAATTTCATTGTCTAAACATTTACCATGCAACAAGATCTTAACAATCTCAAAGCAATTGCCAAAGCATTTTTGCAAGCAGCCTCTTCTCACCAAGTTTCAGAGGGTTATGATTTGTACGTTTCCGAAAAATTTGTTCATCACAACATTCATTTTAAAAGTGATGCGCATACGTTAAAAGCCGGAATGATGCAAAGTGCTGAAATGTTTCCGGAGAAAATATTTGAAGTAAAACAATGCATCGCCGAAAATGATAAGGTAATGACGTATTCTCACGTTCGCTTAACTCCCGATGACAAAGGATTTGCATTAATGCATTTGTTCCGTTTTGAAAACAACAAAATTGTTGAGCTATGGGATATCGCGCAACAAATTCCCGAAAGCATTGCTAATGAATTAGGCGCCTTTTAAAGAAGCTATTTCTTCTTTTTTTTCACTTCATTATAAAGAATCGCTTGTTGAATCAATTCTCTGGTGCTGTCTTTAAAAGCATCTTCAATATTGTAAACGTATAAATGCCGAATATAGGCACGATCAAGTGCTTTGAAAACTCCTCCTTCGTCGTGCAGAAATGCACCGTTGCAAAAACCCATTTCTACATAATCTTTTCGGGGATTGAGAAAGAAAAGTAATCCGTGATAAGTGTAAAATGGTAGCTTGTATTTTATGCTTTCTTGAATCTGTGGATGTGCATTTACAATCACTTCTCGCAATGCATACATGATTGGTTGTACTTGAGGATCGCAATCTGAAATATAGTCGGCTACATTCATAAAACGAAAGTAGGATATTTTAAGGGAATAGATAATTGACTATAGACGATAGATTTTCTGAACATCCCTAAGTAAAGTTGACCGTAATTGTTATAATTAAACAATCCAATAGGAGTCATCAGGTCGTTTTAGAGCTACTTCGTCAAATGTTCATTCAATGATAGAAATACAGGATAAAACATTTTCCCTCTTCCAACGCGCTGTAACCGCGCGACGGCTCTTACTTTTTCCTTCAGTTGAAAAAGTAAGCAAAAAAACCGCCGCTGTAAATTTTTTAGCGGGAACGATTTCAACTCCAACGGAAAGAAACAAACTCGCCCTGAATCGTCTCTTGCGACGACGCTTCATGTCTCGGGCAGTGTTTCTTTCTATCGTTGTCGTTCTCATCGTTCTTTCCGCAAAAATTTAAGGCGGACGATTCGCTTCGATATATCGTTCCTAATATTTTATCAAAGACTTCGTCAAACTATGTTAGGGA
>JAKPPP010000220.1 GCA_029547265.1 Bacteroidota bacterium
ATAATTCGGTTGAAGAATTCTGCGCTAAAGAGTAATTAGTATTAGCCGTAATTCGATATGTCGATTTGATTATCCTGCCAAGGTTGTTCAATCAAATATTTCATTGTATCTTCAACTTTAAATTGTTGATTCTTTATTTCAGATGCCAACATCTTCTTCAGCTAGTACACAATTTTACTCCGTATCTTCCTTCCACGATTTGGTAAATTCTCCTTTTCACGGAATGATAAATGCAATGTGTTGGAGTAGGGAGCTTGTCGGTGATTTTGCCGAGATCGCACAGAAGTTGAAGCAATTCGAAGATATTACTGTGATCGATGAGGAAGAATTGATGGCTTTATCTTTAAGTGATAAAGGTATTCTTGCACGTGATATTATTCTAAATGATTTGCAGTTATTGCGCGATTATGGTGCAGCTCCGACATTAAATCTATTAAAATGCTACGAGCGTGATAAGGAGAATCCCGTCTTTCCTACTGATGTCTATTCATTTCATATTGATCGCTCTCCAATTGCAACTGATACATTTTTATGCACTTATTATGGAGCTGTGAGTGATATCGTTCCGAATAATCAAGCAGTAAAAAAAATACTTGTCCCTGAATTACGTAAGATTCTTAGAAATTTGTTTTCCGGAACCGACAACGATTTTGATTCCTTCTTAATTGAAAATTTCTACGATCTGCATTATCAAGCATTGCCTAATGCAAATATTGTTAATCTGGGCATCGGAAATCTTTGGCGACTTGCAGTTGATCACCCCGAAAGTAAAGTGCTGCCTTGCATTCATCGAGCGCCGAAAGAAAAAGAAGGAGAAAGTAGACTGTTGTTGATTTGTTGAGAATTTAAAATTGAATAGTCCCTTGCTCTAAAAAGAATGATCGCTATTAATTTTGGTTGTTAGAGGATTAATTTGTTTGTTTGTAAAATTGATAGCAATACTGCCTTTGTATGACCTTAAAATATTTGTCGTTTAGTATTTCCATTGCATTCATTTCCTGGATTGTTGGTATGATAGTAAATACATACATTCGGAAAACGGATTATTACAATAAAAGATTATCAAATCTAAATTTTATTGAATCTGACAAATTAAATTATTGCATTGGATTAAATTATTTTAAATGGATTGTTAAAAGTACATTTTTTAAATTCTTCAATCAAAAGATTAAAATTGACAAAAAAATCGAGAAAGTTGATTTGGTAAATTTAAGAAACGAAATGACAAAGTCTGAAATTGATCATTTGGTAGCATTAGTTTTCGTATTCATTTTCGCAGTAGTAAAATCTGTCAAGTTCGATGTGATTTTTGGTTTAACAATTATGATGGTTAATGTGTTAATGAATTTATATCCTTCATTGTTGCAACAAGATAATAAACGACGAATTGATAAATTAATCCAAAGAATATAAGCAACATTCATTGCAACTTAAATACTTTTATTTTCATTATGAGAAAAGTTAGAGCCGCCATCAACATGACCCTCGATGGATTTTGTGACCATACTGCGGTTACTCCGGATGAAGAAATTCATCAGCATTTTGCCGATGCATTAGATGGAGCCGGTGTGATTCTTTATGGTAGAATTACCTATCAACTAATGTTGTTTTGGAAGACCTTGATAGATCAACCTTCAGGAGAAAAATCGATGGATGATTTTGCCATAGCTATTGATAGAATTCCCAAAATAGTTTTTTCGAGAACGATGAAGGATTCAGGATGGGAGAGTGCAACACTCGCAACAAAACCTCTTGAAGAGTGTGTAATGGAGTTGAAGCAGCAAACGGGTGGTGATATATTAGTCGGCTGCAGAAGTCTTATTATTCAACTTTTAAAAGCGAATTTGATTGATGAATTGCAGATATGTCTACATCCTGTTATAGCAGGTGGAGGTTTGCCTTTGTTTGAAGATCTAACTATGCGTAAAGAGTTAAATCTGATTAAGTCAAAATCCTTTGCCAGCGGCGCAGTTGCCCTTTATTACCAACCTTCAAATTGATTTTTGTAAGCAGTTGAAAATTTAATACTTTGGCGCTCTATATGGATACGAAAAAACAAATCGAAGCTTATATTGCAACTCAATCTATTTCAAAACAGAGTGATATGAATGCGTTACATGCATTGATTCTTAAAATCATGCCGAGTTGTAAATTATGGTTCTTAGATGGGAAAGATAGCAGCGGAAAAGTAGTATCGAATCCTAATATTGGATATGGTCATTACACTATTAAATACGCCGACGGAAAAACACGCGAGTTTTATCAAATAGGCTTAAGCGGAAATACAACCGGTATTTCGGTTTATATTATGGGCATTGAAGATAAAAAGCATCTCGCTCAAGCGTATGGCGCCAACATCGGTAAAGCAAATGTTACCGGCTATTGCATTAAGTTCAAAGCATTAAAAGATATAAATTTGCCGGTACTCGAAGAAGCCATTCGATTCGGAATTAAGGAGTCCGGGAAATTGCAGTAATCGATAGAATATTTTAATTAAAGAAAAAGTTAGCTGAAAACTAATTTGTTTTTAGCAGTACTGTGTTTGCAATTTTGTTTAATTAGTATCGAATGAAAAGTGCTATAATTTGTCGGGGAATGATAAATAGTAATTCGATAGAAATAAATCATCAAGATGGGAGTAGAAGAGATTGTTAATGATAAATCATTAAAGGGAAAGTCAAAAGTTGAAACACTGAGCCAATATTTGATGGACGGGTCGATTTCAATAGAGCAAATAATTTTGTTTGCTGAAAAGCAAAAAGACCCTGCAAAAGCTACCTGCGTTGAAGCCCTCGAATTCGCCACTAAAGTATCACCTCAAATCGGAACTAAAGCAGTTCTGGATTTTGCAGCTCAATCACTTGCTTCAAAAGCCCCGAGAGTTAAGTGGGAGAGTGCGAAGGTTATTGGTAATATCGCTCATTTATTTCCCAATGATTTGAACAAAAGCATAGACCATCTCCTTACAAATACAGAGCATGATGGTATTGTAGTTAGATGGAGTGCCGCTTTTGCCTTAGGTGAGATTCTGAAAATGAAAACAAAGCATAATAAATTGCTTCTTCCTGCGATTGAGGCAATTTGTGACAAAGAAGAAAAAAAAAGTATCAAGAAGATATATATCGCAGCTATTAAGAAATCTAAATAACTAAAAAATATCATATCATGAATCCTTCAGTCGATTGGTTTTTTGCTAAGGACACAAAATGGCAAGATGAATATACAGCTCTTCGAACTATTGTGCTTGAATGTGAGCTTAAAGAAGAGCTGAAATGGGGGTGCCCTTGTTATACCCTCAACGATAGTAATGTCGTTTTAATTCACGGCTTTAAAGACTATTGCGCATTATTGTTTATGAAGGGATCTTTGATGAAAGATGATAAAGGAATCCTAATTCAACAAACAGCGAATGTCCAAGATCGTCGACAATTACGATTTACTACTTTAGCTGAAATTAAAAAGCTAAAGAAGGTCATAAAGGAATATATTCAGGAAGCCATAAAGATTGAAAAGTCAGGAGCTAAGATCGAATTTAAGAAAACAGAAGAGTTCGATATGCCTGATGAATTCAAAGCTGTGTTAAAAGAAATGCCTGATGTGAATGCTGCATTCAAAGCACTTACGCCCGGAAGACAAAGAGGATATCTGCTTCATTTTTCTGCGGCCAAACAGTCAAAAACACGTGAAGCAAGAATTGCAAAATACCTCTCGAAAATTCTTCAGGGGAAAGGGTTGGATGATTAAATTTAAAAGTTAAAGTTGCTGTATGAATAATTCAAGTAAAGAAATATTTAGCTCACGAGTTTTAAATGTTCCTATTGAAACTCTTTATAATGCATTTGTTAATCCTGATCAGTTAAAAATTTGGTGGGGACCGGAGGGATTTACTAATACAATTCATGAATTTGATTTAAATCCCGGCGGAAAGTGGATTCTCACTATGCATGGTCCCGATATTGGGAACTATGAAAATTCTTCTGTATTTGATGTTGTTAAACCTCTCGAACTAATTAGTTGGAAGCGAATTTCTCAACCTTTATTTGATATGGAAGTCGGTTTTACTAGAATAAGCGATAATCAATCTCAAATTTCTTTTCGGATGATCTTCGATTCAATTGAATCGTGCAATAAAATTAGAAGTTTCGTAGAACCAAAGAATGAAGAGAATTTCGATCGTTTGGAGAGATTGCTAATATCAATCTAATAATTTTGTTCAGCTCACTTATTTACTGCCACTTCATAATTTTCTTTATAAGATTGAATTTAAAATCATTATGTGGATGGTATTTAAGATTCAATTCCAGCAATGTAGTTTTTTCTAAGATGCTCTTGTAATGGGTAAATGTTCTAAATCCTGCTTCTCCATGATAGGATCCAATGCCGCTACTGCCAACTCCTCCAAATGGTAATTGAATATTACTGATATGCATCACAGCTTCGTTAATGCCTCCTCCTCCAAATGACATTTCACTTAGCACTTTTGATTTTATGTCGTGGCTTTCTGTAAATACATAACATGCTAATGGTTTTGGTAATGTTTGCAATTTTGAAATTAATTCTTCTAGGCTTTCATATTCTAAGATCGGAAGAATTGGTCCGAAGATTTCTTCTTTCATCACTTCAACGTCAAAATCCTTTGCAGATAGTATTGTTGGCTCAATGTATCTTTCTGATTTATTGAAATTCCCTCCGTAAATAATATTTTCTTTGCTTATCAGTCGAGTCAAACGATCAAAATGATGTTCATTTATTATCTGGACATAATTGCCATTTGAAAAACTAAATGATGAGGCTTCTATTTCTTTGATTAAATGCTTAATGAAAATATCTTTTATTGATTTATGTACCACGAGGTAGTCAGGCGCAATGCAAGTTTGTCCCGCATTTAAAAACTTCGCCCAAACTAATCGTTTTGCCGAGATGTCGATTTTGCAATCGGCAGCAATGATCCCGGGACATTTTCCTCCTAATTCCAATGTTACCGGAGTCAAATGTTCCGCTGCTGCGCGATATACTATTTTTCCAACCGTTGCACTTCCCGTGAAAAATATTTTATCGAATTTTTGATTTAACAACAAACTCGTTTCAGAAACTCCACCTTCAATAACGGCGAAATATTCCGACTGAAAATTTTCTTCAACTATTTTCTTGATGATAGTTGATGTGTTTGTAGGAAGTTCACTTGGCTTTAATATAATTGTGCATCCCGCTGCAATAGCTGCCACCGCAGGCGCGAACGAGAGTTGATAAGGGTAATTCCATGCTCCGATCACTAACGCGTTGCCTAATGGCTCAGGAACGATATAGCTTTTCGCAGGGAGATTGGCGGCATTGGTGCCTACTTTCTTAATGGAAGCCCATTCTTTTACATGTTTGATCGCCGCATCGATGTCTTGATATACAATCGCAATTTCAGTTGTGTAGGTATCGAATTCCGATTTTTTAAAATCTTTATCGATTGCTTCATACATCGCTTTTTCATTAGCTTCAATTGCCGTACGTAGCTTTCGAAGTTGTTGAATGCGAAAATCAACCGATTTCGTTGCATTGGTTAGAAAGAATGCACGCTGCGATTCAATTATGTCGGTGATGTGCTGATTCATACACGCTGATTATGATCTTCCTTTAAACTCATCCATTGTTTTGTAAATTCCAAGTATATCACCTACAAACCAATCGAACATACGAACTGAGAATATCCCTTGAAAGAATCGAACAAAATGAATGCTCCATGGCATACTAATAATGGGTTTGTTGTTTTCTATTCCTTTGATAATTTTCGCGACAACTTTTTCAGGTTTTAAAATCGGGATTAACGATTTCACCCCATCAAACATGCCGGTGTTGATGTAGTAGGGGGTTACGGTGCTGACACCAATATTTTTATTCAGTTTTTTCATCTCGATACGCAGACTATCCGACCATCCCAATACCGACCATTTGCTGGCAGCATAAACCGACATCTTGGGATTAGAGATCATAGCTGCCGATGATGAGATATTGCAGATATATCCTGAGTTAACATTGAGCATATCTTGAAGAAAAAGATGCGAAATAAACATCGGAGCATATGCATTGATCTCCATTGTGCGACGAATTTCATCTACACTATGTTCATGGAAATATTTTCCTACTACGATACCCGCATTGTTGATTAAAACATCTACTTGTTTATGCTCATTCATTACAGCTACATAAGCTGCCTTGATGTTTTCTTGATCTGCAATGTTTACGTTGTATGTAAATACTTTCCCTTTATCAGATAGTTCTATTTTTACAGCTTCAAGTTTCGCATTATCAATATCCCAAATAATTACATGGGCACCACGCTTTAAAAATTCTTGAGCCATCAATTTCCCTATGCCCGAAGCACCGCCGGTAATGAGGATATTCTTATTATTGAAATCTTTCATAGAGGGCTTTTTGTAAAGTTAATGGTTTTTGAATTCAAGGATTGAAATTATTGAAAAACTTTGACAACTTGAATATTACAGATAGTTAGAGAGAAAAAATTCGAAATATTTTAAATGTAAAATTCAACTTCACTCATTCTTGTTCGAAAAATTATACTTAGGAACGCCATGCATTTGTCATGGATTTGCATTATTCACTCTTTATGACTGAATTAATTTTATCAAAAAGGAAATAGTTTTGACGGCTTTCCTATTTTTATATTCCAAAATAATTCCAATCCCTTTTACTTTTACTAATATTAACTTCTATGAAAAGATTTTATCTGATTTTTTTAATATTGATTAGTTCATACGTGCAATCTCAATCTGTTTGGCAAAATCCTATAACTACAGGCGAGCGTTTTCATGCACTTCACTTTTATTCTCCTTTGTTGGGATGGGCTGCAGGAGATGTCGGCACATTGTTAAACACCACCGATGGAGGTATAACGTGGACCAAACAGAATTTAGGTTCTTGCGAAAATATTTCACGCGTTCAATTTGTTTCGCCTTCCGAAGGATGGGCAATCGCTGGCAATACTTTATATCATTCGATAGATGGTGGTAACTCATGGACAACCTTCCCGGTGTTGTCGTATGTTTCAATCACAGCATTTCAATTTATTTCTCCTTTGCAAGGATGGGTGCGTACCGAGGGTGGATTACTATATACCGATGATGCAGGAGTTTCATGGACATTAAAAAATCCAACAATCAATTCTCTTTTTAGCTTTGCTAATCCGCGAAAAGGGTGGCGAATTACTCCTTTTGGAGGTGTGAAATATACCACCGATGGGGGTGCGACTTGGACAAACCAAGTAAGTGGTGTTTCCGAAAATATTTTATCAATTAATATCATCGATTCTAATGAAGTATGGATGGCAGGCGTTAGCGGATTAATTCATACTACCAATGCAGGAGCTAACTGGACAATAAATTTATCGAGCAGAGCAGCCATCGGTGCAACACTTCCTTTCTTAACCGATTGCCATTTTACAGATGCAATGACAGGATGGGCTATCAGTCCCATTTTTGAATCGCTGATATCTACTACCGATGGTGGTGTTTCATGGGTAGTTCATTCAGTAAAAGGTGAATTAATTTATTGCTCAGATTCTCTGAATGGAATTATTGCAGGAGATAATCTTTTTACAACAAATAATGCCGCGACATCATATACCAATGCATTGCCAACGGTTACTAATGAATCGCTCAATAGTATTCATTTTGCAGATCTTGCCTCGGGATGGTCGGTAGGGAATAATGGTACTATTTTGCATACTGCTAATGGTGGAGCAAATTGGATCGATCAATCCGCTATTACGCACTCTGAATTGTATTCTGTTTTTGCAATTAATCCTAGTGAAGCGTGGGTAACCGGAAATATGCCTGATACATTATTACACACTGTTGATGCAGGATTGACATGGCAAGTTGTTTCTAGCACTACAACCCGAAGTTTGAGTAAAGTATTTTTTGTGAATGCTTCAGTCGGTTGGGCTGTTGGAGATAGTGGAACAATAATTAAAACGGTTAATGGAGGTAATTCATGGACCGCATTAATTTCAAATGTCACTCAAAAGTTAAACTCTGTTTATTTCGTGAATCCGAATGAAGGATGGGCAGTGGGTGATGGAGGAATAATCATTAAAACTATTGATGGTGGACAAACATGGAATGTTCAGAGCATCGCATTTTT
>JAKPPP010000221.1 GCA_029547265.1 Bacteroidota bacterium
TAGCATCAACTCCGAATCGACTACACATCCCAACGTAGTAATCATCGTAATGGAGAGTATGGCAAGAGAATACATAGGAGCACTTAATAACGGCGAAGGCTATACGCCATTTCTTGACAAACTTGTTGCAAATAGTTATGTGTTTACCAATGCATACGCGAATGCTGAACGATCGAACAAATCGATATGTGCGATTTTTGGGGGATTGCCATCTTTAATGGACGATGCATTTATGTATTCGGGATACAGCGCAAACTGTGTTGAAGGAATGGGCACGAAAATGAAATCGATGGGTTATTCAACAGCATTTTTTCATGGTGGATTAAATGGAGAATTCAGATTTGATTCATTTAGTCGAAATGCCGGGTTCGACAACTACTACGGAAAAAACGAATTCAACAAAGACGAATATTTTGACGGACATTGGGGGATTTACGACGACAAATTCTTCCCCTACTTCGCGCAAGAATTAGGAAAGCAAAAGACTCCGTTCTGTGATGCATTCTTCAGCATCAGTTCACATCATCCGTTTATGGTACCTGATGAATTCAAAGGGAAATTTCCGAAAGGAACACAAGAAATTCACGAGAGCGTAGGCTATGCAGATTACTCGTTAGGAAAATTCTTCGAGATTGCATCGAAGCAATCATGGTATAATAATACACTATTCATTATCACCGGCGATCACACTTTTGGCTACAATGTACATCCACCGAAATACAGCAATGCTGTGGGAAGATATGCTGTACCTATTATTTTATTTAGAGGAGACAGCAGTTTAAGAGGGCAGAACGACGTTATCGCACAACATGTTGACATCATACCTACCCTACTAGACTTAACCGGCTATAGAGGCAAAATAAAAACATTTGGTAGAAGTTTATTACGAAACGATCGTGCTCCACATGCAACCATGTATGCAAATGATTTGTACAGGATCATTTACAAAGATTACATATTGATGTTTGACGGAGAAAACGAAAGAGGCTTCTACAATTTCAAAGAAGATATTGAATTAAAAAAAGACGTAGGCAATGCGCATCCGGCAGAAAAGCAAGAAGCAGAAGAAATATTAAGAGCTACACTACAAAATTACACTTACGGTTTAAACCACAATAAACTTTGTAATTAGTAATTATATTTTTGCTTCCAGCGATCTTTCAAAAATTTTCGCAATTCAGCTTCACGAGCGTTATTTCCGGGTTCATAAAACTTCACTCCTTTAATTGCTTCGGGCAAAAACTCGATATCAGCAAAATTATTTTCATAATTATGCGCATACATATATCCCTCGCCATAATTCATTTCTTTCATTAATGCCGTAGGAGCATTCCTCAAATGCATCGGAACAGGATGGTCGCCATAATCACGAACCGCT
>JAKPPP010000222.1 GCA_029547265.1 Bacteroidota bacterium
TAGCATCAACTCCGAATCGACTACACATCCCAACGTAGTAATCATCGTAATGGAGAGTATGGCAAGAGAATACATAGGAGCACTTAATAACGGCGAAGGCTATACGCCATTTCTTGACAAACTTGTTGCAAATAGTTATGTATTTACCAATGCATACGCTAATGCTGAACGATCGAACAAATCGATATGTGCAATTTTCGGCGGATTACCATCGTTGATGGACGATGCATTTATGTACTCGGGTTACAGTGCAAATTGCGTTGAAGGAATGGGGACCAAAATGAAAGAGATGGGCTACTCAACAGCATTCTTTCATGGGGGATTAAATGGAGAATTCAGGTTCGATTCATTTAGTCGAAATGCCGGGTTCGACAATTACTACGGAAAAAACGAATTCAACAAAGACGAATATTTTGACGGACATTGGGGGATTTACGACGACAAATTCTTCCCTTACTTCGCTGAAGAATTAGGAAAGCAAAAGACTCCATTTTGCGATGCTTTCTTCAGTATCAGTTCACATCATCCGTTTATGGTACCTGATGAATTCAAAGGAAAATTCCCGAAAGGAACCCAAGAGATACACGAAAGTGTAGGATATGCTGATTACTCACTAGGTAAATTCTTTGAGATTGCATCAAAACAATCATGGTATAAAAACACATTATTCATTATCACGGGAGATCACACATTCGGTTATAATGTACATCCTCCAAAATACAGCAATGCTGTAGGAAGATATGCTGTACCAATTATTTTATTCAGAGGAGACAGCAGTTTACGAGGGCAGAACGACGTGATAGCGCAACATGTGGACATTATTCCTACCCTACTCGACTTAACAGGTTATAAAGGAAAAATCAAAACCTTCGGAAGAAGCTTATTGCGCAACGATCGTGCTCCGCATGCGACCATGTATGCTAATGATTTATACAGGATCATTTACAAAGATTACATTTTGATGTTTGATGGAGAAAAAGAAAGAGGATTTTACAATTTCAAAGAAGACCTAGAACTAAAGAAAGATGTAGGGAATGCACATCCGGCAGAAAAGAAGGAAGCAGAAGAAATATTAAAAGCTACACTTCAAAATTACACATACGGATTAAACCACAATAGGCTTTGTAATTAGTAATTGTATTTTTGTTTCCAGCGATCTTTCAAAAACTTTCGTAATTCAGCTTCGCGCGCGTTATTTCCTGGCTCGTAAAACTTCACGCCTTTAATTGCATCGGGTAAAAACTCGATATCAGCAAAATTATTTTCATAATTATGCGCATACATATATCCCTCGCCATAATTCATTTCTTTCATTAATGCCGTAGGAGCATTCCTCAAATGCATCGGAACAGGATGGTCGCCATAATCACGAACCGCT
>JAKPPP010000253.1 GCA_029547265.1 Bacteroidota bacterium
GTAATGCAATATGGTGTTCCGATAGCATCCATTCTTCTATAACGCTTACCAATTGCATCTTTCTCTTCGTAGATACATAGATGATCTAACTTTAACTTATCGATGATCTCACGCGCTTTCTCAGGCAATCCGTCCTTTTTCATTAATGGCAATACCGCTACTTTGTAAGGAGCTAAGAATGGAGGGATATTCATCACTACACGAGAACTTCCATCTTCTAAGATTTCCTCATTCAACGCCATCGACATCATCGCTAAAAACATACGGTCTAATCCGATTGATGTTTCTACCACATAAGGAATGTAGTTTTCGTTGTCTTCAGGATCGAAGTACTGTAATTTCTTTCCTGAGTATTGCATATGACTCTTCAAATCGAAGTCGGTACGTGAGTGAATTCCTTCTAATTCTTTAAATCCGAATGGAAATTCAAATTCAATATCCGCTGCCGCATTCGCGTAGTGCGCTAACTTAATATGATCGTGGAAACGGTATTTCGATTCAGGGAATCCTAAGCTTCTATGCCATTGCATACGCTTTGTCTTCCACTTCTCGTACCACTCGATTTCTGTTCCCGGCTTCACGAAAAATTGCATTTCCATTTGTTCGAATTCACGCATACGGAAGATAAACTGACGTGCTACGATTTCATTACGAAATGCTTTTCCTGTTTGTGCAATACCGAAAGGAATTTTCATCCTTCCTGTTTTTTGTACATTCAAGAAGTTAACGAAGATGCCTTGTGCTGTCTCGGGACGAAGATATATCGTGTTCGATTCATCGCTTACTGATCCTAATTGCGTGCTGAACATCAAGTTAAATTGACGTACGTCGGTCCAGTTGCGAGTACCGCTGATCGGACAAACAATCTCAAGATCGAGAATTAATTGTTTTACATCTTCGAGATTATTATCGTTCAACGCTGTTTTAAAACGTGCGTTGATCTCGTCGATTTTTTTCTGATTCTCAACAACACGAGGATTCGTTGAAACAAACATCGCTTCATCGAAATTTTCGAAACGCGCTTTCGCTTTCTCTACTTCTTTCTGAATCTTCGTTTCAATCTTTGCTACATGTTCTTCAATTAAAACATCGGCACGATATCTTTTCTTTGAATCTTTATTGTCAATTAACGGATCATTGAAGGCATCAACGTGTCCCGATGCTTTCCATGTAGTCGGATGCATGAAAATCGCAGCATCAATACCTACAATATTTTCATTTAACTGCACCATCGATTTCCACCAGTATTCGCGGATGTTTTTCTTTAACTCCACACCCATCTGGCCATAATCGTAAACAGCACTTAGTCCGTCGTAGATTTCTGACGATTGAAAGATAAAGCCATACTCTTTCGCATGACTGATTACATTCTTAAACAGCTCTTCGCCGCTGAATTTTTTAACTGTTGTTGAACTCATGGGCGCAAAAATAGCAGTTTG
>JAKPPP010000271.1 GCA_029547265.1 Bacteroidota bacterium
TGTTTGTTATTAAGATTAATAAATATTGCATTCTCAATCTTCATGTTCAACAAGTAAATTATTATTATAAATAATATTAAACAAGTTTCGATCTTGAAACATATATATTTCAATGTGAATAAATTTTACTTTTGTTAAATAAAGTATTCTTTAAGCCCGAAGGGTCCGTCTAACATTTGGATAACCGGGTCGGCGTGATTGGCGCGGTTTGTGCATGAAAAAGCGTAGCGGCGCAGCCGCGGAGCGCATGCACAAACCGTGACAATAGCCGACTCCGGTTGATCCAGTTGTTAGGTTTTCAGATTCTATATTTTTATTATAAAAATATTATTCTTTTCATACTATTCATTAGTATTTATTTCTTTAAATAATTGCATACCATATCACCAACAACCTATTCTAATTCTCTTATCCATTAGTATTGCATATAAATATGATGGAGCACGAAACATTTGTATTGGAACAGTATTAGCCAAAGGAACCAATTCTAAAACTCTTTCGACATGTTGCTTAGGTATTTTTTGATTAGTCGAGTTTAGTACTATTTGAGTTCCAATAACCTTATAACTAAATACTTTGCCTCTTATTTGGTAAAAATTCTCTCCTTGATAATTAATAATTCTTTCCCATATTTCTGTAAAACAGATATTATTCATTATTTTCACCACGATCAGTTTCTGTCTTTTCGACTAATTCTTTACCACAATATCTACACAGCTTAGCTTCTTTCTTTATACTTTCTGCACAATATGGACATTTTTTATTGTCACTAATATTTAAACTCGATGATTCGTCATTCTTGTCTGAAATATTTTTATTATTTTTCTTGTTTGATGTAACAATAGCAAAAATTATAAAACATCCAATTATGACAATTATTGCGATTAGATTTTCCTGAAATGCCTTTTGTTCAGAATAATAAACTTGTCTCTCAATTGAGTCTGCTATGGCATAAAAGAAATTACCCATCTAACTATCCTCCTTAAACAATTCGTTTGGGATTATTTTATAAGTTTAATAGATTTATTTATTACTACAAGAATTTTCTAGCGCCGCTTCGCGGCGTCAACCTAACATTTGCTTGACCTGCATTGCGTACATTGGCGCGAAACTTGCCGAGCGCAGCGACTGCAAGTTTCGTGACAATAGCAATGTCAGGTCGAAGCAGTTGTTAGGCGAAATTTGTTCGGAAGTTTAACAAGGAAAATTCCGAATAATATCCACATTTACTCAATGTCTTTTGTGATATAATATTATCAACCCCACATCCACAAACGGGTATTAATTGTTTTGCTTTACAGCTGTTCGACAAATATTTCATTATATAGCTACCATATCCTTTTTTACGATTATTCTGTTCAACCCACACACCAATGTCACAATAGTTTGAATTTAAATAAACAATATTCACAAAGCCACATCCGATAATACTCTTGTTGTTTTCAAAGACAATAATTGTTTTATTTTTTATTGCCTCCTCAAGAAGTTCTTTTGGTTCAAATACTTCATCATTTTGCTGTTTGAAAAACGGTATATGTTCATTTGTTGCAAAAGAAACATTTATTGCTTTATCTTCAATAAAGACAAGATCTTCAAGTTTATTCCTAAACATTAATCCATCTACAGTATATGTATAACCATTACTTACACAACAATTTAACAAACTGTAATCAAAGCTTTTACATAGTATATTATGAATATTATTCTGACTTACAATGAAAGAGAATATTTCTTTGGAATTCTTCCGGTACCTTGGGACCAAATAGAACTCTATTAAAGTTGAATCTACTGTAATTATGGCATAACCAATGTTTTCATGATTACTTTCAATTGAAAAGATATTACAAGTTGGAATTACTAGCTCTAAATAATACTCTTGAGCAAATGCTAATTCTTCTAAATATGGCTTGCGAATATGAAGTAAAGTTTCTTTTGTGACTGTTATCTTATTAATTGTAAATCCCATAATAATCCTTTTTGCGCCGCGGGAGCGGCGTCCGCCTAACATTTGCTTAACCTGCAACGCGTACATTGGCGCACTTTTTGCAGCGCGAAGCGCTAGGGCAAAAAGTGTGCCAATAGCGTTGTCAGGTTGAAGCGGTCGTTGGGCACTTAATAATTAAAACAATAATTAATTACTACAGTTCATCAACATTATTTTTTAGCCACGAAGTTAATTTTGCCTCTATGTATTAGTACCAGGAGAAGAATTAGAGAAACACTGTCCGGGAAAACACGTTTTCCCTTCCAGGTATTCTCTAATTCTTCTCCTGCGTTATTACTTATTAGTCTTTAATTCTTCTTCTTCTTTTTACTATTCCTAATTGATTCGTCTTTTTTTACTTTTCTTATTTCTACTTACATCAATACCTATTCAGGTAACTCAAAACTACTTGATTATCAATTGTGATTTAATAATCGATTTTATTTATTTCTAATCAGAATACTTCTATTGAATAGAAACTATATTCAGCAAACAACACTGATTAACCAATCAATTTTTCTATTTCTCTTCCTCTTTTTCGGCGCCGAAGGCGTCTGCCCAACGTTGCGGGTAACTTGCCGGGCGCGTCGTTTTGCCCGGTCAAGTTCACCCGCTTGTTAAACACTCTTACTTTTTGCCTTTCCCTTTCGGTACACCATCGGGAGCACGAAGCGGCACAAGAATTTCCTCCAGCCTCGCAGTTTGAATGCTTTTGACACAAGGCTACGACCGCACTTTGAACATATGGATGCATACCATGAGAAAGGTGCGCCGCAGGCAGGGCATGACCATTCTTTTTTTTGCGAATCAAGCCAGTGGTCAACACCATCGCGTTTGATAGCCTCCAGGCTGGCCTCAGCCTCATGAATGTGCGGGAGAAATCTTGCCGCCCCTTGCCACTTTCTATAGTTTTTACATGGATAATCAGGACAGTCGATACAATGTTCGATGTTTTTTTCTCGCGCACAGGAACGGAGAATACAAATACGGCAACCATAGTACACATTGTCGGATTTGCAGCCGCCGCAAGATAGATCCTCCTTCGGCACACTTCCAAGGCATGCAGCAAACTCATCAGTGAGACCAGTTTTTCCACACATAGCTATTGAGCAAGCGCCACAGTATATTCCGCAATATGTATCGGGGTTAAATCCATCCATTTTTCATCACCTTAATACATTGACATATCTTCAAATATTATCTCCCTGTTTAACAGCAGCGTAACCGGCGCGCGGCCAGCACTTCAGGAAAACAGTACCACGTGTCCCCGCGCGTCCGGTTGACGCATTCGTTAGCTTGAGGTTCGCACGGCCTAGAGTGCACCATCTTTAGCCATTTGTTTATGCACCCGCTCGATACAAAGCCGGGCAGCCTCCTCTGGCGTATTGACAACCCATCCGGACAGCTCCCAGCCCCCTTTGTACTTATAATCAGCCGAATAGAGCCTACGCCCCTCGCCGTCGCGCACCACCAAGAAAAGGGTGCTGTTTTGCCAAGTGAAGGCACCGCCTGAGCTGACGGTTGTGGAGCCTCCGGATACGTTAGCAGCGCCGTAATAACTGTTGCCAGTGTACCATCCGGACCCGGTGGCGGTAGCAGTACCAGTAGTCGAGGACGTTCCAACCCATGCGCTTTCCCCCTGGCTGGCGAATGTGATCTCGATAGCGCCTTTGCCCGGCTCGCGTTCCGCAATGGCCAAGGATTTGCCCATTTCTTGGACGGCAAACTCGTAGAGCAAGGCGGAAAGCGCGTCGGATGGCGTCCGCACCCGAATCTCAAAAGGGCCGTGCTCTCGGAGTCTGACCTGCACGCTCCCGGCCATTGTGGTCTGCATGGACGAGCAGCCGGCCAACATAACCAAGCACAGCACTACAACAAACATCCGATTCATATTCCCCTCCCTTCCATAAAAACACGCGAAAAGATGCTGCCAACGATTAGATGTACAGCAACCTGTCCCCTCAGGCTAACAAATTATTAATTCGTTTCTTTATATCTCGTCTTAGGTGGTGCCGATCATGAGTGCCCGATCAGACAACTCCACTCAAAAAATGCTAGATTACACTTAACAATTGGCAATTTCAAGAAAATACTTGAAATTTTTCC
>JAKPPP010000280.1 GCA_029547265.1 Bacteroidota bacterium
AACGGATAGTATCATTACACGGTTCTCGAGCAATTACAAAAATCAATAAACATAAAATCGTGTACTTGATTACCGATTCTTGATTCTCGATTCTCGATTTGATGGATTAAGATCTCGCTACTCGATGCTGGATCTCGAACAACTAGTAACATTTATCGATTTTTGAGAAATTACAAAAATCAATAAACATAAAATCTTGTATCTTGTATCTTGAATCTTTCATCTTTCATCTTTCCCATGCATCTTTCATCACTATTCCTGCCTTCACTTATTGTGCAAATTTCACCAGCTTGACTTTGTGTTTTGCAAAACTGAAAATGTAATCGGCATTCGGATAGCCCAATAAATTTACGCGAAATTGTCGTGCTGTTTTGTTATGCATGATTACTTCGCCCATCGAATTCAATACTTGATAATCTTGTCCAACCATTTCTTCTGCTACGGTAATCATGAAAATTCCGCTCGAGGGATTCGGGTAAATTTTCAATCCGGGAATTTGATCAGCCGTTTCTGTGTTAACTTTTACTTGAACGCAAGCCGATTTCTTTACTCCTTTTTTTGTTATTACTTGAATTGCATACGATCCTGCTACCGAAGGGATATACCATCGTCCTACAGCTCCGGGAATCTCTCCCCCATTGGCATGGCAATTTATCCATTGATATGCATCTCCCTTCAGACTAGGAAAAAGTGTATCTCCAATTTGCTTTACAAATAGCGAATCTTTTATTGCAGACTGCGGCGGTTTCGGCTTAACGATTTTCTTGGCAGCCGGCTTTTTACTTTTCACCGGTGTTTGAGCAATATTTTGCAATGAAAGAGAAAGAAATAAAAGTAGAATAATATTTCGGATTTTCATAAAGTGAGTTTGGACTACGAATTTACAAATATCATTTTATAATAACATGAAAGCGAGATGTAGACTAAAATGCTATATCTCGCTTTCATTAAATCGTTGCGATAAAATTGTTTGTTGTTTATTTTTTCTCAGGAATATTTTTCAATATTTCCATTAAATAATCCCAGAATTTCTGAACTGAAGTTATCGATACACGTTCGTCGGGTGAGTGAGCTCCTAATATTGTAGGACCGAATGAAATCATGTCCATTCCCGGATAATTACTCCCCAAAATTCCGCATTCTAATCCCGCGTGACAGGCTACTACTTCCGGCTTATCACCATGAAGTTTTTCATAAACATCTACCAATACTTTCAATATCGGTGATGAAACGTTTGGTGTCCAACCGGGATAAGAACCCGCAAAACTCACATCACATCCGCCTAATTCAAAAGTACATTTCAACTGATTTGCTAAATCCATTTTCGATGATTCAACAGAGGAACGTGTTAAACATGCAATCGTAATTTTTCCGCCTTCAATAGTTACTTTCGCCACATTGTTAGAGGTTTCTACTAAATCATGCATATCGGCACTCATACGATATACTCCATTATGAGCTGCATAAATGCATTGAACAATTTGTTGGGCTCGTTTACTATTCATTACCACTGCAGGAACCGCGCTATCAGCTACTTCAATCTTCAGTGAAGGTTCTGTAGTTTTAAATTCAAAAGCGATTTCTTTAGTGAGCGCACTTATCATTGTTTTTACTTCATCAAGCGAAGTTTTCGCAACCGCTAATACAGCCACACTTTCACGAGGAATAGCATTGCGTAAACTACCTCCGTTAACAGAAGCGATGTTTACATTGTAATTGCTAACCAAAGAATATAAAATGCGGTTCATGATTTTATTGGCATTCCCTAGTCCTTTGTGAATATCCATTCCGGAGTGTCCACCATTCAATCCTTTCACGGTAATTGTTAATCCGATGCTTCCGGCTGCGACATTTTCTTCCGTATAAGTTCCGTTTGCAGTAACATCTATTCCGCCTGCACAACCGATATCAATTTCACTATCGTTCTCAGTATCTAAATTCAATAAAATTCGTCCGTTAAGCACACCGCCTTTTAATCCCAATGCTCCCGTCATTCCCGTTTCCTCATCGATTGTAAATAAAGCTTCGATAGCAGGATGAGCAATTGATTTACTTTCAAGGATAGCCATAATGGTAGCGACTCCAATTCCGTTATCGGCACCAAGAGTAGTTCCGTTAGCACGAACCCAGTCGCCATCGATCATCATCTGAATTCCTTGAGAATCGAAATCGAATGCTACATCATTATTTTTTTGATGCACCATATCCAAATGCGACTGAAGAATAATGGGTTGTTTATTTTCCATTCCCGGAGTAGCGGGTTTACGGATAATTACATTTCTGATTTCGTCTTCAAAAGTTTCGAGGCCAAGACGATTTCCAAAGTCCTTCATAAATTGGATAACCCTATCCTCTTTCTTAGAACCACGCGGGACAGCGTTTAGATTATTGAAATTAGCCCAAAGGCCATTGGGAGATAATTGAGCGACTGCAGAAGACATATTGTAGTATTTTGAGGCAAATATAAGGTTAAGGAGCGAGTGTGGAAGATGAACAATGTCACCCTTCGGTAGAATAGAAAACTAAATGCACTGAATTCCATAATCTAAAAAACATTCGACTGATTTTCAATGCATTATAACCTCCTGGAAAAACTCAAGCCAAACTCCATAAACAAATAAATATCAAACGATTAAAGAGGATTTATCGAAATTGATTTCTATCTTAAGTAATGCTTGGTAAATATTTTAAGTTTGTTTTTCTGAATATAGAAATGCTTTTCTTCATTCCTGAATTCAAAAACTAAAAATAGATATTACGCTCGATTAACTCTTAAATATCTTCTTATCAAAATGAAGAATCAAATTTCAATTAATACTTCACCCACTTCCAAGACCCAGCATAGCCATCACTTTCGATTTGGATTTGGTAGATGCCGGGAGGCCATGAGGAGGCGGAGATGGTTTGGAGTGTTGACCAAGGTGGTAAGTTTTCTTTATACATCTCTCGACCTTGCATATCGTACACGGTAAGAATACCACTTTTATTCTGAGGTAAGAGATATAGAATCCTAAAGCCATAAAGGCCAGGATTGGGTGAGATTTTTGCTTTAAAATCGTGTTTACCAATTTCTCCAACACCTGTGCTCGTTAAGCAAGCACAACCGGAAGTGGTATCGCATCCCAAATAATAATTGGGATGAAATATTTGCCCCCGACCTGAAAAACAAGGCAAGTGCACAGCATGTTGATGAACATCACATGCAACGCCATCACTATCGGGATAATTTATATAATGAAGATCAATTACACTATTTCCCGAAGACAAATATATTTTTCCATTAGCTGCGAGTGACATCATCCAAAAGTCAGATTGAAGAGGAGGATATGGTGAATAATAACCATCATTAACAGCCACAGTATCTAAGCTTGCAGTAATATTAGTTGTATCGACATTTAATTGAACAATTTTACCCGTGGTACATGCATATAAAATTTTAGAATTCGGAGAAAAACAAAGACCAAATCCAACACTTGGATCAGGAAATGTCACCTGAATAGAATTAGAAAACACCCCTGTACACCTATCAAAATCAGAAATTCTAACAAATATCGTCACATTCCCCCAAGTTCCCGTATAAAATATATATGCCATTTTTTTACCATCCGGAGAAAAACACATTTGTCCATGTAAATAGATTGGAGCAGGAGAATAATTGAACGTTTGAGCAATTGGAGCAGTGAAACCCGTAGGAGTTAAGCAACTCGCATACAAAATATTTGAACTATCTTTCATAGTAATGATCCACCAATCTCTGCCATTGGCATGTCTACAAACGGCCATTCCGGGATTTAATCCCATCATAAAAACAGGAATATTCTTCTGACCTGCTACTACTCCACCCAAACCATTATTTAAAGTTTTATTGATGAGTGTATAAAACAATCCCGAAGATTTTTCATTAGTAGAACTCGTTCCCGATTGGTGCATCAAGTAAACCAAATTAGAATCGTATGGATGAGGAAGAAATACACTTGTATGGCTATAGGGAATTCCTGTGGTAGCATCACACCAATCATAGGAAAAACTATTCGGCAAAAGGCCGCCTCCGTTTTGCATAGTATCACCGGTTGCATCTGCAATCCAACATCCATTGGTAGCCATTTGTAAATTGCCAGACTCGTCGGATAATGTGCTTTGGCTTGCTCGAAACGGCATTTTAAAATTTGCAGGAGTTAATACATAACCGGCACTATCAAAACGCATATGAGCTTTTTCAGAAACAACATTAGTATCGAATAGACCAACAGAATATCCATATAAAAAGTTAGCG
>JAKPPP010000295.1 GCA_029547265.1 Bacteroidota bacterium
TACACGAGTAAAAGACTTTAGCCGTATGAATGACAAACAAGTGGTTTTCATCAATTCTGAAGGCGAAAAACTTAAGAAAGCATGGAGGTGGAAACTTCAAGGTGAAAAGGATTTTATAATACGACAGAGGTTGGAGGACATGGGCTTGAAAATTTCCAAACAGAAATTAAGTTCAATGTGGAAACGTCCATTTTATTGTGGCGTTATTGTCAATAGTTTATTGCAAGAAGAACCAATTCTTGGTAACTGGGAACCAATGGTTAGTATTGAAGATTTTAAAAAATTACAGATACGTGGGAAAGGCCGAACTACAATCAAATATGATTCAGATTCACAGAATGTCAACAGGCCACTTGCTCGATTTCTAATTTGTGCAAAATGTCGTAATTACCTAACCGGCTATGAAAACAAGAAAAAGAGATTACACTATTACAAATGCAATGTTTGCAAGGGTGCGACTTTTAATGCCATAACAACCAAGGCTTCAAAAGAGCAAGGCTTGAACGATGACTTTTTTGAATTACTTGCTTTTTATAAATTAAAAGATGATTTCAAGGAAGCATTTAAGAAACATCTACACTTGTATTTCAATAGTTTAAATGAAGAGACTAACTCTATTCTTGAAAACTTAGAAATTACTATTAAACATTTGGAAGATGTGCATAAACGATTTCAATTAAATTACCTTAAGAACGAAGGAATTGATCACCAAGTTTTTCTTGAAGAGAAGCAGCGAATGGAATCTGAGATTTTAGAAAAGCAGACGAAATTATTTGAAGTAAAATCACAATTATCTAACCCACAATTATTCGTTGATGATGCTTTAGAAATTGCTTGTAACTTACACGTTTGTTGGCAGTTAGGAGACTGGGCAACCAAGCAACGTATTCAACGCACAGTATTTCCAGATGGTATTTTAATTGACCCTGTAAAACGATGTTATCTAACCAAAAACACAAATCCGTTTTTTATTAGAACACGCAATGTATCAAGCATTTGGAATGATCGTATAAAAGAAAAGGTCGGCAAAATTGCCGACCAGTCTTCTTTGGTAGCGGGGATAGGACTCGAACCTATGACCTTTGGGTTATGAGCCCAACGAGCTACCTCTGCTCCACCCCGCACTGTTTATGAGGGTGCAAATGTAGAGATAATATCTGATGTAACAAGTATTATTTGTAAAATTAATTAATCGCCATAAAATCAATGTGTTACAACGATATGTATTTTGGTTTAATTAGTGGTTCAATCCAAGTAAGTATGATTTTTAACTTTCATTCCATTATTCCCAAGTTGTAATTTAACTGATTTCGTTATTGTTTTTTCTGCCCAAAACAAGCCTTTCCCAAACATATCAATAGCTTTTTATCGTTTTGATTAGAATTACTTTTTTCCAATTGTTAAGTTAATTAGCTTTTTTATGCAAATTGCTTTTACGTAAAGATTTCAATAAATATTTGCTGATTAGCAATTCAGAGCTCGAAATTGTTCAATTGAAATAATATGTCCGAAATAAAAGACTTACCCGCTCGAATGTTTTTATTCCACTAAGTTTTTCTGCTTTCCACAATAGATTTTAGTTGTCTTGAGTTTTTAAACCTTTTATTGAACTAAATTCTCTCGAGTGATCCCCAAAGGAATATTGCATAAAATAAAAATCCTGTCACCAATTACTATTGATGACAGGATTTTATTCGAAGTTGTTTATTCTTTGATGAACTTTTCAGTAAAAGTATTTTCTTCATTACGAAGGACTAATACATAAATTCCATTTTCTAAATTAGATATATCAATAGAATTTGAATTATCGTCAATGTTTAAGTTTTCAATTAACCTTCCTTGAATATCGTAAATCTCCGCTTTGTAATCTGTGCTGCCGGAATTGCTTATTTCGAAATTGATTACTGAGTTAGCAGGATTAGGATATAAATTCAAATTTGAACTCATTGATGCATTTTCATCACTAATTCTTGCTGAAGGACTATATCTTCTAATAATCCATTGTTCTGTATTTGCTCCCGGACAATCCATGAAATATCTGCCTCCAATAACTGCCTCTGAATTAGCAGGATTAACCGCAATACTCCATCCTAAATAGCCTTCACCGCAAGTTGATCCAGAAGGAGTAAGCAGGTCATTGAATTGATATGCAAAATTCGTGTTGTACTTTACTGCTATAAATGTAGTTCCGTTAATAGGAGCAGGAGCGGTTCCCCATCCTGTTTGGTAAATGTATCCTGAACTGGAAATGGCAAGGTCACAGCAAGTTATATCATGATTTGTTCCGTTGAATTTTTTGGTGCCTAACAAAGTTCCTGTCGATGAGAATTTTTTAATTATTAAATCATGATTTGTGCTGGCAGAAATATCACGATCTACCATTCCTCCAACATATACATTACTGCTTCCATCAACAACTATATGTGTGGCTTCGTCGGTACTATTACCCGGATTATTAACTTTTTTAATGAAGTTTAAAGCACCTGCAGAATTGTATTGTAATAAAGCAAAGTCAGTATTTCCTGATGTGTTATATGCAGCACCGGCAACATATACATATCCGGTGTTTTTGTCTACTAAAACAGTTGACGGAAAATCATTATAAAGTCCGGTGGTTCCATTGTATCCCTTTTTCCATTGGAAAATACCTGCACTGTTGAGCTTAATTAATTCGAATTGAGTTCCATTTGTCGCTGTTGATGAATACCCGCAAACATATGCATTGCCAAAATTATCTGTAGATATATCTTTAGCTATATCATTATTGGTCCCTGAGTTGTTAAATATATATTCATATACCAGCGATCCCGATGAAGTAAGTTTCCCTACCACAATATCATTTCCTTTGCCGTTGCCATTATCGGAAATCGTTCCTGTAATACATATATTGCCGCTATTATCTAAAGTAATACCTGCAGCATTATCGTATGAACTTGCATTTCCATCAAAATAATATCTCCATTGTTCAACTAGCGATGAATTATATTTTATTACAACTATGTCATATCCATAAAATGTGTTGTAGAAATATGTTCCAATAATATATATACTCCCATCAGCGCCGATTACCATTTCTTTAGCAACGTCCTGATGCCCTGTAAGATCAGTTGATAGTGGTATATGAGCTGAAACTTCATTGATTTTGTTCCCTGTAATATTGTCATATCTTACAACAGTTAACTCACGTGAGAAACCATAGCCCGAGGGAACAGCCGGTAGGTTAATTTGTTTTGTTCCGTACGCATAAATAGACCCGTTCAACGGACCGTATTTTATGTTAACTGCTCCGGTAGTTCCATCTAATCCCAACGTATTTGGAATAGTTGCATCATAATATTTTGTCCAACTTACCGGTTGTGCATTTGACATTAATACACTTAAAACTAATAATGAGAGTCCTAAAAAATGCTTTTTAAGTTGTGATTTGTTTTTCATGGTAACGATGTTTTTATAAGTTATTCAATAAATAGTTGAAATCACATTCAAAATTGAATGTTAAATGTAAGAAAAAAATGAAAGTACAATAGATTGGTTTTGTGAAAATATTGTCTATTATATGATTTTTAACATGAATTTTGAAGTTCCCGAGATGTACTTTTGCTTAAAATTTATTTTTATGAATATGTCTATTCCTAACCATATATCAACCTTTATTTCTTCTTGTGTTAACCTTACTGTAGCTACTTGCTCCGATAACCAACCCTATTGTGCAAATTGCTTTTATGTTTTTATTCCCGATGAAAATCTGCTGATCTGTAAATCAGATCGCGAGTCTGTTCATATGAAACAAGCAGTGGAGAATAACCTGGTGGCAGGGACAATTCTACCGAATGCTCTCGATTTTTCGGCAATCAAAGGGATTCAATTTACCGGTGTTTTTATTTTGCCCGATAACGCGTTGTACAAAGAACAGTACATTGCAAAGTACCCTATGGCCAAAGACATGCCTGGATCAATTTGGATGATTCAACTTTCCGAAATTAAAATGACCGATAATTCACTTGGTTTCGGGACGAAAATACATTGGAGTAGGGTGGAAGGGGAAAAGGCAATAGGCAATAGGCAATAGGCAATAGGCAATAGATGGTAGATAATAGATAATAGATAATAGATAATAGATGATAGATAATAGATGATAGATAATCGATATTCGATAATCAATAATTGATATTCGATAATAGACAATAGTTAATTGATTTTTTTAGGTCAATCTTCTATTGCCGATCGTCGATTTTCTAATCCCTATTTTCAAATTTTCAAATCGCCCCATTTTCAAATTAATTTTTTGGCAAGCCTTTTGCCATACCCCATTTATATCACAAAAACCGAATGCCATGAAAAATGTATTATTAGTGCTCGCAGTTATTCTTACAATGTTCTTTTCTTCTTGTGAAGTTTATACTACGCCGGGTCCTCAAGGCCCTGCAGGAGTTTCAGGCCCTCCGGGAAATGCTAACGTTCAAACATGGTTCTTTACTATCGCTCCTTATCATTGGTCAACTTATGGTAATCCTGGTTATTCCGATCATAGTAAATATGTTATTCTCTCAATCCCTGAACTAAACGCCGATTATGTCGATTACGGACTTGTTATGGTTTATCTCGAGTCGGGTGGTGGGTCTTATACTCCGCTTCCAATAACCGCAGCTAGCGGATCAACCGATACATGGATATACAATTATGTTTCTCCTTATCAAGTAGAGGTCGATATTCAACTCGCTAGTCTTCAAACGCCGATGATTAATTCTAACTACGGATTTAAAGTAGTGGCCGTAAGCGGTTTTTACCGAAAAGCTCACCCCGATATCAACTGGAATAACTATTCCGAAGTGAAAAAAGCATTGTCTATTCAATAATTCTAAGGGCCGATTTTTGGCCCTTTTTTATGTCATATTATCTCTGGATTTTTCAATTTTTGGTTGTTTCTGAGTGAATGCTTGCACTCATAATTTGTCGCCTGTTTTCTATTGTTCAAGGAGATATTTGAAAAATATTTCGCAATGCATTGATAGATAGTTTATTACGCTTTAGCTGAAAGTATTGCTTTTGCTTCTTTCCGCCGTAACTTGCATCAAATTAATTTTTTCCTTACATAGATAAAATTAGTTTCCGGCGGCTTACAGGAGTTCGTTTTTGTGATGTTGTTTTAAAGGCCTCCGGAGTATTTTATGAGTAGTTACCAATTGTGAAATTAACAGCCAATTATATTCATCATGCAAATGCTATGTAAAAATCCTTTTAAAGGTGTTTTGAGACTTGTATTGTTCACCCTATGCTTTTTGACGTTGTCGAGCAGGGGATTTGCTCAAATTCCACCGCCTCCAACTGCTGATACCCTTCGGTTCGAGTCTGCTATCCCCGGTTATTCTATCTGGCCCGAAAATGGTTTCCTCTGGGATGCCGTTCTTGGTTACGGTCATGTGGATGGAAATCCCGATAACGCTTTCACGGGAAATAATTCTTTGCAGTTCGGTGCACCGGGCGGTACTTTGAGTACTTGTGGCGTTTTCGATCTAACAGGAATAAAAATATTAATTCCCCAGAATTTTAATGACCTCACTAGTTTTTCAATGTTAGGTATCGATTCAGTTGGAAATACTGTATATACGATCAATTTCTCCGATTCCTTGTATGTCTTAGGTTCCGGCTACTATTCGGTTGAAATGAATTGGCAAAGTATCTCCCATATTCAATTCGATTTTAACGGTAATATAGGTTCAGGAAATTATACTCCTTACGGTGATTATTTCGTAGTGAATATCGACGATATTTCTTATTTCCCACATCCTTGCGTTGCTTCTACTGTTGATTCTCTTCCTCCTATAATTAATGTTTATGCTAATCAACCGGCTTACATTACTACTCAGTTTTCCGGAAGTTGTCTTAATCCTCAGTGGGAAGTAAATGATGGTACAGGAAACGGATTTGCTCCAATCTTCGATGATTATTTATACGCAGGTATGTATAATAATACTTTGGTGATTAATTATCCCGATACTAATATGAATGGTTATACTTACCGTTTAAAAGTTGCAGGAGCGTGCGATACGGTTTATTCTAATGCCGTTGCTTTAAATGTTCTTCCTCCTTGTTTGTTTAATCCGGTTATCATTTCCAATTCTCAATATAACGAATTCTGCGACGGACAATTAGTTGTCTTAACAGTTGATTCAATTCCCGGTGCTCATTATAATTGGTCAACAGGTGATACTACAGGACAAATTTCTTTCAATGCTGATGTGAATGATTATTCGCAAGGTGGCTACGCAAACAGCCAATATTACAGCGTTCAAGTTGATAGCGCAGGCTGTACAGCTTTTGCTTCCATCATCTTAAACATTCATGATAATCCTACAATCGAAATTTCTTCCGAAGGTGGAATGTGTTATGGCTCAGGATTCGAAGTTTATGTTAATGGTTTCTCTAATGAAGATGTTGGGATTTATGGCGGAGGAGTTTTCTCCGGTGTGAATTTCGTCGGATTAGATACTACTATTACTTATACAGTTACAACTAGCAGTGGTTGTGCAGCAACTGATTCTATTACCTTAACTCAACCGGCTCCGCTCGATGCAGGTGTTGCTTTTGTAACGAATGCAACTTGTAGTGGTAATGCCGATGGAGAAATATTTATAGCTAATACTTCAGGTGGTAATTATACTTTTGGTGGTTATAATTTTACATTGTCCGGTAACGATTTCTATGTTCAACAATCAGATTCATTATTTACTAATTTATATCCGGGCGATTATTATGTAAATGTTACAGATGAGAATGGTTGCTCAAGTAATTCATTGCAAGTAACTGTTGGAAGTAATTCCCCGATTTCAATTGTCGCCACCCCGGTTACTACTTCATTATGTCCCGGATATACGACTTCGGTTAACTTAACTATCTCAGGTGGATCTGACGACTATACAATCTTTGGTGATACTACTTCTAATCTTTCTGCAGGTACTTATGTTTATTATGTTACCGATAATGCCGGTTGTGAAAATACCGATTCATCAATCGTATTTATTACTTCTTCTACTGCATGTATCTTACCCTACTATCCGCCTCCTGCCGATGGTAAAGTGGATGATAAAATTGGTTCTGAGTTGAATTCTTTATTCGATAATTACGATCCTCTTTCTACTGATACACTCGATAAAATTTATTTAATCAATAACGATAGCGTTTTAATTGAGGTTATCGCTAACGATGGTCAGTATAATGCATTGCTTGCCTTGTTGCAAACTCCCGATTACGGAATGACCAACATCGTGAATAATGGTGCTCAAACATTTATTATCACCGGACAATTCCCTATCGCTAATCTTAAAAAGCTCGATAGCATTCCTACTTTAGTAAATTATGCTCGTCCTTATTATCCTCCAGTTTCAAATACTGGTTTGATTTATTCTAAAGGCGATATGGCGCAGTTCTCTGATTCCGCTCGTGCTGTATTTAATCTCTCAGGAGAAGGTGTTAAAGTGGGAGTTATCTCAGATAGTTATAATACGAATTCAATAAATCCAGCTCTAATCGATATTAATAACGGTGACTTACCTGGTGCCGGTAATCCGGTGAATTCTACTCCTGTAGAAGTCTTTAAAGAATATCCTTACGGTAAACGTTCTGATGAAGGTCGTGCGATGTTACAACTCATTCATGACGTTGCGCCTAAGGCTAATTTGGCTTTCCGCACTGGATTCGTTTCTGCCGGTGATTTCGCCGAAGGTATCAAGGCAATGCAAACAGGTGGATGCGATATCATCGTTGATGATGTTACGTATATCACTGAACCTTTCTTCCAAGATGGTGTTGTTTCTAAAGCTGTTGATTATGTTGCTTCGCAAGGTGTTTCTTATTTCTCTGCTGCAGGTAATTTCGGAAATAAAGCTTATGAAGCTGTTTATAATCCGGTTGCTGCTCCCGCAGGATATACAGGTACTGCTCACGATTTCGGTGGTGGCGATATCTTCCAAAGCGTAACTCTTGCGCCTGGAACGTATACGATCGTTTTCCAATGGGATGATTCTATTTATTCGCTTGGTCAATTACCGGGTGCACAAAATGATTTCGATATTTATTTGACGGATGATTTAGGAAATAAATTATTCGGATTTAACAGAAATAATAAATGGGGTGATCCATTTGAAGTTCTTCCGTTCACAGTGAATGGTGCAGGCCATGCTAATATCATGATTAATCGTACTTGGGGTACAGGTAATGTGCGCTTTAAGTATGTGGTGTTTAGAGGTGATATCACTATCGATGAATATTTATCAGGTAATGCAACTATCGTCGGACAAGCTAACGCTGCCGGTGCAATGGCTGTAGGTGCTGTTCTTTATTCAAATTCTCCTCGCTTCGGTGTGAACCCTCCAACTATCGCATCTTTCTCTTCTGTAGGTGGAACACCGGTATATGGCGTGGTTCGTGAAAAACCTGATTTCGCTGCTCCTAACGGAGGAAATACTTCAGTGAATTTCG
This sequence comes from Bacteroidota bacterium, assembly GCA_029547265.1. Lineage (GTDB taxonomy): Bacteria > Bacteroidota > Bacteroidia > AKYH767-A > OLB10 > CAINEC01. The sequence goes on from JAKPPP010000295.1 coordinate 8,479, forward strand.
GTGCTCCTGATTTTGATTCCGACGGACTTCCTAACTTCTTTGGTACTTCTGCTGCCGCTCCTCATGCTGCTGCCGTTGCTGCTCTATTGAAAGAAGGGAAACAAAAGTTCTTCTCCCAAACTATTACTCCTGCTGAAACTCGATCAATCTTACGTAGTACTGCGAAGGATATGTCAACCGCAGGATTCGATTATAATACCGGCTACGGATTAATTCAAGCAGATAAAGCATTAATGTCGTTTGCTTCTCCAACTCCGGTAATTACTAGTATTGATTTGCCTTCATCTTTAACAACTGTTACTCCGGGACTAGCTCCAATGACAGTTTCAATTAAAGGAAATTATTTGAAGCCAACTACAATCGTTTATTTGCGCGATGTAGCATTAACATCTAGCTATGTTAGTGAATCTGAATTGTCAGTTGATATTCCTGCATTTATCGGAAACCCTTCTGTTGTTGCTTATACTCCTTCTATCACGCCTAGCGGCGAAGATGGTGGGTATTCTGATACTTTGTATTTCTTTAGTCCTGTGAAAAAAGTAGTTGAAGTGAAAGCTGATAATAAAGCGAAGAAATTCGGTGAGGCGTTACCGTTATTTACTTCTACAGTAACTGTTGACGGAGCTTCTTTAGCTGCTTCAGGTTTTAGCTTGTCAGATCTTGGATTATCGAATATCTATTTCAATACTCCTGCAAATGCTTCTAGCAATACAGGTATTTATGCAATTACGCCTTCTTCTGATCTTCTCGATCCGAGTGATAGTGTTGATGTTGCATTGACAGAACAGTTTACTTATGTATTTACGCAAGGTGTATTAACGGTGAATAAATTACCATTGGTAATCACACCTCATGATACTACTGTTGTTTACGGAAGTGCTATCAAGAATTTGAAGTTCGATTATTCTTATGACGATTCAAATATTCCTGCAGCAAATCGCGCGGCATTCTTGTCAGCGTTAGAATCCGAACATCTCGATTCAATTGCCGATGCAATAGGTTTAATTAATGATCAAACGTTAATCAATGGTCGCGCTATCGTGAACCTGGATTTAATCAATATGAGTTTCTTGACTAGTGGTCGCGCAATTGTTAATGGACGTGCTATCGTTAACGGACGCGCTATTGTAAACGGAGTTTCATTTGGCGATACTAATATTGTTGTGGATGTTTCTCCTGCTTCTGTATTCAACTACCAACTAGATTCTGATGAAACAAATCTTGTTAACGGACGTGCAATTGTTAACGGACGCGCAATCGTTAACGGACGTGCTATTGTTAATGGACGTGCTATCGTAAATGGGCGCGCTATTGTTAATGCTTCCTCTGTTAATGATAGTACTAATGCTAATATGGTTGTTATTATCGATGATGGTGATGTGAATGCTCCACCGGATGATTCATTAACAAATATTCAGGCAATTAACTTAGTAACGGGATTGGATGTAGGTTCACACATGATTGTTCCGGGT
>JAKPPP010000311.1 GCA_029547265.1 Bacteroidota bacterium
CAAACGACATCCTTAAATTCCCTATTTTTGCCCCTTCAAAATTATAATACAATACAAGTATGCAACGAGGACCGATTTCTCAATTTATGGAGAAGCACTACCTGCATTTCAATGCAGCAGCAATGGTAGATGCCGCGAAAGGATATGAACAACACTTACTGGAAGGAGGTAAAATGATGATTACCCTTGCCGGAGCAATGAGTACCGCTGAATTAGGTATTTCATTAGCGGATATGATCCGTGCCGGAAAGGTTGATATTATCTCTTGTACAGGAGCTAACCTCGAAGAGGACATCATGAACTTAGTTGCGCACTCGCACTACAAAAGAGTTCCTCACTACCGCGATTTGAGTCCGCAGGACGAGTGGGAATTATTAGAAGGCGGCTTTAACCGTGTAACCGACACTTGCATTCCTGAAGAAGAAGCTTTCCGCAGAATTCAAAAGCATATTCACAAGCAATGGAAAAATGCTGAAGATGCCGGAGAACGTTTCTTTCCGCATGAGTACATGTACAAAATGTTACTCAGCAAAGAGATGGAACAATACTATGAAATCGATCCGAAAAACAGCTGGATGTTAGCAGCTGCGGAAAGAAATCTGCCAATCATTGTTCCGGGTTGGGAAGACAGTACCATGGGAAACATCTTTGCTTCTTATTGCATCAAAGGTCAATTGAAGCCTTCAACGATGAAGAGCGGAATTGAATACATGACTTGGTTAGCTGACTGGTATATCAAAAATTCAGGCGGCAAGGGAGTAGGATTCTTCCAAATCGGTGGTGGTATTGCCGGCGACTTCCCTATCTGTGTTGTTCCGATGTTATATCAAGATATGGAAATGACAGATATTCCTTTCTGGAGTTATTTCTGCCAAATCAGCGATTCAACTACTAGCTACGGATCATATTCAGGAGCGGTACCTAACGAGAAAATCACTTGGGGAAAACTCGACATCCACACTCCGAAATTTATTGTTGAGTCGGATGCTTCAATTGTTGCTCCATTAATTTTTGCGTGGATATTAAAACAATAATTGATTAGATAAATGTCTGATTCGTTAATCATCATCCCCACTTACAACGAGAAGGAGAACATCGGTCGTATGTTGCATACGGTTATGAATCTACCTCACCCGTTTCACGTGCTTATTGTGGATGACAATTCGAAAGACGGAACAGCACAAATAGTAAAAAATATTCAGCGCGAGTTTCCCGATAGGATCTTCATGGAAGAGAGAGCTGGGAAACTCGGGTTGGGTACCGCTTATATTCACGGATTCAAGTGGGCATTGAATAAAAATTATTCGTTCATCTTCGAGATGGATGCCGATTTCTCCCACAATCCCGATGATCTGATTCGCTTATACAACGCCTGCGCTAACGATGGCGCCGATATGAGTATAGGTTCAAGATACATCACAGGTGTGAATGTCGTAAACTGGCCGATGGGTCGCGTAATGATGTCCTATTTTGCTTCAATGTATGTGCGAATTGTTACAGGCATGCAGATCAGAGACACCACTGCAGGCTTTAAATGCTATTCAAGAAAAGTACTTGAAGATATCAACTTCGACAAAATTCGTTTCACAGGATATGCTTTTCAGATAGAAATGAAATTTGCGGCATGGAAATTAGGATTTAAAATAAAAGAAGTGCCTATCATTTTCACCGACCGCAGCGAAGGACAATCGAAGATGAGCGGAGGAATCTTCAAAGAAGCGATCTTTGGAGTACTCTCCATAAAAATCAAAAGCTGGTTTTCCAGTTATAAAAAAAGGTAAGACATTCATCTTACCTTTTTTATTTTCTATAGTATAATCTTTACACGAACTTATCGCCTTTTTTCATTTTTACATCGCTCACAAACTGACGAATTTGTTGCTCATCGGTCTTGCGACAAACAAGCAAGATATTATCAGATTCAACAACGATATAATCGTCGAGTCCTTGTAATACTACCAATTTATCTTTCGGTACATTCACAATACAATTGTAAGTATCGTACGTAAGTACAGATTTTCCTACGATAGCATTTTTATGTTCATCGTGTTTCACATGCTCGTATAATGAACCGTAAGTACCTAAATCGCTCCATCCGAATTCAGCACTCATCACATGCACATTCTTCGCTTTCTCCATGATAGCAAAGTCGATAGAAATATTAGTGCATTGCTCGTAAGCTTTATGGATAAAATCATTTTCAGCTGCTGTATCGTATGCTGCTTGACCTTCACTGAAGATAGCATCCATCTCAGGTAAATGCTCTTTGAAAGCCTTCACGATTGACTTAGCGCTCCAGATAAAGATACCTGCATTCCATAAAAATTCTCCTGTTTGAAGGAAGAACTTCGCCATTTCAAGATCAGGCTTTTCGGTAAAGGTTTTCACCTTCGAAATTTTATTTACCTGTTCTGTTTTATCATCAATAAACTGAATATAACCATAACCTGTATCGGGGCGACTAGGTTTAATACCCAGCGTTAACAATACATCTTTATCGACAGTAAAATCGAGACAACCTTTCACAGCATCAACGAAGGCTTGCTCTTTCAAGATCACATGATCAGAAGGAGCAACCACCATATTCGCATCAGGATTTCGCTTCAAAATTTTATTAGCAGCGTAAGCGATACAAGGAGCAGTATTACGACGAGAAGGCTCCGACAAAACTTGATCGGGCTTCATATCTGGAAGTTGTTCGAGAACGAGAGAAGTATAATCGGCGTTAGTAACAACGATTATATTTTCCTTCGGACAAACCTGCAAGAAGCGCTCGTACGTTTGTTGAATCAATGTTTTTCCGGTTCCCAGAATATCGAGAAACTGTTTAGGACGGGCGTTACGGCTCATAGGCCAAAAGCGGCTTCCTACTCCACCGGCCATAATTACACAATAGTTATTTTTCATAGTAAAAATCAAAGTTGGCTTCTATACGAAATACAAGATAAATTGTTCCGCAGAAGCGTTAGAATTTCAACTGAGCCACTAAGAGAGGCTGCTGAGTGCAGTTCTCAAGGTCTCGAGCATAGAAGGGATTAATTCCTTTTTGCACGTCCCTACCGACAAACGATACCAAGTAGAATCTTTCGAAGCACCGAATGCAGCAAATGGAACGATAGCCATTTTAGCTTCATTGAGGATAAAGGCTGTGATATCTTCGGTTGTAGCAAGCACTTTTCCATCAGCTGTTTTCTTTCCTTTCAAATCGAATTGAACGGTAAGATAGATAGCTGCCATCGGCTCGATACATCTAACACCTAAACCTGCATTATGCATCTCGGAAAATCCGTCGTAAAAAGCATGCAAACGATCTTCCACTTCCTTCTTGAAGTTAACCATATAGGCATCTACTGCAGCAGTATTCGCCATGAATCGTCCGGCAGCCACTTGTTCTGCTTTCGGCGACCAAGCACCAACGTGAGAAAGAATCGATTTCATTTTATCGATCACATTAACGGGACCGAAAGCCCAGCCTACACGAATTCCGGTAGCAGCAATAGACTTCGACAATCCGTCGACGAAAATGGTATACGGACGTAAGTCAGGACATAAAGAAACAGGATCATAGTGATTATTCTCGCCAAAAGTAAGTGCACTGTAGATTTGATCATACATCAAATACAGAGGTTTTTCATCTGGGCGACGACTATTATTCTCCTCTAACACCATATCGCAAATAACCTGCAATTGATCTTTCGTAAATACAGTTCCGGTAGGGTTCTGAGGAGAGCAAAGCGCAAGTAAAACAGCACCCTTTAAGTGAGGGCGAATAGCATCTGCCGTAGGCATGAAATTATTCTCAGGCAACGCTTCAACAGCAACGCCTTTCGCTTGCATTAAATGGCAATAGTGATTGTTATTCCAGCTCGGCACAGGATAAATTACTTTATCACCCGGATCGATAAGCGTAGAATATATTCCATAAATCACTGGACGAGCACCACCTGCGATTAACACCTCATCGGGGCTGTATTTCAATCCTTGGAAACGCTCAATGAACGCTGCAACTTCCTTGCGCAAGTCGAGCATACCGTTAGCTACGGGATAATTCGTATGACCTTCTTGATAGGCTTTAATAATTTCATCACGCAAAACTGCAGGAATTGGAAAAACAGCAGGATCGAAATCGCCAATGGTGAGATTAGCAATTTTTTCACCTTTCTTAATTAATTCGTTAACCTCATTTGCGAGCTTAATAATTTCAGATCCGATTAAATGTTCTGCCATGTGAGAAACAGGAAAAACGGATGGCTTTTGAAGAGTAGTTGACATTGGTATAAATACTATGTTGCAAACCTACATAAAAGAAGGCGGAAGGCCTCGTTTTTTGTGGTATTTTATGAGGATTTTTTATTGTGGATGTTGATAAATTTTTAAGAACACCACAGTCATTCTTCAATTCATGTATTTTGATATCAGCGTGTTAACTATTCAGGGCTGACAATTGTTAGAAATATTCTGGAGGAGGGCATCGGGCGGGCTGATTAGTATCCTAATTTTGTTGCATGAGATCGAAACCGGTTTATCTGATTTTTTCATTGCTGATAGCATTCTTCTTTACCAATGCCTCGGCTGGTAAAGTTCAAAAAAAGGCAGTAGCGGCAAAAGTGTATCCCGTTATTGTCGAGCCTGCACTTCAGGACTTACTTACACGTGCTGTTCAGAGCTGGCAAGCGGGAAATGCTTCGGCAGCTTATACTACCCTCGACAGCATCAACTACCAAGAGTTGAACGAAACCAATGCATCGTCGAAGGCGAAAGCGGCAATATGGACAGCCACTTATTTACAAGCTCAATATAAATTTCGTCAAGCTGCGATTTATCTCGACAGTGCTATGCATTTCTCTTCGCAATATGCGAAGGCGGAAGAGTTAAAGCGCACCTATGAAGCTTACTCGTCGTACTACTTAGCAACCGGAAATGCAAAAGGAGCTATTGCTTCGATGCAAGCGGCAACGAAAATTAAAGACAGTATTTCACAAGCAGCAACGGCTCAAACAATCGACTCGCTACAAAAGGCAGTAGAAAAATATCGTCATGAGGCTGAAAATGCAGTTCCTGCAGAAAGCGTTACCGATAATAAAAACGTAAACGCTATTGGCACCACAACTATTATGCTTGGTGTTTTTGTCGGGATATTGCTAATTGTGATTTTAATACTTTACGGTAAGCTACAACGATTACGTAGCCTTCCTCCTGCTCCTATTACTAGGAAAATAGAAAAGCCGTTGCCAACTCCTACTCCAGAAAAGAAACAGGAATCGCCGGCGGGAGAAGAAATCAAAACGAGCAAACCTGAAACAGGCTTTCCGAAACTTGAACAACAAGCCGTTGCTCATGCGCCCAACAATCTAACGGCACGCCTATCCGAAGTTGAATTAGTATTAATCAGAGCGGAAGTATTAAGCAATTATGGTGATCAAAAATCGATTAAGAGTTTATTAACTGAATATAATACACAGTTACCGTTGATCATGAAAAACCTCGACGATTCAATTACCTTAAACGAAAACGAACCTATTATAAGATCGCTTGAGTACTTGAAGCCTTACCTATCGGCTTTCGGAATGCAGAGTACTTTAGTGATGTTAAAAGAGATTGAAGACGAAGCACCGACATCAAAACCAACAAAATTATTGTCGAGAGTTTTCCAAGTAAGGAATCATTGCCGCCGAGCGCTCGACGAATCGAAATCACTTCTCGAAAAAATCAACTAATAAAAAAAAGACATTCATTTCTGAATGTCTTTTTTTTGGTTTAAATATTATTTGAAATACTCTAATAATGAAATTATTTTCTCTTCAACTTCGGGAGAATTCCATTTATTCTCGATATCCGGAATATTCATTACTTGTTGCATAATCGATTCTTGCTTTTGTCCTTCGCGATATGCTTCGCTATATCTGATATGCGGGCTATAAGTTACCATTGTGTACAACGGTATCCATTTATCGGGATGTTTTTCGCTAAACCAATTTTCAATTTTCTTTTGCAATAAGAAAGAAGGTTTACCTACTCTATCGCGCATCTCAACAAAATTATCGAGTGCCAGTTGTGCAATAGCATCTGAATCAGGCTTACGAGACTTCTGGAATTCTTCAAAGATAGTATCCCAATCTTCTCCGTATTTATCCATCATCTTGTCAAGCACCACACAATCTTCAAATCCGCAGTTCATACCTTGACCATAGAACGGAACGATACCATGAGCAGAGTCGCCCACCATCAAGAATTTATCTTGATATCTCCAAGGATAACAACGAACTGTCATCAATGATGAAGTAGGATTTGTAAAGAATTCTTTTTCCAGATTCGGAATAAGCGGAACGAAGTCGGCGAAATTCGTTTTAAAGAATTCCAATGCTTTCTCCTCTGAGTTAATCGTTTTAAATGACGTCTCACCATCGAAAGGGAAGAACAAAGTACAAGTAAACGACTTATCCAAATTAGGCAAAGCGATCAACATATAAGAATCGCGTGGCCAGATATGCAAAGCATTCGGCTCCATTGCAAACTCACCGCTTGCTGTTGGAGGAATAGTTAATTCTTTATAGCCATGTTCGAGATATGTTTGAGAATACGTAAACAAATCGGTCGACAATTGCATTTGCAAACGACCTGCAGAAAACGCACCATCAGTAGAGAATACACGATCAGCAGATACTTCAACAATTTCTTTCGTAACGTTATCTTCAAAATGAGCAACGGCAGTTTTCAAATCAATATGCGTACAACGTTTATTGAAGTGAATTTTCACACCATGTTTTTCAGCTAAATCCATCAACACACAATTCAAACCGCCACGCGAAACAGAATTGATAGCTTGACCTTCTTTACCATAAGCTTGATACGTCAACTTTCCGTCTTTGCTATGCATCATACGTCCAGTCATTGGAATAGCGACTTTTTTAATTTCGTCGACAATGCCAACACCAGCCAATCCGGCCCAGCCTCTATCACTTAAAGCTAAGTTGATAGATCGTCCTGCACTGATTCGATTTTTACGTAAATCGGGGCGACGTTCATAAACAGTAACGTTATAACCTCGCTTTGCGAGATAAATACTTAACAAAGATCCAACGAGTCCGGACCCGATAAGTGTAAAATTCTTCATGAGATTAATTATGAATATGCGATTGAGTGCCCCAAATTAGTGAAAACCCTTTGAATAAATCCTTAGTTTTGTAAATCCTGATTAATATCAAACAAAATTCTTCATGTCACAGGTACGATTAGTGCTTATTGCGATAATTACAAGCTGTTTTTCTACCATCTCCTACGCACAAACAAAAATATTATTCGATGCTTCGAAAGCCGAAGCGGCAGGCAATGCCGATTGGGTAATTGATGCTGATGCTCACAATATCGGTTATTTTAACGGACCTGCTCAAATTGGCGGCACCGAGTCAAATGCACAAAAGATTCCTACGCCATTGCAAGCGACAATTACGACGAGTACTGCGGAAACATATTGGATGGGAGGAATATCTAATTGGGGAATTGATTGCGTTAAGAAAGGATATACAGTAGAGTCTCTGCCATACAACGGAGCTATCACTTACGGTCTTTCGAGCAACACTCAAGATCTATCAAATTACAAAGTATTTGTTATTTGTGAGCCCAATATTTTATTTACGACGGCGCAGAAAACAGCAATGTTGCAATTCGTGCAAAATGGAGGCGGACTATTCATGGTATGTGATCATGGAAACAGCGATCGTAACGGAGATGGTTATGATTCGCAAATGATTTGGAACGACTTCATGACGAATAATAGTGTTCAATCAAATCCGTTTGGATTTTCATTCGACTCACTCGACTTCTCTCAAACCAGTACAAATATTGCAAGTATTGCAACAGACACAATACTTCACGGGCCATACGGAAATGTTACGTCGATCGATTTCAACGGAGGTACCGCAATGACATTATATCCTTCAGTAAATGCGAATGTAAAAGGAGTAATTTACAAAAGCGGAAGCAGTAGCACAGGGAATACGAATGCATTAATGGTTCGTTCGAGATATGGACTAGGAAAAGTTGCTGCCATCGGGGATAGCTCACCGGCAGACGACGGCACGGGAGATGCAAACGATGTTTTATACGACGGATATATTACAGGAGCTAATGGTAATAATCGCAAAGCAATTATGAATGCAACGTATTGGTTAGCGACGAATAGTAGTGTAACAGGAATATCAGATAATTCTGCGACATCATTTAATGTATTTCCGAATCCGGCTCAAGAAGAACTTACAATAACTCCATTCAATGAAATTCAACGTGGGACGTTTACACTAGCAAATATTTTAGGAGAAGAAATTATTTCAGAAAATCTACACGGTCAAGATCGTATATCCGTTAACGTTAGTTCGTTAAGCAACGGCATTTACTTTGCGAGTATTAGTTCGGAAGGATACAAAAGCACTCAGAAAATTATTGTAGCGCATTAAAAAGTCATTATTTGTAATGATCGTTCAAGCCTTTACGCTGATCTACTAAATCGACAACTTTTTCGAGACGTTTCA
>JAKPPP010000314.1 GCA_029547265.1 Bacteroidota bacterium
GCTAACTTTTGTGCGATAAATATGTACTGCCATTTCGGCTTAAAACAAAGCCTAAAAAACAAAACAAAGTCATTCCTCTTGTAAGGTGAATTCCAATTCTTGAGTCTTTGTATCAGATCAGTCACACCGAGTATATTCATCGTGCGTTTGATGTTGTAGACTAGCATTATTAAACTGTGTTCGCCATTTACTTTCTCTAATCCTCTAAGGTTGGTATGATTAAAACCCCATTGCCGTTTTATAGTTCCAAATATGTGCTCATTGATCTCTTGTCGCTTTCTGTAGAGCGCTGCGTTTTCTTGATAACGTTTGCTATTGGCCTCTACCGCATCTGCAAATTCGCTACGCTGGATGGCTCTGCGACCATCAGCTTTGGCGGTGCATAAATGCCTTACCGGGCAATGCTTGCAGGCTACTGTTGTATATTGTTTGAAGCGATAATGTAGTTTGCCATCTGAATTTTTTTCGTGCCAGGTGCCGGTTGTTTTTAATACTTCACCTTGTGGACAGCTGTACGTATCTTCTGCTTTGTTGTAAACAAATTTTGTGACCATGTATTCCGGTGTTGTGCCTTTTTCATTGCTATTGACGATCTCTTGTTGTGCGACGATGGTGGTAATGTTTGCATCCGTACATTGTTGTATTTGTCGTCCGTTGTGATAGCCTTTATCTACCAAGGCTGTATAGGTTTCAATTTCTAAATTCTTTTTCGCTTCCAATGCAATATCTGCCAGGGCATTCCTGTCGTTACGATTAATCGTATGCGTTGCAACCACTAAATTATGTTTTGAATCCACTGCCGCTTGCATATTATGACTTATTTCTACGACTACACCTTGCACCAGCAACGCTCTCGCATCAGGGTCTGTTGTGCTAATCTGTGTATCGTCGCTTTCTTGTAACTTCCTTTCTAATAGCTCATAATCTATTTTTCGCTCCTTCAGCTTGGCGATCTTAGCTTCTACGTTAGTTACCTTTGTACGATTATCGTTCGCATCGGCTTCTTCCAATTCCTTTAAATATTCGCTTACTTTATTATCGATGTATTCGATGTGTCGGTCAATTTTCCTTTGACTGAAATTTGCTTTCTTACTATTATTCGCTCTCACCTTTGTACCATCAATTGCAATTAATTCACCGCATACCAATTCCTCATTTTTTAAAAACGATACAAACAGTTTAAACAATGATCGCAAAGCATTCGGATTGTCTTTTCTAAAATCGGAAATGCTATGATAGTTTGGTGTGATGCCATGCAGCAGCCATTGTAATTCTATATTTCGAATCGCTTCCTTTTCTAGTTTTCTGCTACTTCGAATGCCATTTAAATAGCCATATAAATACAATTTTAAAAATACAGTTGAATGAAAACTTGGACGCCCCTCCTTCTTCAATGCCTGTACTTGAAAACCTAATTTTATTAAATCAATTGAATCAACAAATGCATCAATAAAACGTACTTCGTGATGTGTTGGAATAAAATCTTCAAGGCAGGTAAAACTGATTTGCTCGCGAGAAATACCTAAAATGTGTTGCATAAATGCAAGACGTTCTTTTAGCTTGACTTGTTGAATTTTCTTTGTTAGATTTGTGTTATGCTAATGAAGGTTTTTTCACAGACTGACGTT
>JAKPPP010000315.1 GCA_029547265.1 Bacteroidota bacterium
TAAAAAATCCCGGACTAACTAAGTACCGGGATTTTTATTTATTAATTCGCTGAGGGGCGTTTACGAGGAAATAGTTTTTTGATGAACCCCGGACGCCGATCGTATGAATCGATATGCTGATAACGTTTATCGTTACGTTTCATTCTCTTTTTTACATTCTTTGTTTGAATCTTTCGATGGCGCTTCTTGCCTTCCTCCTCTGCTTTTTTTGCCTTTTTCTTTTGCTCCTCCTTCTTCTTCTCCGCACGTTTTTCTTGTTTAGACTTTCCGCCTGATTGAGCAAAAGAACTACTATCAGGAATTGCTATTAATAATAGCAAAGGCAATAACAACCATCTCCAATTTCTCATTCTATTTGATAATAATCCGGTTAAAAATAAAAAAAGCCTCGAGAATATCGAGGCTCTTTATTTATCTAAATAAATTATTTTCCAATAGCCCCGGGTATCTTATACTTTACATATACTTCTTTGTCAAGGTAGCTAGTTTTAACTGAAATAATGAATGCAGGTACATCACTTGTACGATGAACGGTAAAACAACCGTTTTCGTATTGAATACCGGAATAAGATTCGGTTTCTGACATCAAAATTTGCGTAACAGTAATATCTGCACTAACAGGAACTGTTTTTAACATTGAACCATCGGCAGCTACCGGGTAAAACATTAAATCACTTCCCTTCGATACAAATTCAAATTTCATTCGTGTATCGTCACCGATAACTTCGCCTCCATGACGGGAAATAATCTTCCCCCCATCTTGTGCGAATCCTGAAATCATTGATGAAAGTACGAAGCAAACTAATAAAGTTATCTTTTTCATGCGGTAGATTTTTCTAATTGTAAAGTCAAATATAAGTAAATGAAAGTGAAATATGCAAACAGAACTTTATCTTTGTTATGATGAAAACGAAAATTTGCCTTATTTTATTGGTATTTAGTGTATTGTATGCATGCAAAAAAAACGATGACGCTATCCCCAATATAGCTGTAAATGAATACATTGACTTAAATCTCCCATCCTATTTCCCTTTAAATGCGGTAAACGGGTGGGTGTACTATAATGCCGGGGTGAAGGGGATCATTATTTTCAGAAAATCGACTACTGAGTTTGTAGCCATAGAAAGAACATGTTCATTTGACCCTAGCACCTCAGGAGCGGTGGTTGAAGTAGAAAACAACAATATCATTGCAGTTGATTCAGTTTGCGGCAGTCGATTTAGCTTGTACGACGGTTCGATTGTTAATGGACCGGCTACACGTGCTCTGCAACAGTATAAAGCAGATTATTTGGTGAATAACAGGTTGCATATTTATAATTAAAATTTAGCGTTGGGAGAGAAAGATTTTTCTCGCAAAGTCCATATTTGGACAAAATTTTTATTTGTGCTTTTTTTGCGCAGGTTTAAAGAATAAAAACTCACCAAGTTATTTCGGAATAAAAACAAAAAAACCCTGCAGCTAATATGCCACAGGGTTTTTCTATTTTTAAATACTTCTTAGTAACGGTACATGTCGCTTTTGAAAGGACCACTAACTTTTACTCCGATGTATTTTGCTTGTTCTTCAGTAAGAGTATCGATTTCAACACCAACTTTAGCAAGGTGTAAACGAGCAACTTTCTCATCTAAATGCTTAGGTAAAGTGTAAACTTTATTCTCATAGTTTTTATGGTTTGCCCATAATTCTAATTGAGCTAAAGTTTGGTTCGTGAATGAATTCGACATTACGAATGATGGGTGACCCATTGCACAACCTAAATTCACTAAACGACCTTCTGCTAGAATGATTACATCTTTTCCGTCGATTGTATATTTATCAACTTGAGGTTTGATTGTATCTTTAGTTTTACCATAATTGCTGTTTAACCAAGCCATATCGATTTCATTGTCGAAGTGTCCGATGTTACAAACAACTGCATTATGTTTCATACTGCGGAAATGTTTTTCTCCGATGATATTGAAGTTACCAGTTGCAGTTACAACGATATCTGCTTCTTTCACAGCATCAGCCATTTTCTTTACTTCGTATCCTTCCATTGCTGCTTGCAAAGCACAAATTGGGTCGATTTCAGTAACGATTACACGAACTTTAGAATCACGTAAAGAATCAGCAGATCCCTTTCCTACGTCACCAAATCCAGCAACAACTGCAACTTTACCAGCCATCATTAAATCTGTTGCACGACGAATCGCATCAACTAATGATTCACGGCAACCATACTTGTTATCGAATTTCGACTTAGTAACCGAGTCGTTGATATTAATTGCAGGAATTGGTAAAGTACCGTTGTTCATTCGCTCATGTAAACGGTGAACCCCTGTTGTTGTTTCTTCAGATAATCCACGGATACCCGCTACTAACTCAGGGTATTTATCAAAAACCATGTTAGTTAAATCACCACCGTCATCTAGGATCATATTTAAAGGTTGACGACCTTCTCCAAACCATAAAGTTTGCTCTATACACCAGTCAAATTCTTCTGCATTCATGCCTTTCCAAGCATAAACAGAGATTCCCGCAGCAGCGATAGCCGCAGCAGCGTGATCTTGAGTAGAAAAGATATTACAAGATGACCAAGTAACTTCTGCTCCTAACTCAACCAAAGTTTCGATCAAAACAGCAGTTTGAATAGTCATGTGAAGACATCCTGCGATACGAGCTCCTTTTAATGGCTTTTGAGCACCAAACTCTGCTCTTAACGCCATTAATCCCGGCATTTCATCTTCTGCAAGTTTGATCTCTTTTCGGCCCCACTCTGCCAATCCGATGTCTTTTACTTTATACTTAACGTACTGTTCTGTTTGAGTCTGATTCATTTTGTTAAATTTTGTGCGAATTTAAATAATACTTATAACTAATACAATGTTATTTTTGCCAATCTTAGCCGACTATGCCACTTCTACTCGATCAATTTACCGGAAACGGATGCCGACTATTGGTTTGGCATGTCACAGAAACAGAAGAAGACCTTGAAAAGTTTTCAAGCGGTCATAATTTTGCTCATTCAGAACCTATTTCTTCTATAAAACTGGTCGAAAGAAGGAAGCAAAAGCTGGTTACAGGACTTTTAGCCGATATAATCGCCCAAAAACATTGTAAAATCCAATATACCGATACCGGAAAGCCTTTTTTAGGGGATATCCCCGGATACATCTCAGTTTCGCATGGAGGTAATTTTGTGGGAATGATTTATCATGAATCGTTACCCCCGGGATTAGATATTGAGGTCCCCTCAGATAGAATTCGCAAAATAGCTTCGAAATTCATCAATGATCATGAAAATGCACGATTGAATGATCAGGCAGACTTACATGATCTTTACCTCATTTGGGGGGTAAAGGAGGCTTTATTCAAATCGTATGGCGGAGGAGG
This sequence comes from Bacteroidota bacterium, assembly GCA_029547265.1. GTDB lineage: Bacteria > Bacteroidota > Bacteroidia > AKYH767-A > OLB10 > CAINEC01. Next base: position 3,376 of record JAKPPP010000315.1, read on the forward strand.
CATCATCTTTAAATCGCATTTATTGGTTCATAAACCGGAGGGCGACAAGCAAAAAGGCCATGGCGAAGCCGAATACTTAAAAAATGAAATGCCTGAGAAGCACCGTTATCACTTCTTCTATTTGGAAGATGCCCTCTTGGTTTATACTATTGCATTATAACATAACTTTTCATTAATTTGACTAATGATTTATCAGCAGATTCAGGAAGCACGATATAACGACAGGCGATTGCTTGCTGTTTTAATTGACCCCGACAAAGCAGGCGAGCGCCATCTCGACAAGATTTGCGCTAACAGCAATGAAGCTAAAGTCGATTTTTTCTTTGTGGGCGGAAGCTTAATTACTTCGGGCGACCTCGAACGTACTATTGCAGGCATTAAAAGGAGAAGCGATATTCCTGTTGTTATTTTCCCAGGCAACCATCAGCAAATTGACGAACATGCCGATGCAATCTTGTTATTATCCCTGATATCAGGAAGAAATCCCGATTTATTAATTGGTCAACATGTAATGGCTGCTCAACGATTGAAAGCATCGGAATTGGAAATTATCCCTACCGGATATCTATTGATTGATGGAGGAAATATGACCACTGTTCAATATGTAAGCGGTACCGCGCCAATTCCTGTCGACAAACCGGAAATTGCAGCATATACTGCACTAGCTGGAGAACAACTAGGATTAAAATTGATATTTACTGAAGCCGGCTCCGGAGCAAATCACCCTGTACCAACCGAAGTTATTCGTGCTATTAAACGAGAAATTAATATTCCGTTGATTGTTGGAGGGGGTGTGCGAACGAAAGAAGCAGCACTTCAAGTTTATGAAGCAGGTGCCGATGTTGTTGTAGTTGGAAATCACTTTGAAAAAAATCCTGATCTCATCCGCGAAATTGCAGAAGCAAGAAACAAAGTAACCGGAGCATGATTATTTAGATTGCTATACTATTGTCTTTTCGAACTTGATTTGCATTAACATTATACTTTAACTTAAAACGTCGACTGAAATAGGCAGGATCTTTGAATCCAACCGAATGCGCAATTTCTTGAACATTATCTTTTGTTGTACGAAGTAATGTATGAGCCTTTTCGAGACGTTGATTTTCTATATAATCTTGAAGATTAGTATTTGTTAGTGTCTTGAAGAATTGACCTACATAATCTTTCGAAACGTACGCCTTTTCTGCAATTCGGTTATTCGACAAATCTTCGTTTAAATTTGAATGAATATATTGAATAATATTTACTAATCGTTTGTCGAGCAAATAAGCAATCTTTTCAAAACTCTTTTCATATTCCGGTTTCCCGTGAATAAAACGACAAATATGCACTACCATTTCCTCCGTAAAACTCTTTAATAAACGTTCGCGCCCGATGCCGTTATCATGCTCTTCAAACACCATCGTGTTCATCAAATAATTCATCTCCTCATCAATCGGCATGATGAAGCATGGCAACTCGAGAATAGAAAAGAAAGGAATAGCTCCATATATATGAACATCAAAACCTACAATAGAAAAAATATCCTTTGTTTCATCAGGACCTTCTTTCGGTAATCGAGTTTTAACGTATTGTTCTCTTAATTCAGGTGAAGTAAATCCATCTCTGCCGAAAACATCATAGTGATCACTTTTGCCATGGCGGAAATAAATAGGACTACCTACCGGCATGAAATAAAATTGACCGGGATTGATACGCTCAAACTCACGCTCACCATAACAATATCCACTGTTAACTTGCACCAAAATGTTGCGAGGCTCTATGGATGCATTCAATTCGCTAGGCTTAACAATCTCACGTAAAGCTGATTTATAATACTTTACTTGTAAAGATTCTATGATCCGGTTGAATATTTCGTCGCGCATTTTTAGGTGATTATTTAGAACAAATTTAACCCGCAATTCAACAAATACAACTGCTTACTTAGAAAAGTACAATTCTATGACATTCCTAATATCTTTTTACACTGATTATCAACAACATATTTTAATGTTGACACATCAATTATTAGTAAAATGTAAATTGGATAATACTAATATAAGATTGAGGGATCGATTTTAATATGATCTTTGCAGTGTGAATACATTGGAGCTCATCGGATTTGCATTCGGCATAATAGGCGTTTACCTTACCTTGAGGGAAAACATCTTATGCTTTCCCACCGGACTAATAAACGTTGGGGTCTCGAGTGTACTTTTTTATGAGCAGCATTTGTTTGCCGATACCCTCCAACAATTAGTTTACATTCCCATTTTACTTTTCGGATGGAACAAATGGAGGCAAAAACAAAATCAAGATGATGAGATTATCGGTACTCTTAGAACTTCAGAAGTATTAAACTATTCGCTTATTACCGTCCTTTTCGCCGTTATTCTCGGCTATCTTTTGAGAAACAATACAACCGCTTCAATACCGTGGATTGACTCAGCAGCTACTTCTGCTTCTTTCCTAGCTCAGTATTTAATAGCTCGAAAGAAAATTGAAAACTGGATTATATGGATTGCAGTTAATGTACTCTACGTAGGAATTTACATCTATAAAGACTTACCTCTATATGCGATATTGTTTTTCATTTATTTATTACTTGCAATTTCGGGATATCGCACTTGGAAAAAACAATTAGTGATTAATCAAGCATGATTCGTATAGCAATAGTTGGCCCTGAAAGCACGGGCAAATCAGATCTTACTAAAGCTTTAGCAAAAATTCTCGACTGCGCATTTACAGAGGAAATGGCACGTAAATATTTAACGGCTCGCGAAGGAAAATACACCGAACAGGATCTTTCAATATTGGCTCAATTGCAGTGTGATGCAGAAGACGCTTATCAAGATGCTAAGATCCTACTTTGTGATACTACTACTTTGGTTATTAAAATTTGGAGTGATGTAAAATACGGCAGATGCAGTAAAGAAATAACCGATTTATACCTTCAAAGAAAATACGATTATACACTCCTTACCGATATCGACTTACCTTGGTCCGACGATCCTTTGCGCGAGCATCCTTCTCTCGACGATCGCAAAATGTTAATGGATCTTTATAAAATTGAGCTAACAGCTCACCGCATCAATTACGGAATTGTACAAGGCTTAGGAGATGAGCGAATCAATAACGCGCTCAACTTAATTAAAACCCAATTTCCGCAAATAACAGCATCGCTACTTTAGAGAGAAAATCGCTCAGAACAACCTCATTGACAAGGACTACGAACGATTTTATGACAATAACAGGCAAATCACTAACTTTGCACCCTCAAAATCAATAACTACCGAAAATTTCGATTCGAATGAAAATCTGCAATAATATCCTTGAAGCCATTGGTAATACCCCTCTGGTAAAATTAAACAAAGTAACTGCCGATGTGCCTGCTATGGTTTTGGCAAAAGTAGAGACCTTTAATCCGGGTAACTCAATCAAAGATCGTATGGCTCTTAAGATGATTGAAGATGCCGAGAAATCCGGCAAATTGAAGCCGGGCGGTACAATCATCGAAGGTACTTCCGGAAATACAGGAATGGGATTGGCAATTGCCGGTATTGTTAAAGGATACAAATGCGTTTTCGCTACAACAGATAAACAATCGAAAGAAAAAGTTGATGCATTACGTGCATTTGGAGCCGATGTTATTGTTTGTCCTACTAACGTAGAACCTGAAGATCCTCGTTCATACTATTCAGTAGCTGCTCGTCTAGCTAAAGAACTTCCGAACTCTTTTTATCCTAATCAATACGATAACCTTTCTAATCGCCAGGCTCACTACGAACAAACAGGTCCCGAAATTTGGGAACAAACAGAAGGTAAAATCACTCACTTAGTAGTTGGTGCAGGAACAGGTGGAACAGTTACAGGAACAGGTAAGTTTTTGAAAGAGAAAAATCCGAATATTAAAGTTTGGGCAATCGACACTTACGGATCTGTATTGAAAAAATACCACGAGACTGGCATCCTCGACAAAAACGAAATCTATCCTTATGTAACAGAAGGTATCGGTGAAGATTTCATTCCCGAAAACTACGATTTCTCTGTAATCGATCATTTCGAAAAAGTTACTGATCGCGATGCAGCAGTTTACACTCGTGAGCTTTGTCGTCAAGAAGGAATTTGGGTTGGATACTCAGCAGGATCAGCTATCGCTGGCTTGATACAGATGAAAGATAAATTGAAAAAAGACGACGTTGTTGTTGTCATCTTCCATGATCACGGTACGCGCTATATCGGCAAAATCTTTAACGATGAGTGGATGCGTAACATGGGTTATATCGATAAAAAAGGGTTGACGGCAGAAGACTTAGTGAAGCAAAATGTTGACCTGACTACTGTTGACAAAAACGATACTATTGGTCATGCAATGAAGATTATAAGCGAAAACAACTTCTCTCAGATTCCTGTTACCAGCGATAATCGTATCGTAGGCTCAGTTAGCGAGAAATTAGTGTTTACCAGCATCATGAATTCTCCGGAATCAAAGAATCAACCGGTTGAAACAATCATGCAAGAAGCAATTCCTTTTGTCGACATAACAACCCCTATCGACACTATCTCAAAAATGGTAAGCGGCGATTCGGAAGCCGTACTTGTAAAAGATTTCAAACGCGATAAAAACTACATCATTACCCGCTTTGATATTGCGGAAGTGATGTCGAAATAATAATCTCAACTAAAAAGCCCCTTCGGAACAATCCCGGAGGGGCTTTTTCGTTTTCGTCCATACCGCTATTTCAATTAGTTTTGCAGTATTATGTTCGACCAGCTGAATCGTTTTATCCAACTGCCTGCCTCACCCGAGAGAATCATATCGCTGGTTCCCTCTCAAACGGAATTATTATTTCATTTAGGCTTGGAGGAAAAAGTGGTGGGCATTACCAAATTTTGCGTTCATCCTGAACTTTGGTTCTGCAGTAAGACTAAAGTTGGCGGAACCAAGAATATCGATATCGAAAAAGTCAGAGCCTTAATGCCCGACTTAATCATTGCAAACAAAGAAGAAAACAACAAAGAAATTCTTGAAGAATTGATGCAAGAATTTCCCGTTTGGATAAGCGATGTTACCAATGTGAAGAATGCATTGGAAATGATTGATGCCATTAGCAATATTACCAATAAAAAAGCCGAAGGGAAAAAGCTAATCGACCATATTCAGAATGAGCGATTACACTTGCATGCAACTCGTCCTTCACACTTAAAAGGCAAAAGAGTTTGTTATTACATTTGGAAGGATCCTTGGATGACGGTTGGCGACGACACTTTCATTTACGACATGCTTGCCGAAACAGGATTACAACCAATAAGCAAAGGACAGCAACGTTACCCTATCAT
>JAKPPP010000282.1 GCA_029547265.1 Bacteroidota bacterium
GCATTCCACTTCGACTGACTATATTGATGTGAATCGTAACGTTCTTTATTTATTGCATCGAAATTGCGATACCAAGTAAGCAACTGATCACGTCCTGCAGTATCATCTTCTTTGATGTAGCGCAACACTTTTTTCACAGCAACATTTATATCACGACGTTCCGGTTCATTGATTTCGGAAAGTTGAGAAGCAAGACGATCGATAAAAATTTTATTTGAGCTTTCTGCTCCTGCAGCAATCATCATGGCAGCTGCATCTTTAGCTTCTGCTTTAATTGCGTTACAATGTGCATCCCAAGCTTTTTTCTTAGCATCATTAACAGTTTTCTTCGCTGCTGCGTCGATTGCATCTAGCTCTTCATTGCTGGCAATTGCAGTATCGATGATCCACTCACGCATCTTGCGAATACAATCAAATTGTTCTTCCCATTCGAGACGTTCTTTTGATTTATAACGTTCGTGTGATCCGGAAGTAGAGTGTCCCTGAGGTTGAGTCATCTCACGAATATGGAATAATGCAGGAGCATGTTCTTTACGTGCTTGAGCAATTCCTTTTTCGTATAAATCCACAAGACCCGGGTAGTCCCATCCTTTTCCTTTGAAAATAAGATAACCTTGTTTCTCTTCAGTTTTTTCGAATCCTGCTAAAATTTCAGAGATATTTTGTTTAGTAGTTTGGAACTTAGCAGGTACAGAAATTCCGTAGCCATCATCCCATACACTTATTGCCATAGGCACTTGCAAAACACCTGCCGCATTAATTGCTTCGAAGAATAATCCTTCTGAAGTACTCGCATCACCAATTGTTCCGAATGCTACTTCGTCACCGTTAGAAGTAAATCCGTCCATTTGCTTTGCCAACTCCGGATAAGCGCGATATAATTTTGAAGCGTAAGCTAATCCTAGTAAGCGAGGCATTTGACCTGCTGTAGGAGAGATGTCCGCCGACGAATTTTTCATATCAACGATTCTCTTCCAGCTTCCGTCATCGTTCAACAAGCGAGTAGCATAGTGACCGTTCATCAATCGTCCTGCAGAAGAAGGGTCGGCATTGACATCAGGATGAGCGTATAGTTGAGCAAAAAATTCTTGAATGGTTAAAATACCCGCAGCAAACATAAAAGTTTGATCACGGTAATATCCTGAGCGGAAGTCACCATTCTTAAAAGCTTTAGCCATAGCAAGTTGAGCCACTTCTTTTCCGTCACCAAAAATTCCGAATTTGGCTTTACCGGTAAGAACTTCTTTCCTTCCTATTAAGCTGGCCTGGCGACTTTCCTGTGCTATGCGATAATCCTCAAGGACAACTTTTTTGAATTCGTCAAACGTAAGTTGCTGAGATGTAGTATGTTGAGAGCTGTTTGGCATAAATGGGCAATATCAAACAAAAATAAACAAAAAACCCCATTTCTCCACTCTGTTTTGCTACATGAGAAGGGAAGTGATTACAATCACTGCAAAAGTGATACTGGCGATACCATTGGTTGTAAAGAAAGCCACATTTACACGTGACAAATCACCGGGTTTTACGAGGCGATGTTGGTAGATTAGCAATCCTGTAAACACTGCCCATCC
>JAKPPP010000330.1 GCA_029547265.1 Bacteroidota bacterium
CGTTACTCAACCGCAAATCTCCCTTTATTTAACTTCAACTTCCTCCACTTCGGGAACTCGGATTGTGAAGCGTCAACCGTTCGGGTTAATGTAGGCGCAATGTTCGGCTCGATGTTGTGGAATGCGAGGCGGTTCTTTTCGGCAACAACTCGCTCGTATAGGTCGGAGTTGATGTATTCGCCGTATTTTTCAATGTGTTGGTTCATAGCTTAGTTCGGTTTGAGTGAGGGTGTAAATGATATTTTGTAACTGATGAATAAAGTCTATTTCTATTCTATTCCATTTGTAGTACCATATTTTTGATTTTGTATTATACGAAAATTTATTTAACTTATAAATTTCATTTAATACTTCACGTAAATCCTTTTCAAACCCCATCTTCACCAACGCTTCTTCGGTTATGGGGATAGGATGGAGGTTATCATAGTGTCCTCGTACCCATAAAGGATGTTGAGATAAGTGTGCAGCGGTGTCGGATAGTTCTTCGATTTTCCATACTTCGCCTTTATAAGATACACTATTCCCGATTCGTAGGTCTTTCTTGTCAATCATGTTGTTTTTGTTGTATAAGCTATATGAAGTTGCGTCAATATGTGAGTTAGGTGCAATAAAAAATAAATTTCCCACCGCACCCATAAAACTACATTGGGCATCCTCCCGGTGCATGAGTATCGTAATTTGAATAAGGAAGGTATTTTAACCCATCTGTTTCTGCTCTAACATGGTCGCCTTCTTCAACTCTTTCTATTCCACTTATACACTCTACTAAATACAAATCATCCCTTTCGTGTGTAACTGATTTACCGTTAATCTTCCAACTCCAAGGCATACCATTTACAATATTTGCCCCATTGTTTCTACCATGTTTAATTAATTCTTTGAATGATAGTTCTTTCCAATAACCTAAATTTTGTTCCATTTTATAAATTGTTTTTTAATGCCCACGCTAAAATTATTTTTTACATACACCTAACAGCAGGTAGGCAAAATGCCGCTATGAGCCTGAGTGCTTCGATTTAAAATTTGTGGTCAGCGGCACTATCGCCTACCTGCAATACGTTACTTGATTTATTCTAACTGTCTACAACTTGTAGATAGTTCATGGTCGGTAGATGAGTTTGAGTTCGTCAATAAACATGAACCAATGGACATAATTATCATTATCTAAATCGTAATTATCTAAGGCAAGATAAAAACCTCTTTCTGTTGGTTCAGGAGATACAATCATCATTTGAACCATTTTACCTGTCCAACGATTAAACCACTCGCACACATCCCCTGCTTTTGGTTGGTA
>JAKPPP010000332.1 GCA_029547265.1 Bacteroidota bacterium
TGATTTTATCGCTGATCTCATTCTTTACCGGAAGTAATTCCGCCGAGTGAATAACATCTCCTTCTTCAGAGTATTTTTTAATGGATTCTTCTAAACTTTCAGATAATGTTGTAAGCGCTTGTACACAGGCTAGTCGTATATACCATTCATCGAATTGCGAGTATTTATTTGCAAGTGCTGTTGCACCGGTTTTTATGTTCGTTGCATTTTTACACCTTATCAAATATCTTCCTAACGATTGAACAGCCATATAATTTGAACTTCCATTTGGTCGATTGAAGTTATTAATCATATAACTGAATTGATCGTCGTTACCCAATTTTGCATATGTTGAAGCAACAATTGCTCTCACTCTACGATGTGATTCTGATTCGAGTTTTTTGCACATCGTTAATGCTGCTTCCGGTTTTTTATTTCCGATTAATTCTATAGCATTCGACATCACTTCGAATGAACTATCGTTCGAAAGTGTCATCGCTAAATCGATTACTGATTTGTCGCTGAAGTTTTCTGAAAGTTTATCAATCGCCATCGTGCGCACACCTGAACTGGAGTCTGATTTTGCCATTTCCATTAATCTGTTTTTTACAAACAATGAATCACTTCCTAGTAATAAAGTATTACAATTTGTAATGGCAAACTCTCGTATTTTTCTGTTCCTATCATTTAATGCGCTTTTCATTACTGTCGCCGATTCTGTTCCGTTTTCGTATTTCGAAAGCGCTTTTAATGCTTCTAATCGGTCAAGATAAAGCGGACCTTTTTTGTATAAAGTAATCCACTCCGATTGACTATGATTGTCTTCTTTTGTGCCGGTTAACATTTTCTCGGCATCTACATTAACTACTTGCGGCTGGCTTTCACATCTAAATTCAAAAGTTTGTTTTTTGTCAGTCATGATTACACGTTCTCTTCTTTTTCCATTTGCAAAATAGATGTCAATGTCCAGAGGAAGTTTGTAGAGTGGGGTAGTGCTTAGATTTTGCATTTGCTCAATTGTAACTTGTTGCGACATCCTTGCAGGATTCCAATTGTAACTAATGTTTAACTCGGCATGTCCTTTGTTGAGAAACCACTGATTAAAAAACCAGTTCATGTCTTCTCCCGTAACTTCTTCGAAAGCTAAACGCAATTGATGAACTTCAACGTTCTTATATGCATTTGTTTCTAGGTATTTCTTCAATGAAGCAAAGAAGGCTTCATCTCCAACATAGCGTCGTAGCATATTAAGAATCGTCCCTCCTTTAGCATATGAATGACGGTCGAATAATTCGTCAGGTTCTTCATAGTTAAAACGTATGAGATCAACTTGTTTCGACTTGGCTTCTCGCAAGTAGCCATTTAAATCATTGCTTAATCCGATATCCGCTTCTTCTCGTCCGTATTTGTGTTCATTCCAGAGGTATTCTCCATAAGTTGCAAACGATTCGTTTAATGGGATATTTGACCATGATTCGCAAGTAACTAAATCGCCAAACCATTGGTGAAATAATTCATGGGAGATTACATCTTCATTTGTTTCGTCGATTAATTCTCGTTCGTCGCGTTGTAAAAAATTTCCGTGTAACGTTGCTGATGTGTTTTCCATTGCACCGCTCACATAATCGCGCGCTACTACTTGACTGTATTTCGGCCAAGCATAATCAACACCTAAAACAGTAGAGAAAAATTCTATCATCTCAGGAGTGTTGCCAAATATTTTTCGCGCAGCTTTCTCGAATTCCGGTTCTACATAATAGTTCACTTCTCTTCCTCTCCAAGTGTCTTTCACTATCGAAAATTCTCCTATTGCCATCATGAATAAATAAGGCGCATGCGGCTTGTCGAGTTTCCATGAATCTGTTCTAGTTCCGTCAGGATGATTCTCGCTTTTAACTAATAGTCCGTTTGATAATGTCTTGTATTTATTCGCAACGGTAATATTTATCTCTTCTGTTGTTTTTTGATTCGGCACATCAATTGTCGGGAACCAAACTGAATTACTTTGTGTTTCTCCTTGTGTCCAAATTTCTTTAGGCTTATCTGGAGTTTTCCCGTCTGCATTGATGAAGTACAATCCTTTGTCGCTGGTGATTGCTTGTCCTCCCCCTAAATCTTTTAACTCATCGGGTTTTGAAATGTAATTCACATAAACTGTGTATTCTTCATTGTTTTTATAAGCCCTGCCAAGTTTTATATTTAAGCTGTCGTGATCATAAGAATAAGCCGCATCAATACTATCTTTCCCATTAATCAATTTCACGGCTTTAATTTCCATGCCTCGTGCATCGAGCCAAACATCTTCAACAGGATGAAAATGTGGTTTTAAGCGAATAGTAGCCTTGCCGTACAAATATTTTTTATCCCAATTGAAACTTACGTCAAGCTTTGTGTGAACCAAGTCTGAAAGTTTGGTAATACTGCCTCTATAAGTTTTATTGACTTCAAGTTCAGGAGAGACTTCTATTTCAGGAAGCGACTGTACTATTGTTTCTACTACTGGTTTCTTGGTTGGTTTGCAAGAAGATAAACAAGCAGCAGAAAATAGTATGGCTGTGATATATCGAATTCCGGACATATTGGATTTTTTTTTCAAAAATAAAATTTAATAAACAGTATTCAGCATTTATTCGATAAGTATAGGCATTTATTCGACCTACGTATCGATTATAAAGAAAAAGGCCCCCTAATAAAGGGAGCCTTTGTTATTCTGCAATAACTTTTACCTTAAACTAAACTTCACAGGTAAAATGTATTGCACTCGCACTGCGTTGCCGTTCATTAGGCCCGGCGACCAATGCGGCATCGATTTTACAACTCGCATCGCTTCTTCTTCACAACCTGAGCCAATTCCTCGCTTAGTTTCAATATCAGTGATTTCTCCGTTTTTATTGACTACAAAAGTGATATAAACCGTTCCTTGTACATTCGATTCTTTGGCTAATTCAGGATAGCGAATATGAGACGAGATATATTGCATCATTTCAGCTTCTCCTCCCGGAAACGCCGGCATTACCTCAACCCAACCTGAGTGAATATTATTGTCGGGTCCCGTTTTTGGATCGGGGTCAATGTGTGGATCAGTGATCGTAGTGTCGCCTTTAGTGGTTTTTGTCCCGGTATTCACTTTTGAGAGATCATCTTGTGTAAGCGTTGTATCGGTAGTTTGATGGTTTACCACTATAGGAACAACATCACGTTGAGTAGGGGTGTTAGGATCTTTAGCAGGAGGTTCTTCTTTTTTTACTTCCTCCGGTTTTATGATTTTGTCGGGTTCGATGAGGTCAACAACAATGCTTTTTTCGGGAGCAGTTAGCAGCATTTCTGCAGGGAATAAATAGCCTTTAACGCTGGGTGAAATAGCAAGTGAAAAGCCAACCAAACAGGTTATGAAAAATGCTTTAAGTATTGTCTTGTCGTAATTTCTTCTCAGAGTATAAGCTCCATATTCACGGTTGCGTTGAGCGAAAACAAGCTCGAGGCGGTTCTGAGATACCGGGTTCTCCCAATTTTCAAATAATGTTCTCATATCGTTAAGATTATAGGTTATTATACCTCAACGATGCAAAGAGGGGCAATATTCCATAAAGAAGTCAGTAATTTGTCATAAATGATTGTTTATGCGGCAGTAACAATACGGTAAAAAGGATTTTTTCCCCCTCATCGATAGTTTTCTTAACTTTGGCCATCAAATAAAAAGATATGTATATAGGCTTACTTCACTTTCACTCTTTAGTACGATGGATTCTGTTACTACTAATGGTAGTTTCGGTTGTTAAAGCATTTGGCGGACAAAAAAGCGGTATTGCATATACCGATAGCGATCGCAAGAGAACTATGTTCACGATGATATTCGGACATATTCAATTGGTGATGGGTTTAGTATTGTATATGGTTAGTCCTGCAGTGCAAGCAGCCACTGCCGATATGGGTGCGGCTATGAAAGATCCAATTCTTCGCTTCTGGGCTGTAGAACACGTAATGATGATGGTAATAGCAATTGTGCTTTTAACTATCGGAAATATAAAATCAAAGAAAGCATCAACCGATGCTGCAAAATTCAAAACAGTTGCAATCTGGTACGGAATTGCATTGGTACTTGTTCTGGTAACAATACCTTGGCCGTTCAGAGCTGTTGGTGCAGGTCGCGGTTGGTTTTAATTTTAAATAATGATGAATAGGGGAATGATACTTTAGGTGCCTTCCCGTGTTCATAAAAACCAAAAGAATAATTTGCCTCATACTCCATTAACTGTAGGACAAGTTCCCGAAAGAGTAGTGTTAATCGGTCTAATCACTCGCACGCAGAGTGCCGATCAAGTACAGGAATACCTCGATGAATTAGCTTTTTTATCGGAAACTGCAGGAGCCGAAACGGTTCGAATTTTTACGCAGAAGCTGGATCATGCTGATTCAAGAACATTTGTTGGGAAAGGAAAGCTCGAAGAAATTATTGAGTTTAATAAAGCCAATCAAATTCAAATTGCAATATTCGACGATGAGTTAACTCCGTCGCAACTTCGTAACCTCGAAAAAATAATGGGCTGTCGTGTGCTCGACAGAACCAATTTGATTCTCGATATTTTTGCGAAGCGCGCGCGTACCGCTCAAGCTAAAACTCAAGTTGAATTAGCGCAGTACAAATATCTTTTACCACGACTTACCAAAATGTGGACCCACCTTGAGAAACAACGTGGAGGTATCGGTATGAGAGGTCCCGGTGAATCGGAAATTGAAACCGATCGTCGTGTGATTCGTGATAAGCTAAGTAGGCTTCGTGTGAGATTACAAGAGATCGATAAGCAAAATTCAACACAAAGAAAGAAGAGAGGAGAAATGATTCGTGTGGCATTGGTAGGATATACTAATGTGGGTAAGAGTACTATCATGAATGTGTTGAGTAAGAGTGAAGTTTTTGCAGAGAATAAATTGTTTGCGACATTAGATACTACTGTAAGAAAAATAGTGTGGGAGAATATTCCGTTTTTACTTTCAGATACCGTAGGATTCATTCGTAAGTTACCGCATGATTTAGTTGAATCGTTTAAGTCGACACTCGATGAAGTGCGTGAAGCAGATATTTTAGTGCATGTGGTTGATATATCACATAAAAATTTCGAAGAGCATATTCGCGTAGTGAATGAAACACTAGCTGAAATCGGCGCTATCGATAAGCCGATCTTAATGGTATTTAATAAAATTGATGCCTATAAGTATGTCGAGAAAGAAGAAGATGATTTAACTCCTTCAACTCGAGAAAATATTTCGTTGGAAGAAATGAAAACGCATTGGATAGCTAAGAATAATTACACTTCTGTTTTTATCTCTGCTATCAACAAGAAAAATATTGATGAGTTACGTGCTGCATTGTCGGGATTAATTAAACAAATTTATTTTGTGCGCTACCCGAATAATCAGAACTATATTCAAGATACTTACGATTTCGAAGAACAATAAACGATTGTAATTATTTGTGGTCGCTTAATTGCTTTTAAGTGATGTAGGTTTGCGCAAAATCTAATCATGAAGGCAGTTGATTTTATTCGGCAGGTATTACAAGACACGATTTCTATTTTATATCCTTCATTATGTGCGGCCTGCGATGAATTATTGTTGCAAGGAGAAGATGTCATTTGCACGCATTGCATGGTTAATTTACCACGCACTTATTTTCATCAAATGCCCGATAACCCTGTGGCAAAGCAGTTCTGGGGGAAAGTTCGCCTTGAAGGAGCTACTGCCTTGTTTCATTTTCATAAAGGAGAGAAAGTACAAACGTTGATGCACCGATTGAAATACAATAATCGTCCTGAAATAGGGAATAAGTTAGGAGCGGTATGCGCAACTGAAATCATGAAATCAGAATCCTTTAATCAAGTAGATTATATTATTCCCATTCCGCTTCATAAAAAGAAGCAAAAAATCAGAGGCTATAACCAAGCATATTGCTTTGCACAAGGCATGGCCGATATTTATGGTAAAGAAGTATTGAAAGACGGACTTAGGCGCATTAAGTTTACCGATACTCAAACCCGAAAAAACAGGTTCGACCGACATAAAAACGTGAAAATGGTGTTTCGGGTCACTAAGCCCGACCGATTTATAGGTAAAAAAGTAATGATTGTTGACGATGTGTTAACTACCGGGTCGACATTAGCAGCCTGTATTCAGCTTTTTAACGCGATTGAAGGCACAAAAGTAACCGTAGCTACAATTGCCTATGCAGAGTAAAAATTGATGGTTATCTTTGCCGTGAAAATTATGGCAGAAAACCTCATAAAAGCGGCAGCAGACGCTAGCAAAGAAGATCGGTACCAAGTGATGATTCCGCAAATTAAAGCGTTGGTGGAGGGGGAAACCGATTTAATTGCCAATATTTCTAATGTGATGGCTGTCCTAAAAGAGACAATGAATTTCTTTTGGGTTGGGGTTTACTTTGTAAAAGCTGAAGAGCTGGTTTTGGGACCTTTTCAAGGTCCGCTGGCTTGTACTCGCATCGGTTACGGCAAAGGTGTATGCGGTAAAGCATGGCAAGAAGGAAGAGTGATTATTGTTCCTGATGTGGAGCAGTTCCCCGGACATATTGCTTGCAGCTCATTGTCGAAGTCTGAAATTGTATTGCCTGTAATTATTAACGATCGAGTAAGAATGATACTTGATGTTGATAGTGATCAGCTCAACGACTTTGATGCAATAGATGCAAAATATCTTTCAGAGGTTACGGCAATTATTAGTGATGTTTTTAAAGCAACGATGATATGAAAAAATTATTGATGCTTATTTTGAGTGTTCTATTTATTGCATCTTGTGCCAATAAAGTTACACCTACCGGAGGAGAGAAAGATATTAAACCTCCAGTGGTGAAAGAGTCGGAACCGATAAATCCTGCAATCGATTTTCATGGACGAGAAATTAAATTGAAGTTTGATGAGTATGTGCAGTTGACTGATTTAAACGGACAGCTATTAATATCACCGTTAATGCCATCAACTCCCGATATTAAAGCATTGAAAAAGGAAATTCTTATAAAACTTCCTGATTCATTAAGAGAGAATACAACGTATACTATTAATTTTGGAAAGGCGATATCCGATATTCACGAGAGTAATGCAATTGAGAACTATAAATTTATTTTCTCTACCGGACCAATTATTGATTCTTTATTCATTCAAGGTACAGTTCGAAATGCAAAAAACAACGAGACCTTGAAAGGAGTATCGGTAATGATGTACCGAAAAGAAGGTGTAGAGAATGCGGATTCACTTGTGTTCGTAAAACGCCCTGATTACTTCTCTAAAACTGACGATAAAGGAGCATATACTATTTCCAATGTTTCGGGAGGAGAATATTATGTATTTGCATTTGAAGATAAGAACAATAATTACAAATGCGAAGAAGATGAATTGCTCGGTTTTATTGATCGTATAGTTAAGCTGCCCGGAGAATCGACCGTCGATTTTAAATGTTCTTTGCAAGAGCTACCTGTTGTGAGAGTAGCAAAGGTTTCCAAGAAAGATCGTTATTATTTCTCTGTGGGATTAAACAAGCCTGATTCTACTGTGAAAGTAGAAGAGTTAAATGGAGTAGATAAAAGTAAAATCATTCAAGAGTGGAATGCTAATCATGATACCTTAATGGTATTTACGAATGATACTTTGCAAGAAGCAATTAAGTTAAGGATTTTCGACGGTAAAACGTTAAGTGATACTGTAGATGTGAAAATGATATCCGGAACATCGAAGAAAAAAGAACAAGAGAAGCTGAATTTGTTTGTTTATCAAACGCCTGAATCATCTGATACAAGTGTGAGTATGATGCTTAAAAGTGAACATCCGATAAAGTCAAGCAAAGGATTTGCCTATATTTATCGTGATACATTATTGGTAGATTCAGTTACTCCGGCAATAAAGAAGGGCGAATATCAAAGAGAATTCAATATTAATTATAAGTGGAAGAGAGGCGATCAGTATAGAGTGATGATTCCTTCCGGTGTATTTACCGATATCTATGGGTTAACGAATGATACGCTGAATAAATCTTTTACTATGACAACAGATCGATTGTCGGGGGTGTTGATTGTGAAAGTACGCGGATTATTTCCCGATAAAAAATATCTGCTACAACTGACATCGGAAAAGTTAGACGTAATAAAGCAATTAGAAATTAAAGTCGACGGAGATTATAAATTCGAATATATCAATCCTTCAAGTTATAAAGTAAGGTTGGTTGACGATGCTGACCAAAATAAAGAGTGGACGCCGGGTAATATCCGCAAGAAGCAACAACCGGAGCGAATTGCTGTTACCGACAATTTGCAAGTTCGTAAAAACTGGGAATTAGAAACTGAAATAACAATACAATAAAGATATGGCTGATTCAAACGAGTTAATCAATTCATCGAAAGCGCCTGAGCCTGTAGGATTATATCCGCACGCGCGCAGAGTTGGAAATTTATTATTCTTATCAGGTGTTGGTCCTAGAGAAAAAGGAAGCAAAAAAATACCGGGAGTTGAATTAGATGAGAATGGAAATATTGTGTCATACGATATTGAAACGCAATGTCACTCTGTTTTCAGAAACATCCGCTATATTTTAGAAGATGCAGGAAGCAGCTGGGATAAGATTGTTGATGTAACGGTATTTTTAACCAATATGAAAGACGATTTTAAAACCTATAATCGTTTGTATGCCGAATATTTCAAAGACAATCAGCCTTGCAGAACTACTATTGAAATAAATTGTTTGCCGACACCTATTGCAATTGAATTAAAAGTGATTGCAACTATAGGAGATTAAGGATTAAAAACACGTGATGCGGGTAGTTCTCTTTCGAGGATTACTCGCATTTCATTTTTAAATAAATTGTCGTCACTGCTTTCCATTGCTCCTTTAATCAGTGAATGATTGTTTTTGTTTTCTGCCAATAGCAAACGAGCCGCACAGCAACGAACATATAATGGTTGAGAAAGGTTATTGAAAATGCGGTGAAGAGAATCTGAAATCGTTTTTGGAATAGGGGCAGGGTAGTCAATCATAAAATGCAATGCACAATACAATTGATAGCTGAATTCGATTCTATTTGAAACAAGAAAACTGGCTAACGATTTATCAATATTGATTTCGTTGTTTCTATAATGCATTAGGTAGCCTGTTATGGCCTCAGGGCGAGCCAGTAAGCGTTCCTCGCAATTGACCATTCCTAATGCTTCTTCTATTGAATAATAATATTTTGAAAGTCCTGCAGGCAATTCTTTGATTGTAGATTTAACTTTATCCTTGAATGTTTTTTTTCCGGCTAAAGCATTCTTAATAGGTTGCGCCGACACAAACTTTGTTTTTTCTTCCTTCAAGTACATTCCGCGTTTCGATATGAAAGCTACTACTTCAAAGTATGCTTTTCGAGCATCTGATTTTGAATGACAAAAGATTTCAATATTATCAATATAGCGAGCAAAAGAGTAGTTGCTATGTCGTAAAAAATTGTCGAAAGGGAATAAATAAAACTCAGCTAAGATATCACTAGCCCAAAATATTTGAGGTAATCCTCTGCCGGTTAAAGCAGCCCAAGCCGACATAGCTTTGCATAATGAAGTTGCGTAGTTAGCAGGTACACCGCAATCAATCAATTCTTTCTCTAAAATTTTGTGGTCAACACTCGTGTAGAAATTGGTGATGTCGGATTGA
This sequence comes from Bacteroidota bacterium, assembly GCA_029547265.1. Classification (GTDB taxonomy): domain Bacteria; phylum Bacteroidota; class Bacteroidia; order AKYH767-A; family OLB10; genus CAINEC01. The sequence goes on from JAKPPP010000332.1 coordinate 9,664, forward strand.
AACACAAACTGATGTTCCGGCTTTAAACTTTGATAAACATATTCAAGTTCTTCTAAGTTGTTTCGGAATAACTTCTTTTTCCAATTAATATCTACGGGATACTCTTCTAATACACTTTGAGGTGAAGCAATTTCCGGTTTGATCTTTTTTATAATGAATGGGAAACATTTAATTGTTAACCAACAAAAGTATAACTGATCTTTTATGTCAAGCACAGAATAGTAGCGAAACATTCCACGCTCTTTCGGTACTTCAATTAATCGGCAAGGTTGAATTGAGTAAGAACCGTTTTCGAATGATTGTTCAAGTTCATCTAAGAATGTAAGATCGCTATGATACAACACTTCCAAGTCAGATGGAAGTTCGATCATATAGCAATCACGTTCTCTGAATGCTTTAATAATAGATACGGCTAATTGAATATCCCGCATAAAAACTATTTAGAATTGCTTTTTAAATAAAATTTGTAATCAATACTGAATTTCCCCGGTCCTGTAAGTAATAAGAATACGAACACAGCCAACAAAGATAGTGGATGTAATGCCGCATCGATGCCTTGACCCGAAAATAAATGCTTTGAACTGGCTATAATCATATTAAAGCACAACATGAATGCTACAGGACGAGTTAATAATCCTAAAACAAGTAATAATCCACCAATTGTCTCTGTTGCAGCAGCCATATAACCCCATGCAACCGGATGAAAGAAGATACCGAAGTTAGCTAAAGTTTGTCCAAGGGATAACCATGCCGGCAATCCTCCTAAAATTTTCGGTACTCCGTGGTATATCATTATAATTCCAATAAGAACTCTAACCAAGAAGATAGCATTGTTCTCGGAAGTCTCTCGATAGTTGAACGCCCATCGTGGTTGCTTCCATAAGAAAAACACTAAGCCTACTATGATTAGCAATGTACAGAATAGCACATCGGGATATTTCCACGATTGTAAGCGATTGACAATTTTTTCTGATACAGTTCTCTTTTGGTTAAATATTTTCCAACTATAAAAATTGCCGATTCCTATTGCTAGTTGCAGTGAATAGTCGAGAGAAATTGTTCCCGGTAAGTATGCTGTATTTTCATTTGCATTTACATTGAACCAGCTCAACCTTTCTTTTGTTGTATTTGTTTCTGAAGGAGCTCCTTCCATAATAAAAGGGAAAGAAGCTGAACCATGACAGGAGATACAAGATGATTGCGGATTGTCAATCATTCCATTTAATCGCCCCGCCCATCCTAAATGAGCAATAGGTCGAATAGAAGGATTGATATACGTTTGATAAAGCGGTTTGTCTTTTACGTTTTCGGGAGTCACTCCTGCATCATTTCCCCATGATAATCCGACAGGCATAACACGTAACCACGGATTTTCATTTTTCACATCTCCATTATACACTAAGTTTCCCATTATCCAACCGGTAGTTGATTTCGCTCGTGAATCTTTAACAGAAAAATCAATTTGCAATAAATGCATCTTCTTAAGTTCACGTTTAGTGCTATCCCATGCTTTACGATAAACATAAGCAGTTGTTGATGGTGCTCCTTTTAAATAAGGCACTTCTGTTGAATCAGCTTCAGTAAAAATAACTTTAGCTGATACTGTTCCTTCAGGGAAAAGAGCTTTGCTAGGATCAGGATGGTTATGGTCTTTCCAAACTTGTCCTACAGTATAACCTCCGGCAGGATTGTAAAATCCTACAGCCCAATTTTGATAAACTGTTTCTTGAACGGGACTTAATTCATGGGGACGAGAATCTCGTTCACGAGTAATTCCGTTTAATGGTTCACGAGCCATATCAACACCACCCGATATGCGATAATGCATCCATGGTGCATGATACCATTTACGAACTTTGTTGTCTTGCACAATCCAGTCAGCTTCGATATTACCTTCGAGTATATAATTATAAACTGCCATAATGTATTCGGTAGGCTGTGTTTTATAATCATACTTTAACCAAGGAAGATTTTTTTCAGGTGTAACAGATGTTGGGTAATCTTGACTTAAATGAAATATCTTTCCCGTCCATTCTTTAGGAGCCGGAACACTAGCATCAGGAAATCGTTGGGCGATTCCCTGAATTGAGAATAATACTGTTAAAAACAGCAATACTATTTTTTTGTAATACACGGTAATACAGTTTAAAAGGCTGATCGGTTAAAATACGCAGAAGAGCCTAATTTGTTACGATTGCAATTTGCAATTTTACAAAGATAACTCTTTGTAAATCAGCGAGTAATTAGATGTTGAACCATCTAACTAGGTCATCGGCGATAATTGTCTTTTTTTCGCTCTCAGAATAATCCTTTTCGATACTCCCTTCTCTCATCATTATCAGACGGTTACCGTAATTAGAGGCGTCTTTCATCCGATGAGTAACCATTATAGCAGTAAGGTTTCCTTCACGAATTATTTTTTCTGCTAATTCCATGACAATTGCAGCCGATTTCGGGTCGAGGGCGGCGGTTGGCTCATCGAGTAGCAGGATTTTGCTTTCATCCATCACCGACATTAATAATGTTAAGGCTTGTCGTTGTCCCCCCGACAAACTACCCATTAATGCCTCCGGTTTGTTTTCAAGGCCCATATTGAGGGTCTTTAATTTATCACAAACGTTTTTTCTGAATGATTTAGTGTTCCCTATTGAGAGTGATTTCGATCGTGTTCGCAAAGAAGCCAATCTGAAGTTTTCGAGAATGGATAATTCGGATGCTGTACCTGCTAAAGGATTTTGGAAAATGCGACTGATATATTTGCTGCGTTTATAATCGGGTAGCTTTGTTACATTACTACCGTTAAATATAATCTCGCCGCTATCAGCAATCAAAGAACCCGAAATTAAATTCAATAAAGTAGATTTTCCTGATCCGTTGAAACCAACAACAGTAATAAAATCACCTTCATTGATTTTTAAACTCAAGTTTTTTAGTGCAACTATTTCATCAGCACTACCTCTGTTAAAAGTCTTCGATATATTTTTAATTTCTATCATGCCTTCGAGGTGAATTTTATTTTTCCGAAAGCAATAATTGATAATACTAATACCGCAGTAATCAATTTTAAATAGTTTGGATCGATACCGATATTTAGAGCCGTAGCTAATATCAATCGAAATAAAATACAGCCTAAAACTACAGCGATCAATTGCAAATATATTTTGCGTGATACTGCATTTCGCAAAACAACATCTCCTATCATAACAGCACCTAAGCCTGATATAACAATTCCGATACCCATATTTATATCACCGAATCCTTGATATTGAACAATGAGCGATCCGCTTAATGCAGTTAACGAATTTGAGATTCCTAAGCCGATAATTTTCATTTTATCAGGATTTACTCCCATCGATTTTACCATTGACTCACTATTGCCTGTTGCTCTTAATGCTATACCCATATCACTTTTGAGGAATGCATTAATAAGAATAATAAGAACAACAGAAAATACAAATAAAATTATAGAGCTATGATCTGAATTCGTCGAAGGACTCATTAACAAATTATCGATGTTAATGAGTGGTTGATTGGGTCTGCCTAAAATGGCTAGGTTTATAGAGTATAATCCGGTCATAACAATTATGCCGGCAAGTAAAGGATGAACTTTTAATCGTGTGTGAATTGTTCCGGTAATAATGCCAGCAATAGCTCCTGCTATCATCGCTGCAAAAACTGCAATCACCGGCGACCATCCGTTCACTAACATCCACGCAGTGATAATCCCTCCCGAAGTATAACTTCCATCGGTAGTAATGTCAGGAATATTCAAAATTCTCAAGCTTAAAAAAATTCCCAAGCCCAATGCAGCAAATGCAAGGCCTTGGTGAATAGCTGTGAGGTAGAATTCCATTATTGAATTTGTGTAAATGATGAATCAGGTTGAATGTTGAATACTTGAGCTACTTTAGAATTCATCACTTTCAATCGAATATTTACAATTTCAGGCTTGAGCGTTATAATATTCTTATCTTTTAAAAAAGTTGCTGCTTGCAATCCCGATTGATATCCCCATTGGTACATATCAGCACCAAAACTTGCCAATGCTCCTCTGGAGACTAGTCCCGCTTCAGACGTGAGAATCGGAATATGTTTATCGTTACAACTTTTAACAATAGTTTCGAAGCTCGAGAAAATTACATTGTCGGGTAAAGCAAAGAATACATCAATATTTTTATCGAGAAGTGATTGCGTGATTAATTGCGTTTCCGATGAATTGGTAACAGGAATGGCAATTACTTCAATCCCTTTTGTAGCACAAACTTTCTTTAGTCGATTTAATGCATCAACTGATTGCGATTCCGACTGACTATAAACGGTTCCAACTTTTTTTGCTTTCGGGAATAATTCATTTACCAAGGCTGCTGAAGTATCAATATAGTCGAGTGTTTCATAGGTCCCGAAGAGATTTGATGGGGCATTACCTGATTTATCTGTTAGTCCGGCAATATCGGGACGAGGAGCTACCATCATGAAAACCGGAATTCCCTTCGATCTTTGAACCGCATTAATTGTGGCTAGTGTAGTATTACTAGCAATTAAGTCGGGCTTTTCAGAAACCATTAAGTCGATTGCCTGTAATAAAGTTGGCTGATCTCCTTGAGCATTCTTGTAATTTATCTTCAAAGTGTTATTCTCCTCTGAAAATCCGTTTTTTGACAAAGCATCGATAAATCCTTGTTTCGCTTTGGCTAACGTTGCATCTTCAACAAAATCGATAAAGCCTATTGAAGGGATTTCTTTTTTATCTGTTTTAGAATTACAAGCAGAAAACGATAAAAATGCTAAAAGCAATAATAAGCGATTATTAATTTTCATGATAAGGAGTTTAATTTATAACAGAACAAACTCTTTAATGTTTTTAAAGAATCGGAATTCTAATTATTCATCTTTTAAGATGGCTTCTTTATTACTCTTGAAGTGCTTTTCACATAAATCGATTAAGTCGGAACATGCCGAGCGATAAAACGGTGCTTTGCTATTTATGAGAGCCTCTTTAAAATCGGTTGTTTTGCCTTTTTTGGAAGCTCCTTTCAAGAGTTGAATGAAGTACGAATTCAAAAGATAACGAGGATGATCAATTGCATCGCATCGGTAGTTGTTTGCTTTCTCGAAGTTTTCTAGTGCTTGATCTCTTCGGTTGTCGATGAAATAGCGAAGGGCATTTAATTCAAGAGATATAATAGCACTGTCATGGCGATGCATTGAAGAATCGTTGACTACTTTTTCGAGATCATTAAATAGTAAAGTCGTGTAATGCTCCTCACCTCTAAGTGTCATGATAGTAAATATCAAGCTTCTCCACTCGCAAATTTGGATCCATGCATTACGACCTAACGCTTGCTTCCATGATGAACGGAATACTAAATGTTCTGCCTCGTTTAATGCTTTTAGCGCTGTATTATAATCTTGAACATCAAGTGCAATTAAGGCCTTGTTGATTTTAATAAAAGCTCTTTCTGATTCCTTGCCGCTATCTTTAGTGAAAGCTTCAGCTCTTTGCAATAATTTATAACGGTGATCTATATCCGAATTTTGATGATACAAAGCTACAAAGCTGCAAAGTAATTGTTCAGCTTCTGTATGCTGAGCAATAATTGTATCTAAATTCTCCGCCACATGGTCGATATAACTTGCAAGGGTTATCGAAGGATTAGGGAAAATTAATCCCAAGCGAATGATCTTGCTAAGCAAATCACTTTTCGTAAATCGGTTAGGCTCTAACGTTAGTAACTGTCCGAATTCCTCGAAAAGTTCATTTATGGCCTGATAATTAAATTTGCCAAGTAATGCGTCTTTTTCATGCTTAATAAGAACTAACGACCCTCTCGATTGACGATATAATTGGTGAGTTCGCGCATAAGCGCTATCGTACATCGATAGAAAATCGTCGAGGTTGTCGCCATTTCTGGTGTCGTTGAAGAAAGGTTGATTCGTGCGATAGAAGTGAATCAAAAGTTCATACGCTTCTCTATGATTCAACTTTTTCTCGAAGTCTTCCACCTCATTGGTCATGGAATAAGGCGGGTGAATTGCCAATGATTCCGTCAAGCTCGAGAACTCCTCAAACAACGGTTGGTAGTTCATCTGCTTTGCTACCAGCTGTTTATACTGATCAGAATGGATGATAGTGTCAAGATCTTTTTCGATCTCACCAATCATTGCTTTATATTCTGTTGCCTTAATTCTTCTGAATCGTCCTTTTGATAAAGCTAATGGATTAAAACCGGTAGATGTTCTATACATATCGAAAAGCGAGACAATCAGATCGTACCTTTCCGGCGAACTGTTCTCCCCGAGACGCGACAACACATAATCTAACACCAGCTTGTTTTTAGGCAACTGGTGGATATTTAGGAGGGTGTCTTTGGTCGGTTTCAGTTCTTGCATAAATCCCACAACATGCCGTTAAAATGTAAAATTGACCACATCCTAACAACGATATAAAACTATTACCTTCGTGTTGCAGCTTTTTAAAGCCTATGAAGAAAATACTAACATTGTTATTCACGGTAAACCTAGCCGTTAGTTCATTGTTTGCCCAGAGCACTTCTCCTGTGCAAGCACTCTCAAATGAGAAGGAAAACACCTTTGTTTTCACCCACGCAACGATCTGGCAAGACCCGTCGACTCGACTAACCGACGCCTCGATGGTCGTCAGAAAGAACAAAATTGTAGCCGTTGGCGCAGGGGTGGCAATACCTCCGGGAGCCATCATAATTGACCTGAAAGGCAAAAATGTTTATCCTGCATTTATTGATCTATATACCGGTTACGGACAGCCGGAAGTCAAGAAATCGGGAAATGATAACCGCGGTCCACAGTTTAATACCAACACTAAAGGTGCTTATAGCTGGAATCAAGCATTAAAGCCTGAATATAATGCCGCTGCTAATTTTGTTATCGATGATAAGAAAGCCGGCGAATACCGCCGAAATGGATTTGGTACTGTTCTTTCAATTCAACGTGATGGCATTGCTCGAGGAACAGCTGCCTTGGTAACATTAATGGATCAAACGGAAGGCGATGCCATATTGAAGGCTAATGCAGCTGCAACTTATTCGTTTAAGAAAGGAAGCTCAACGCAAGATTATCCGAGTTCATTAATGGGGACAATCGCTTTGTTGCGACAAACATATATCGATGCTGAATGGTATCGCACAAGTACTGCAAAGGATTTCAATATTTCATTGGAAAGTTGGAATGTAAACAGTAAGCTTCCTCAAATATTTGAAGTTGATAATTATAAATCTGCTTTGAGAGCTGATAAAGTAGGTGATGAATTCAATGTTAAATATATTATCAAAGGTGGAGGTGATGAATACAAACGTCTCGATGAAATCGTTAAGACCGGAGATGCTTTTATAATTCCTCTAACTTTTCCTGAAGCTTACGATGTGTCGAATCCATTTGATGCTATGAATATTAGCTTAGCTGAAATGAAAAATTGGGAGCTAGCTCCTTATAACGCTTCAATGTTGAGTAAAGCAGGAGTAACTTTTTGTATTACATCTGCAGGATTGAAAGAGCCTAAGTCGTTTCTGAAAAATCTACAGAAAGCAGTTACCTGTGGATTATCAAAAGAGAATGCATTAAAGGCATTAACCACAACTCCCGCGCAGCTGATGAATGTTTCTGATCAAACAGGAAAAATTATGCCGGGAATGTTGGCTAATTTCTTTGTAAGTACAAATGATATTTTCGAGAAAGATGCAATTATCACTGATACATGGATTGAAGGAAAGCAATTCGATGTTAATGTACAAGATAGTACTGATATAAGAGGGAAATATACTCTTGTCCTGGATACTTTAAAGGGCTATTCACTGCAGTTAGGAGGGAAAGCCATTAACCCTGAATGTACGCTGTTGAAGGATACCTTAAAGATAAAGGCAGATTTTGATAAGGACGTATATCAGTTTACTATCAAGATTGAACCTCTAAAAGGGAAAGGTGTTTATCGCTTAAATGGGCAATACAATAGTGAAGCAAGAAAGTTATTCGGTAATGCTCAAACTCCGGATGGTAGTTGGGTAAATTGGACAGCTGATTTTAAAGAAAGTTGGGAAGAGAAGAAAGACACATCAAAGAAGAATGATGTAGTTACTGCTCCCGGAAAAATTTGGTATCCTTTGAATGCATATGGTTTTGATACTTTGCCTACAGCCAAGAATGTGCTAATTAAAAATGCAACGGTATGGACCAATGAAGATGCCGGTATACTTTCCGAGGCAGATGTGCTTATTAGCAATGGTAAAATTATTAAAGTTGGGAAAGCAATAAATCTTACTGTTTTTAAAATTGGCGATTTACAAATTATTGATGGAACAGGTAAGCATGTTACTGCCGGAATTATCGATGAGCACTCGCATATAGCAATTAATGAAGGCGTAAATGAAGGAACTCAATCGGTTACTTCAGAGGTAAGAATTGGAGATGTATTAAATCCGGATGATGTAAATATCTACCGACAATTAGCAGGTGGCGTAACTACATCTCATTTGTTGCATGGAAGTGCCAACGCTATCGGCGGACAAACAGCGCTGATTAAATTGAGATGGGGAAAAAGTGCAGAGCAATTGAAGTTCGAAAATGCTGATGGATTCATCAAGTTTGCATTAGGAGAAAATGTTAAGCAAAGTAATTGGGGCGATAATAATACTACACGTTATCCTCAAACTAGGATGGGAGTAGAGCAAGTGTACATGGATGCATTTACTCGAGCTAAAAACTATGATATGGCGAGAAAGAATGCCGCTTCTTCAAAAAGTTCGGTAATGCCTCGCCGTGATCTTGAATTAGATGCGTTAGCAGAAATCATCAATAAGAAAAGATTTATCACTTGCCATAGTTATGAGCAAAGTGAAATTAATATGCTAATGCATGTAGCAGATAGTTTTGGATTTAGAGTAAACACTTTTACTCATATACTAGAAGGGTATAAAGTTGCCGATAAAATGAAAGCTCATGGTGTTGGTGCTTCTACCTTTAGTGATTGGTGGGCTTATAAGTACGAAGTAATGGAAGCAATTCCTTACAACGGAAAGATAATGCATGACATGGGCTTAGTGACAGCTTTTAACAGTGATGATGCGGAGATGGCTCGTCGATTAAATCAAGAGGCAGCGAAAGCAGTAAAATACGGACATGTTTCAGAAGAAGAAGCATTGAAATTTGTAACGCTTAATCCGGCGAAGCTTTTGCATATTGATAATCGAGTAGGAAGTATTAAAGAAGGGAAAGATGCAGATATTGTAATTTGGAACGACAATCCATTAAGTGTATATGCTAAACCACTCAAAACATTTGTCGACGGAATCTGCTATTTTGATATTGATAGAGATAAACAAATTAGAGAAAGAAATAAAGTTGAACGAGCACGATTAATTAAGAAAATGATGGATGAAAAATTATCAGGAGGTGCAGTTCAAAAGGCAACATTAACTATTGACGAATTATATCACTGTAATGATAATGAAAAATCACCGAGATAATATGAGAGTAATCTTAAGCATACTATGTGTTTTTATATCGGGAGTGATATATGCACAAAATCCTGCTCCGGCAGATACGGCTACAAAGAGAATACTTCTATTAGGAGGATATGCACATATTGGAAACGGTAAAGTAATTCCTCAAAGTGCTATCGGGATTGCAAACGGAAAAATCACGTTTGTGATGGATGGCAAGAATTTTAAACCAAGTCGATTAGCATTTGATACTATAATTGATGTGTATGGCAAGCAGGTATATCCCGGATTAATTGCTATGAATACTTCTTTAGGATTAAGTGAAATAGAAGCGGTAAGAGCAACAAACGATTACAATGAAACAGGATCGTTGAATGCAAGTGCAAGATCAATTATTGCTTACAATACCGATTCGAAAGTTACTCCTACAGTTCGTTCCAATGGAATACTGTTAGCGCAAATTACTCCACGTGGAGGATTAGTTTCAGGGCAATCGTCGGTAGTAGAACTCGACGGATGGAACTATGAAGATGCAGCTTATAAAATGGATGAAGGTATCTGGTTGAATTTTCCATCCTTGCAAACGGTAAAAGCTTGGTGGGTCGATTCAGAAGATGATCAGAAGAAGAGAAGTGAAAAGCAAATGGCTGACTTAAATGAATTGTTCTATGAAGCGCAATCATATGCTGCGGGAAACAATGCGGTGTATAATCCGAATTTCGAGGCGATGAAAGGACTGTTTAGCAAATCCAAAACTTTATATGTAAGATGTAATTATGTGAAAGATATTTTAGCAGCAATTGCCTTTGGAAATAAATTCAAGTTAAGAATGGTTTTAGTCGGTGCTCGTGATGGATGGATGGTTACAAAGGAGATAAAGGAAAATAATATTCCTGTAATAATAATGCGTACGCATGTATTGCCTGAACGCGATGATGATGATATAGATATGCCATTTAAACTTCCCGTACTATTAGTAAAAGAAGGAATAGATGTGGCGATTACTGATGATGGTTTCTGGCAAGATAGAAATGTGCCTTTTCAAGCGGGAGAGACAGTGGGTTACGGAATGGATAAAGAAGATGCACTTAAATCTATAACGTTAACGCCTGCCCGAATATTAGGAATTGATGCAAGTGTAGGTTCATTAGAAGCCGGAAAAGATGCAACAATAATTGTTTCGAGCGGTGATATATTGGATATGAAATCGAGCGATGTGCAGATGGCGTATATACGTGGGAAGGAAATAAATCTCGATAATATACAAAAGCAACTTTACAGAAAGTATATGAAAAAATACGGATTGAAAGAAGCTGAATAAAAGAAAAGCCCTGAATGAAACTTCAGGGCTTTTCTTTTATTTCGATTTTAAATAATCTTGTAGAGCAGATACGTAATTTTCAAAGGCGGATATTCCTTGTTGGGTAATCTTGCAAGTAGTCAAGGGGTAATTATCTCTAAAAGATTTAGCAATCGTAATATATCCTGCATCGGCTAACTTATTCAGCTGAACGCTAAGGTTACCTGCAGTAGCATTAGTTTTGTCTTTAAGAAACCCAAATTCAGCTTCTTTGGTGCTCACTAAAAGTGAGATCACCGACAAACGCAATTGCTGATGAAGTAATGGGTCTAAATCTTTAAACATGATTAAGCAGCATTCAACGACTGTTGATTAGAGTATTTGCGTTTTAATAAATATCCCGGAATAATGTATCCACCAAGAACAGCTCCTGCTAAGATCAATAGTTGAATTTCAAATGATACATTGAATGCAATAAGAGCGGCTATCCAGTTGAGTGCTCCACCAAATCTCAAAGGGTTGAATTCAATCGCACTTCCACACGTATAAAGGAATATTCCATATAACACAAGGATCATTGGGTAACATGATTCTTGAAGGTGAGGCATTGAGAATAACACAATTGTAAGTGAAATTAAAAAGGCTGTTGAAATATGATTGATAAATTGTTCAACGAACGATTTTGCTTTCCTTCCTTTGTTTTGTTTTCTAGAGTGTAAAGCAGAAACTATTCCTCCAACTGGCATTAATAGCCATACTAACGATGCATATTCATAGTTTAATTGGATTAGAGTGTAGTGAATAATTGCAGCACTAAATACCAGCCATCCCCAAAATAGGTACTGGAAACTATCATCTTCAAAATCACTCTTCACCGATTGAATCATGTTTTTGATGAGACGAAGACTTTCTTCGTGTGTCATCTCTTTAGTTGCGCTCATTGAAAAGTTTTTTTAGTGGTTATTTTAATTTCTTAGCTTTTTCAAGAATGCTCTTTGCACGTTCTTCTCCCCAATGTGGAAGTAATGGATCACTGTATTTGAAAGTTTTGAATTTTTCAACGGCCTTCGTTAAGTTATCTACTGCAACCTTTTTTCCACCACCATATTGCTCAGGTGTATACATTGCCGACTCTCCGAGTTCTAGATATACGCGAGGGTTTTCAGGGTTTAATTTTTTAGCTTCTGCATATAACATAGTAGATTGTGGTCCTAATGTTCTGCCCAGCTCAGGATTTGATCCTATTTTCATTCCTAGTATCATTCCTTTTAATAAAACCGATTCAGATTCTTTTGGTTGAAGTTTAATTGCGCGATCAGCATACATTAGAGCTCTTTCATACCATTTTTCTTGACTAGCTGAATCGATATAAGAAAATGTCGTGAGTGCTAGGTAAAATGCTGCATAATATTGGGTTGTCCAATAATTCGTGTCTTTTACTGCTAATTGTTCGAATCCACGATATAATTGTGTTTTTACTTTCGGATTCGAGCATGTATCCCATGTTGCCAAATATCGTTTCAAGAAACGGTCTATTTTTTCACGTTCAGTTAACGGCTTAGGTTTAGAAATTGGAGCTCTGCGAGCATTGGTTGAATCTTGTGCAATTGCTTGACCGGTACCGATCAGCAACATTAAAGCAATAATGTACTTGTTCATAGTGTTTTAATTTTTAACAAATGTAAAGTAGTTTATATCATAAACTAAAATAATAGTTTCAATTAAATCACAATGAATTGATTTTCAGCAATAAAAATATGAACAGGAGGGCGCCTTATTTCTTAAAAAGGTCTTCAACCCATGTTTTACCCCATTCTTCGATCTCCATTTCAGACCAAATTTCAGGATAAAAAATACGCTTTTGGAAACGTGGAGGCAGGTATTTCTGCCAATTTGTTCCTCCGGTTGCAGCAATATCTTCCGGGTTCTTGTGTAAATATCTGACAGCCGATTTATAATGAGAAAGCGGCCAATTGATATTAACATTAACGTCGAGTTGTTTTAACGCGAGGATTAATTCAGGTTTTTGCTGTTCTTCTTTCGACAAAGTGTTATAAAGTGTCCAAACATTAGAAGAAACCTTGTTCTCAGCAAGTTCAGTTAGCTCTTTCGAGTATTTTTCTTCGAACTGGATCAGCGTTAATGTTTTCTTTCCTGTAGCAAGTTCAGTTGCTCCTGCTTTCCAATAAATATGCTCAAACATTTCTTTTATAGAAGCATTTGCAGCATTCATTTTCTCTCTGAAATCTTTGGAAACTAAGCGTTGAAATTCTGTTGCATAAATTTCAATCGCACGGTATTGTGCCGATTGAAATCCTGATGCTGGAAGAAGGCTCATTCTGAATTTTTGAAATTGCTCAGGCTCCATTCCGTCAACCATAATAGAGAACGAATCGGTTAAAGAAACAAAGTATCTATTGATTCGCTGAAGTCGCTTTGTCAAGAAATCTCCTGTTAGCTTCTCTTGAACCGCAATCTGTTTGAATTCGTGAATCGAAAGCTTGAAGTATAATTCCGTAATCTGATGATACATAATAAACACTTCTTCATCGGGAAATTTCGTTTTCGGCGATTGAAGGCTTAAAAGGGTGTCTAAATGGATATAATCCCAGTAAGTTAAATAATCAGCATAAAGCAATCCATCGAGATAAGAACTAAGGTCTTGTCCCATGGCATTGAACTTCTCTTCCAGCTGTTTTATTCTCGAAACAATATTCTCAGGTAGGCTCATTCGCCAAAAATAGCACTTCCCGCTTAAAATTGGACAATTTGAGGAATATCAGCAAGAAAAAAGGCCGGAAATTTCCCGGCCCTATTCGTTAAAAAGTTCTTTTTTTAGTCGCGACGACCCATATAAATCATTACATAGTACATCAAAGTAGCAATGGCAGAAAGTGCAGCTACCACGTAAGTCATTGCAGCCCACCAAAGAGCGTCTTTCGATTGTGCATGCTCTTGAGGAGTTGAAACTCCGGATGTTTCTAACCATGCCAATGCTCTGTTGCTAGCGTCAAATTCAACCGGAAGTGTAATCAAACTGAACAAAGTTGTCATTGCAAATAAGGCAATTCCGAATAATAATAGTCCCGGAAATGTATTCACCATCATAATTCCCGCTAACAATACCCAGTGCATCCATCCCGAAGCAATATTTACGATTGGCACTAATGCCGAGCGCACTTGAAGCATTGAATAGGCTTTAGCATGTTGGACAGCGTGTCCGCATTCATGGGCAGCTACCGCAGAAGCAGCAGCATTCCTTCCGTAAAATACATCGTGACTTAAATTAACCGTTTTATCTAATGGATTGTAATGGTCAGTTAATCGTCCTTCTACCGATATGACTTTTACGTCTTGAATCCCATTATCGCGAAGCATTCGCAAAGCGATATCTTGTCCGGTTAATCCGGAACTAATGGGAGTTTGTGAATATTCTTCAAATTTTCTCTTCAACTTATTGCTGACCATCCACCCGATGATCATAAATACGATGGAGATGAAATAAATACCTAACATATCTTTTTACGTTTTTAGTTTAACAATATAAATACTATTCAGTTTTCGATCGTATTGAAATCAAATACGAATGAAACGCAAAAATATTGTCAAACACAACGCCAAAGTCGGAAAATCTGACAAACCGTCATTTTTTTTACTCCCAGCGGAAAACTTTTACTGCTATAGCGTAAATGATGACACCCCATAAGGTAATTACTGCCAACTGAGGACCAAGATCCAGTAAACTCGCTCCTTCAAACGCTACTTTTCGCATTGCATCGTTTAAATAGGTAAGAGGAAGCATTTTGCAAATAGGTTGTAGCCAAGTGGGGAAATTTTCAACTCCAAAGAAAGTCCCAGAGAGTAGAAACTGAGGAAGTGTAATGATGTTAGCTAGCGGCGGAATAGTACTTTCACTTTTAGCAATCCCGGAAACCACAAATCCGAATCCCATGAAAACGATCAAGCCCATAGCACTTAATACAAGCATTTCGGCTACGGTGGCTAAACCATTAATTAAAGTGAATCCGAATGCATAATGTCCTAATGCAATTAAAAAGGCAGCACCCAACATTGCAAAAACCATTCTCGCCAATGCTTCACCCATCACGATAAAAGGTTTGCGGATAGGAGTTGCAAAGAAGCGCTTTATTACTAATGTTTGACGTAGATTAAAAAACACAAAGGCCGTTCCGAATACTCCGGTACTCAATAACGAGAAACCAAGTTGTCCGGGAAGTATAAAGTCTATAGTGGAATAAGTTCTTCCTTTTAACTCTTGTTGCTTAAGAGTAGCCATAGGAGAAATTATTTTTGCTGCCGATAAATTTGATTTATCAATAAGATGCTCAAGCATAGAACGAACAATGATTCCTTTTTCTGCAGAAGCCATTGTAGTATATAAATTCACATCATAAGTGCTTGATGAATCAAGTTGAACTTTTTGGATATCGATAATGGCATCTAATTTTCCTTTTAATAACAAGGTACGTTGCTCAACAGAATCCATATCATGATGGACTGAAAAAGCAGGATTACTGATTAGTCCAATGTAAACCGAATTTTGCTGATCGCTATGCGATGACAATGCAACGTTTAACGTGACACTTCCACCTTTCAAGAATCCGAAAACGGTAATAAAAATAAGAGGAAAAACGAGCGTAAATACAACTGCCGAAGGGCTGCGGGTGATAGACCTAAAGCTAGCTTTAGCAATGGCCATCATGGCTTTAAATTGACTATATTTCATCGTAGTTGATTATTCGTCTCTCCATTCCTGTCCTGTAAGCGACAGAAACACATCTTCGAGATTAGCTTTTTTAACTTCTTTTTTTCTTTCAAATCCACTCGCTACCAAGTTGTCGATTAGTGTATCAGGAGTGTCTAGTGCAATAACTTTTCCTCCTTCCATCACTGCAACACGATCACAAAGTTGTTCGGCTTCATCCATGTAGTGGGTAGTAATAACTACAGTTGTGCCCATCGCTTTTACTTCACGAATTAAATCCCAAAGATTTCTACGCGCTTGAGGATCTAATCCCGTAGTCGGTTCGTCAAGGAAAATAATTTTTGGTTTATTAATAAGCGTAGTAGCAATCGAAAATCGTTGTTTTTGTCCTCCTGAAAGTTCCTTGAATTTTGCTTTCGCTTTATCTTCTAATCCGACACGCGATAACATTTCAAGTGTATTAATCGGCATATTGTAAAGTCCGGCAAATAACTCAAGTAATTCAGTTAGTGAAAGACTTGGATAATAACCTGCAGCTTGCAATTGCACGCCTATAATTTGTTTTATATCGTTAGCTTGCGAATCGATATTCAAACCGTCAACTATAACAGTACCTCCCGATTTCTCGCGAAGAGTTTCGATAATTTCCAGCGTGGTAGTTTTTCCTGCACCGTTGGGGCCTAGAAGACCAAAGATTTCTCCATTGTAAACTTCAAAGGAAATGCCTTTCACGGCATGAAAGTCCCCGTAGCTCTTTTGTAAATCCTTAACGGTAATTATTGGTTTTGTTTGCACGACGCAAAAGTATAGCATTATTTTCTTGAAAATCCCTAATTAACCACGTTAATCTGAATAGTTAAGTAAAACTTCATGTTTGTATGATAAGGATTGGGGAATCCGGATGATCAAACTCAATATTTTATAAGAAAAAGCGAAAGAGTTAGTTCCTGTAGTTTAAAAAAGCAAACATCTTCCTATTGAATAAATAAGCAGGGCTTGATTGATTAATGTAAGCTTCTTTTTCAAACGCAATTGATCGGTAGGCTTTTTGATGATCTTTTAAAACTACAATTAAGTAAAGGTAGTTGAGAAGGTAAAAAACATAGAAAAAAACAATAAGCAATTCCGCTTGTTGTAGCAGGTGAATACGCTCGTGTTGTAGCCAACTTTTTATAACCGGCAACTTCGATTTTTTCAGAAAGATAAAAGGGAAAATAGTAATTGCGTCAACCGGTAAATAGTTTACGCTAATTACAAAGCCCTTAAAATTTTTTAGCATCAGAAGTTAAATGATAACTGAGCTGAATAGGAGCGTGGTGCTTGCATGTCTGCGGGACGAGTAACATAAATGTTATTCGTAATGTTTTTTCCTATTAATGCGAATTTAACTTTCTTGCTGAATGCATAAGCTAATCTTGTGTCGAATACCCACTCTCCACTATGATTGTTTTCACGATAATGTTTTACACCGGGGATTACTCCTTCAAAAACTTTATCGATGTTTTCCATATAGCTATAGTAGCGTGCACTAATTCCAAATGAAAATCCTTTGAATGTTGTTTCGCTGTCAAACTTAAACATTGTTTTGTAGCGATATTTAAGAATGTTCACCTTCGACGAGTTTGTAGAGCTGTCGCGCGAAAGTAAGAAGTCAGTTTGATATGGATCAATCATTGTAATTCCTCCCATAAATGCTTCTTGAACTTTGCCGATATTTCCTTCTCCCGATAGCGTTAATTCCATGCCATCAATTCTGGTGTTTCCGATGTTTTTCGATTTAAATCCTAATCCGTAAAGCGGATCTACAAACGGATTACCCCATGGTCCAAAAGTGAATTCCATCATGTCTTTATATTCTTGTCGGAATACACTAAAATCGAGCATTCCGGAAATATTTGATATCTTAAACATTTGACGAATTCCAATTTCAATTGATGATCCTCTTTCAATCGTTAATGAATCATTAGGATAAATTACAATATCTCCTACTCGTGTTTTGATGAACTTTTCTGCAATGGTAGGGAATCTGAATCCTTGACCGTATGATGCTCTCAAATAAGTGTATTTGAATGCTTGATAGTTTACTCCAAATCGTAATAGTTTTTCTGTATCGAATTTTTTTCCGCTGATCTTTCCGTTTTCAAATCGTATTCCCGATGAAACATTCCACTTGCCGTATTTTAAATCACCTTGAAAATAAAGTGAGTTATTATTTCCTGTTTGTGAGTTAAATAAATCTCCTTTTACATTCGTTGAGAATGATGAGATTCCTCCCGAAAGAGTGAGTAGGTTTTTGAAATTATATTGAGTTAAAAATTCAACAAAATATGTTTGAGCTTTTGATCCTTGATTTGTGTTATTTTTATTGTTGGTAATAAAATATCTCGATCTTAACTTGTAGCTCATATTTTTCCCCGTGTAATTAATTGATGGGTCGATATATGTTCTTGCAGTATTATATTTACTTGCTGTAGATCCCACAGTATCCATTCCTCCTAAAGGCAAATATGCTCCTGCGGTATCGTTTTGCCAGATTAAATAATTATATCCTCCTGCTCTTTGTGTATTCACAGCAATACCGGCATTTAATCCCGTGATTTTTTTGAAGTGATACCTTAAGTTTACATTTCCTCTCCAACGTTCCTCATTATCTCCTAAGCGATATCCATCTTCTGATAGATGATGTCCGCCAATTGTTAAATCGAGATTTTTAATTTTTTCTCTATGGGAGAAATTTACTCCACTAGTCATTTGTGTTTTGTCGCCCCACCATTTCATAGTTTTATCAGCGGGAGTATCATAAAATCCGCTGTATAAAGATAGATTCGTTACAGCGCTATCTGTTGGATAGGCGGTGCGTAAGTTAATCACTCCGTTAAGTGCCGACGATCCGAAAAGTGCAGATGACGCACCTTTGATAACTTCAACTTGTTCGAGATTTTCAATCGGTAGGAAGCTCCACTTTGCATCACCGGCATCACCGGCTAGCAAAGGAAGGTCGTCAACTAAAATCAATACACGACTTCCTGCTCCGTAACTGAATCCCGATCCTCCTCTGATATTTGCTTGTCCGTCGATTACCGTCACTCCCGGAATTTGCTCAGCCGCCGTTTCCATACTTGTTTGGTTTGTGTTTTCAATGTAAGACGGTTTTAATACATCCATTGAGACCACAACTTCTTCCAATTTTTGTTCGTGCTTACCGGCAGAAATAACAATTGTTTCTAATGTTTGAGCGGCACGTTTAAGAACAATGTTAAGTTTTATTTCTTGTCCTTCAGTTACCGTTACTGTTTGTGAAAATCTTTCATATCCGACATAATTTACTTCTAAGAGATAAGTTCCGGGAGATAACTTTAATTCATAAACTCCATTCATATCTGTAGAAGTTCCTTGATTCACTTTTTTTACTCCAACAACCGCTCCGAATAAATATTCCTTATCGGTTCCATCCATAATAGTTCCTTTGATTGTTCCTTTTTGAGCATGGCTTTCGAATGATGAAAATAGGAATAGAATTACCGGGATTAGATATAATTTAAGTAGCGATTTAGTCATGTTGCAACAGATTCGGCTGATGTGTTAATAAGATCGGTTAAAATTGCAACCAATTTCTGACATAGAAAAGTATTTTTGCCGCATCCGCTAAAAGTGATTTTTATTTCTCCTGCAAGGCGGTTTTAACGTGATGAATAAAGAAGATAAGATTTTATATCAGATTGCCTTAACCATGATTCCGAATGTCGGTCCTGTTTTGGCTCGTATACTCTTAAGCTATTGCGGTAGCTTAGAAGAAGTTTTCAAGCAAAAGGCGTCTCAGCTGGAGAAGATTCCGGATATTGGTCCGAAGACAGCAAGGAGTATAGCTCGTCAGAAAATTTTCCATCTGGCTGAAGCCGAGTTGAAAAACGTTCTTAAGAAAAAAGTGCAAGTGCTTTTCTTTTTAGATGATGATTTCCCTGCTCGATTAAAAAATTGTAACGATGCTCCTATTTTGCTGTATTTCAAAGGAAACATGGACTTTAACAAACACCGATATTTAGGTGTTGTTGGAACAAGGAAATCTTCGGAATATGGGCGATATCTAACCGAAAAATTGGTGGAGGAATGCGCCGGTAAAGACATTATAATTGTTAGTGGCATGGCATACGGAATTGATATTTGCGCTCACAAAGCGGCATTAAAATTCGGATTACCAACGGTTGGGGTAATGGCTCATGGGCTCGATAGAATTTATCCTCCTGAACATACAGAAGTGGCTAGAGATATGACCGTTAAAGGGGGAGTATTAACCGAATACCCATTTAATACTGAACCGGATCGTGAAAATTTTCCCTCTCGAAACAGAATTGTTGCCGGTCTTTGTGATGCAATCGTTGTTGTTGAAGCTGCAGAAAAGGGTGGAGCCTTGATTACGGCTGATATCGCGAATAGCTATTCGAGAGACGTTTTTGCCTTTCCGGGGAGAGTAAATGATCCCTATAGTTTAGGATGCAATAAGTTTATAAGAGATAATCGAGCAGGATTGATTTCCGGCGCAGCCGACCTACTTCGAATGATGAGCTGGGACGAAGACGAGAAAGGGAAAAAGAAGAAGCCTGCTCAGCAGCAATTATTCGTGGAGCTATCGGAGGAAGAGGAAAAGTTGATGAAGGTTGTTACCCGCGAAAAGCGTGATATCGATAGCATTGCCATTGATGCCGGAATGCCCATGAGCAAGGTTTCGTCGCTATTGTTTGCTTTAGAAATGAAAGGAGTGATAAGGGCTTATCCCGGAAAACAGTTCGTTCAGGTGTAATGAATAATCATTAATTTTGTCGACTTAAATAAAAGAAGATGTACAATACTCTGAAGCCTGTTCTTGATCAGGAATTAAACGAAATACGCGAAGCAGGATTATATAAGGCAGAACGAATTATCAGTACGCCGCAAGCTGCCGATATTACAGCAAATGGGAAAGAAGTAATTAATTTCTGTGCAAATAATTACCTCGGATTATCATCTCATCCTAAAGTAATTCAAGCGGCAATTGATGCTATTCATACTCACGGATTCGGAATGTCGAGTGTGCGTTTTATTTGTGGAACACAAGACATCCATAAAGATTTAGAGAAAAAAATTGCCGGCTTTTTAGGCACTGAAGATACAATTCTTTACGCAGCAGCTTTCGATGCAAATGGAGGTGTTTTTGAACCTTTACTCAGCGAGCAAGATGCAATTATCAGTGATGAGTTGAATCATGCTTCTATCATCGACGGAATTCGTTTGTGCAAGGCACAGCGTAATCGTTATAAGCATAACGACATGAACGATTTAGAGGAGCAATTGAAAGCTACTCAGCATTTACGTCATCGAATGATTGTTTCTGATGGTGTTTTCTCGATGGATGGAACAATTGCTCAATTGGATAAAATTTGCGATTTGGCCGATAAATACAATGCTTTGGTGATGATTGACGAGTGCCATGCAAGCGGATTTATGGGTAAAACCGGACGCGGAACTCACGAATACAGAAATGTAATGGGAAGAGTTGATATTATAACAGGAACATTAGGGAAGGCATTAGGCGGAGCTATGGGCGGATTTACATCGGGCAAGAAGGAAATTATTGAAATGCTTCGCCAACGTTCTCGCCCTTACTTATTCTCTAACTCATTGGCACCGTCAATTGTAGGCGCATCAATCGCTGTAATCGATATGTTAAGCGAAACGACTGCTTTGCGTGATAAATTATGGGAAAACACCGCTTATTTCAGAAGTGAAATTACAAAAGCAGGATTCGATATTAAGCCTGGTGAGCACCCAATTGTTCCTATTATGCTGTATGAGGCTAAGTTAGCTCAAGAATTTGCTGCAAAACTCTTAGACGAAGGCATTTATGTTATAGGATTCTTCTACCCGGTAGTTGCTAAGGGGAATGCTCGTATTCGTGTTCAGATTTCGGCAGGCCATGAACGTCATCATTTGGAAAAAGCGGTAGCAGCTTTTACTAAAATCGGTAAGGAACTCGGTGTAATTAAATAAGTTAGCATAACAATTCGGGATTCTTTGCGAGATTGGTCAATTTCATTAATTTTGCAATCCCAATTCGGGGCCTATAGCTCATTCGGTTAGAGCAACAGACTCATAATCTGTGGGTGCCTGGTTCGAATCCAGGTGGGCCCACCAACTAACAAGGAGAAATACATACAAAGTGTTTCTCCTTTTTTATGACTTTTCCAAAAGATTGCTCATCTTTACAAAGCTACACTTGCACTATTTGTATAATCAAAAGATTTAAAGTGATAATGTTGTTAATTTTCATTGATTTCGGTCATTTTAAAAAGAGCAATAGTATATTTACTTTGAAGATTGATATAAAGCGCAGAGACAGAAGCAATTATTTTTTAGTTAACTTTATAACGATGCTTCTTCTCATGTTTGAGGAGATTATGTGATCCTTTGGCTTGCATCGATATATTTGAAAAAATGATATTTGTATGTTAAGTTTTAAATCAGCCAGTGCTAGAGTGGTAAACACCAAAAGAGGTGTTATTGAATGCATGGAAATTGCTTTGGGGAATCAATATAATGATTGCGATTTGGCAATCTTTCATGCTTCCATCGGACATAATTTTAGTGAGTTAATCACTCAAGCCCATGAAATGGCTCCCAATGCAAAAATTTTAGCAGCATCTTGTTGTGGAGTAGTAGGTCGAGAAGGGGTCAGCGAATCAATGAAGGATATTGCCGTAATGACAATTAAAGGCAATGAATTTACCGTTGCTCATGTTGATGGAATATTCGGACATAATTCTTATGAAAAGTGTTTAGAGATGTCCAAAGACCTCAAAGCTCGTTCCGGAAAAATTAATATGATTTACTTTTTAGCTTCCGGAATTGACATTGCAAATGATGATTGTATATCAGCTATTGAATCTGTGTTTGGATCGGAAGTAACAATTTTCGGAGCAACATCATCAGATAACATGAAAGGATTTATCAGTTATCAAGCAGTAGACAATAAAGTGTATGAACATGCTGCTTTTGCTATTGGATTTTGGGATGAAACATTAAAAGTAGAAACACAAGCAACACATGGATTTGTAGCTGTTGGTGAGCCAATGATTGTAACAAAATCAGAAGGGCATATAATAAAAGAAATTAATCACAAACCGGCGTGGGAGGAATATCTTACCAAGTTGGTATTGCCAACCGATTCAACCTGTGGCGATTCAATTCCTGTTGGAGCTTTGGGTGAAAAGTTGTCGCCTAAACTTGCACAAGAATATGGGAATAATCATATTCTTAGAGTTGTAACCAAGCATGTTGGTAGTGAAATGTATTATGCTACAAAATGTCCGGTAGGAACTGAACTTTGGCTCACATCACGTGATGAGGAATTAATATTTAGTGAGATGGAGCGGATGGTAAATGAAATGAAAAAAAGATTGGGAGATAGGAAGACCGTTGCGGTTTTTCACGCCGATTGCCTTGCACGAGGAAGATTCTTGTTTAATAAAATTATTAAAGAAGAATTGGTGAATACTATGCAATTTCCATTTTATTCAGACGGCAACTGTCCCCCATGGTTAGGAATGTACGGTTTTGGGGAATTTGCTCGATTAGGTGGCGCTAATACTTACCATAATTATACAACAGCTTTGTATGTATTGTACAGATAGTCGATTAGTGACTAACCAAAGTGGAGATATATGGAAGCTGCATCAGATTATAATAAGCTATTAGGTGAATATCGAGAATTGCAATTGCGCACTTCTAAATTCGCAAATATTGAGCAGCAACTTATTAATACTCGTGATCGATTAGATCATGAATTAGATCTTTATAAGCGACTCCATGCATTTAATTCAGAAGCGTTAAAAGATCTTAGTAATCGAAATTTTTCAAGCCTAATTGCAGACGCAATAGTAGATATTTTTGAAATTGAATCGGCTATTGTTGTTTATGAAAGTACTGGAAATGAAAAAGAAAAAGTTATAAGTATTGAGGGTCCATTTTTAGATGATTACAACAATGATCAAATTGTTGATGCAATGTATGTTTTGTCGGAGGTGGTTGACAAAAAACAAACGATTATTGTAAGGAATGATTTAATAAAAAAAATCTCTGTTCTAAATAAATTTAAAGAAGGACTATTCTTTAGTTTTATAGATAAAGAATTGAACTATTCGGTGTGTCTTGGTGGATTTGTTTCAATAGAAAACTCTCCTCTTTATCAAAAGTTAGCAGAACGGCATGAAGCGTTTTTTGGAGTTTTCTCTCAGCAAATTCAATCGTTATATTCTAATCGTCAAAAAGGTGAAAAAATTAAAAGTCAAATAAGAAGGATATCTGCTTCCGAACTTGAGTTAAGAAAGTTATCTCTTATTGCTACTAAAACTAAGAATGGAGTAATTATTACGGATGACGAAGGACGAATAGAGTGGGTAAATGAATCTTTTGAAATTACAACCGGGTATAGTCTTTCAGAAATATCAGGGAAAAAACCAAAGGATTTTTTACAACGCAGAGGTGTTGATGAGGATTCTGCTAAAAAGATTTCATTAGCTTTAAGTAAGAAGGAAAATATTGAGTTGACAATCGTAAATTTTAATAAAGAAGGAAAACAATTTTACAATCAGTTAGAAATTACACCTGTTTTCGATAATAATGGAGATCTGATAAATTTCATTGCTCTGCAAAAAGACATAACTGAAGAAACATTAATTAAACAGGAGCTGGTAAAAGCAAACACTCGATTCGAATTAGTTACAGAAAAAGCTAATATCGGTATTTTTGACCATAATTTCATTACCAATGAATTAGTTTGGAGTGATTTGCTATATTCACTTTATGGTATAAAGGCGGAAGAGTTTGACGGAGACTTGTTTGAATTTTGGAAAAATGCAATCTATGAAGGTGACCGTGAAATGATGTTGAATGACCTTGGAAATGTAATTTCCGGCGAAATTGAAATGAACAATCAGGAATTCAGGATTGTAAGGGGAAGTGACAAATCTATTCGTATTGTCAGAGGATCTATTATTGCCGAAAAAAACGAAAATGGTGAAGTAATACGGTTACTTGGCTCATCTCAAGATATTACTGAGACAAGACTTGCTGAAAATAAATTAAAAGCTAGTGAAGAGAAGTATCGAAATATAATCGATAATATGAACTTGGGATTGGTCGAGGTTAGTAAAGATGGGAATGTTTTATTTAGCAATAAAAAATTTGAAGAGTTAACATTTTTAGAGAATCCGGAAACACTTGGGCTTCATGGTGATTATGAAGTAGCATTGAATGAAAAAGTGATTTCTAAGATTATAAAATCATATCGAAAAATTTCAGATAGTGTTTTTGAAATTGAATTTTTAAGAAACGATTCGAAAATAATTTATCTTCTAGTTAGCGCAGCACCTGTTATTAATCAACAAGGAAATATTGAGGCATATATTAGTATTTACCTCGACATAACTCCAATGAAAATCCTACAGAAGAGTCTGGAAGAAGCGGTTAAAGAAAGAGATGCTGTTCTCGAAATTGTAAATTCAATGAAATTGTTTTACGAGGGAATTTTGAACCATTCCCCGGCTGAAATTAAGGTTTTAGACCCTGATTTATTTTTGACCTATGCTAATAAAATTATGCTTGAGAATGAACCCGCACTTCAAAACAAATTCGGGAGTAACTTTAAAGATATTGAAGTTCCGAATGCTCAAGAAAGATTAAGGTTCGATCGCGTAATAGAAAATGTGGAGCAAGCATTAAAGTTGAATAGTATGGTTCAAATGGAAGAGTTAAGGGTTGATAAAAATGGTGAAGAAAGGTGTGTGTTGAAAAACATCTTGCCCCACTACAACGCCGATGGTGAACTTGATCATATTGTTATTTCAGGTGTCGACATAACTGATTTAAAACGTGTACAAGAGGACGTTTTGAAAAAAAATGAGGAGCTTAAAAAAATCAATTCTGAACTCGATAATTTTGTTTATAGTGTTTCACACGATTTGCGTTCTCCATTGTTGTCAATTAAAGGAGTATTGTCTTTGGTTTTAAATTCCGAAGGACAGAGCGAAAAGAATACACAGTTTTTAAAGTTAGCTGAGAGTTCAGTAATGCGTTTAGATGGAACTATTCAGGAGATATTAGAATACTCAAGAAATGCGCGTTTAGATATTGTTCCTGAAAAATTTTATGTGAGCGAAATGGTGAATCATATTTTTAGCGACTTGAAATTTTCTTCAAAGGATCATATTGATTTCGTTCTTGATATAAAGGGTTCTGATGAAGTTATATCTGATAAATCAAGAATAAACACCTTGTTGAAGAACCTAATTGGGAATTCAGTGAAGTATCGTCGTACCGATATTCCTGACCCGTATGTGAGCGTAGAGGTGGCGCCCCTCAATAATTATTATGTAATTATAGTATCCGACAATGGAGAAGGAATCTCTTCGAAAAATATAAATAAAATATTCGACATGTACTATCGAGGATCAAGTTCCAGCGTAGGTACCGGATTAGGATTGTATATTTGTAAAGAGATATTAAATAAATTGAATGGTGCCATTACAGTTAAGTCCGAAGTAGGGGTAGGAACCATAATGACGATTACTATTCCCAAAACTAAATTTAATCCAGAAGATCAAAATGAAACGATATCTGTTAATTGATGATGATGAAATATTTAATTTCTTACATGCGGAGCTTATTCGTAAAGCTGATGATTCTGCCATTATTGATGCCTTTACTTCTAGTATTGAAGGACTAACATATCTGACAGATTGTGTCAATAAAAAAGAACCACTGCCTGACTTCTTATTCCTCGATATAAGGATGCCTGAAATGAATGGCTTTGAATTCCTTAACGAGCTTCTGAAACTCCCAGCAAGTCGTATCGATAACATCAAAATCTTTATGCTTACTTCCTCTTTAGATGAAAGAGATCGTAAGACAGCAACCAGTTATGCTGTCGTAAAAGGATTTATTGGTAAGACCTTTTCTATTGAAAGATTAAATGAAATTATTGAGGAGTATAGCTGATTAGTCCTTAGTGCAAATGGAATTTTGTGATATGCCTGTTGAACTTATTTTCATATTTTCGCAGTCATGAATATTAAGAATATTATTTTCGATTTAGGTGGAGTAATTATCGACATTGATTATAACCTAGCCGCTGCTGCATTTAAAAATTTAGGTATTGTTGATTTTGATAATTTCTATTCAAAAGCAAAGCAAAGCACTTTGTTCGACGATTTTGAAAAGGGCATTATTACAAATGCAGAGTTTAGAAGTAATTTGCGTCAATATTTACCTGATAATATTTCCGATCATCAGATCGATGATGCATGGAATGCTATGCTTATGGGTATTCCTTCTCATCGAGTTGATTTTTTACGGAAAGTTGCTGAGAAATACAGAATCTTTTTACTGAGCAATACCAATCGAATTCATATTGATGCCTTTACTCAGTATAATGACGAGAAGTTCGGTAAAGGATATTTTGAAGATATTTTTGAATATTGCTATTTCTCAAGCGATATTGCCATGCGTAAACCGGATGCAGAAATCTTCGAATTTGTATTAACAGAGAATGGATTAACAAAAGAGGAAACAATTTTTATTGATGATAGTATTCAGCATGTTCAAGGTGCTTTAAGCACAGGCATATATGCCG
Organism: Bacteroidota bacterium; assembly: GCA_029547265.1. Taxonomy (GTDB): domain Bacteria; phylum Bacteroidota; class Bacteroidia; order AKYH767-A; family OLB10; genus CAINEC01. Next base: position 36,822 of record JAKPPP010000332.1, read on the forward strand.
AGCTGTTAAAAGTTGAAGCAGGTGAAACTATCGAGAATAAATATGCTTATCTAATTGAAAATTGATTTTACATTTCTTGGCATAATTCTACCAATACTCCATTCGTGCCTTTAGGGTGTAAGAAACAAACCAATTTATTGTCAGCGCCGTTTTTAGGCTCTTTGTTGAGTAAAACAAAGCCTTCTTCTTCCAACCTTTTCATTTCTGCACGAATGTCTGCAACATCAAATGCAATATGATGAATTCCTTCTCCCTTTTTTTCAATAAATTTAGCAATAGGTGAGTCAGGGTTTGTTGCTTCTAAGAGCTCAATTTTATTCTCTCCAACTTGAAAAAATGATGTCATTACACCTTCCGACTCAACTCCTTCCATTTTGTAATGAGGAGCATTAAATATTTTCGCGAATAGGGCGTTAGAGTTTTCGAGATTTTTTACTGCAATTCCTATATGTTCAATTTTTAACATCATCGTTGTTTGGTTCTTTGGGTTTGAAATCATATTGGATTTTTATACTATCCATTGTTTCTTCCGATTCGATTTCGGGTTTTGGTATTTCCTTAGGCGAAGATAATTGTTCATCTTGAATAGGTGGCTCTCCTTCAATGAAAATCATTTCAGGTCCATCGTCGTCTTCTAATTCCCAATCATATACTTGTCGTTGAATTCCGGATTTACGATAATACCATGCAAGTAATGCTCCTGATAACGCACCGAATAAATGCGCTTCCCAACTCATGCCTTCGAATAGCGGAAATAATCCCCATACCATACTCCCATAAAGAAATACCACTAAAAGTGATAAAGCCATCATCCCTTTTTCTCTACGAAATACTCCTCCGAAAAATATAAATGAAGCTAGACCGTAAATTATACCGCTGGCGCCAATATGATATGCAGGCCTGCCTCCAACCCAAAGCCAGATTCCATGCAATAGCCATATCGAAAAGAATACGCGTAAATATACGTCACGGTAAAAGGTAACCATGGCTCCTCCTAACACTAACAAAGGAACAGTATTCGAAAATAAATGTTTTAAGTCGTCGTGTAGGAAAGGCATGAATAAAATTCCATCGAGATTTTCTAGTGATCGAGGAAATACACCGTGTGCTGCAAATGAAATATTGAAATGCATTTCAATACCTTTTACAATCCATAGAATTGCAACGAAAATCAGTGGAGGTATAAAATTCTTTATGAGTATTTGCTCTTCTTTTCTCATGATTACCGGATTCTGTAAAATTACAACAAAAACAGCGACCCTTATTCGGAGTCGCTGCCAGTTTGGTTTATATAATGAGTATTACTCTTTGATAAACTTATTATGTTGAAGTATTTTCCCATCTTGACTCTTGATTTCATATAGATAAAGCCCTGAAGGAAGTCTTGATATGTCAATTTGAGGCCTAATGTTTCCAAATGATTTACTCACAATCTTTCCTTCTGTTGAATAGATAGTCGTATATACTTCGGTATTTATTTTAAGTGTCGTTGAAATAAAGTTTTGTCCAGGGTTAGGGAAGAGATGTAATGCTTCTGAAATTGTGTTTTCTTGAACTCCAATAGTTGTGCATAGTACTGTGGATCCTGTAGTTAAAGATGTGAGGGTAGGGTTTATTGCTGTTAAAATTGGGGTATTCCCTCCATTATAACTATGCTGTGTTGCGCTATTTGTTGTTGCACTTGCTGTTGCAAGTGTGAAGCCGGATGTGTTGCATTGAACAAGTCCCAATGAATCGATTTTTGTAACCAAGATTGTTGTCGATGTACCGCCTTCTGATCCTACGGCAATAAATCCGCCATCGGCTGTTCTTTTTAGATCGTTGATTTTACTTCCTGCTGATCCTGTTGGAGTGTATTTCTTAGCCCATTGAAGTAAACCGGTTGAATCGGCTCTGAAGATAACCCCTGTGTAATTGCCATTTGATAGCGATAAGGCATTAGCGGCTATAATATATCCTCCTGAATTGTCAGATAATATTTTTACAGGAATAAAATCATTTCCCGAACTTTTAAATTTCTTAGAGGCAACAACAGTGTTTCCTGTCGAATCAAATGTATTTAACGATGTTGTTCCACCTTGAATACTTCCGTAATCTGAATACGCAAGTAACGAAGGCTTGTTGCCTGGCATTAACATTGCATCTGAAGTGTAAATGCCGAAATTTGTTGAGTTGTTTTTAATTATTGTTCCATTCGTATCAACTATACATAAAGAATTAGTGAGATTGCAAAATGCAAAGGTTCCGTTGTTTAAATAAACAGCTTTGAAATTAGGACTAGCAAATTGATTGGTGTTTAAATGATATTCTTTAGCAATAGTTCCACTGTCATCTAAAATCATGAATGAAGGCTTAGCACTTCCTCCAATAGCTGTTGTACCTGTAATGGCATATCTCCCTTGACTTATTTCGTATACACTGTTTACATAATCATTGCCTCCTATTGTTCCAAGATGCTTTACCCAAATTGTATTGAAGTCGGTGTCTATTTTTGCAACTAATAAATCATAATCGCTGGTTGAGGAAAAATATGAACCGGCAATAATGAAATTCCCATCATATGTTCTGCACATCGCTTTAGCCAATTCTCCATTAGTTGTTCCAAATGTTTTCGATTTTACTAGGCCCCCTGCAAATGTAATTTCAGATATTACAATATCCATGTCTATTCCGCTTACATACTTAGAACTCAATACAACGAAGTTGCCATTGGGCAGTTCCGTCACAGCAACAGCCTCTTCAGACCCGTTACCACTTAACTTAACTTGGAAGGTGTTTTGAGCTTGTAATGCAAGACTTTTCAATAGTAATACACATGCTATTAGTAAAATTCTATTCATGAAGTAGGTGGGTTGTTTTTTTGTGAAATTAAAAATATTTTTAGTTTGTCAATCTTATTCCTTATAAATTTCGTCATTTAAGTACTTTTGCGGCATGGAAAAGTTGTTTTCAATGAGTAGTCGCTTCACCGGACATCAAGGTAGTGTTTATTCGATGATTAGAGGTGAGGGTAATTCCTTTTATAGTGGCTCAGGAGATAAGCTCGTTGTTAAGTGGAATGCAGATTTGCCCAATGAAGGGGAAGTTGTAGCACGCGCTTCTGATGCGGTTTACGGGCTATTAATACTTCAAGAAGAGAATGTGTTGCTTGTTGGTCAAGCAGGAGGAGGAATTCATGTCATCAATTTACATGAGCGTGCAGAGAAACGTTTATTGAAAATTACACATACTTCTATCTTTTCAATGCAACTTAGTCCTGATGGGAAGTTTATTTTTGTCCTTACCGGCGATGGTTCTTTTTACGTATTGGAAAGAGGTACTCTTGATCAACTGGCAAACGTTAAGATTTCTAGCAGTAAGGTTCGTTGCATGATATTTAATGCCGATGCTTCGAAAGCCTATTTCGGATGTGGTGAAGGCGCAGTGCAGGAGATCAATATGAACGGATTTTCTTTCGGTAAAAGATGGCAAGCGCATCAACAAGGATTCTCGGTAAATGCATTGACTTTAACGCCTGATAATGAATTTGTGTTAACTGGAAGTCGTGATGCCCATATCAATAAATTTTCTTTGAGTAATTATAAGCTTGCTCAATCTGTTCCGGCTCATAATTATGCAATTTATGATTTGTCGATTAATAAAGATTCGTCTATGCTTGCTTCTGCAAGTAGAGATAAAACGGTTAAAATTTGGGATCCGGAATCGTTAGAAGTCATTATTCGCTTAGAAAAGCAAGAAGCCGACGGACATGTGAATTCGGTTAACAAGCTTTTATGGCTGAATAATACAGATTTACTGTCGGCAGGCGACGATCGTTCAATTGCTTTGTGGAAAATGACGGTTTAATACTTTGCTTTCCTTATTTTTGTTCTATGCTTAACCAAAATCTTGATCCCGATAAAGACCGTTTGAATAGTGCGGAAAAGGATATTGAAAAAGTCCTTAGACCGGGCGATTTTAATGACTTTACCGGTCAGGATAAGGTAATTGAGAACCTCAAAATTTTCGTAAAGGCAGCTGGTCAGCGTGGAGAGCCTTTAGATCACGTATTGCTTCATGGCCCTCCCGGATTAGGGAAAACAACGCTAGCCTATATCATTTCCAATGAATTAGGAACAAATATCAAAACAACTTCAGGCCCTGTTTTAGACAAACCGGGCGACCTTGCAGGCTTACTTACAAATCTTGAACCAAATGATGTTTTATTCATCGATGAAATTCATCGTTTGAGTCCTGTTGTTGAAGAGTATCTTTATTCTGCGATGGAGGATTTTCGCATTGATATAATGATCGAAAGTGGCCCTAATGCCAGGTCGGTTCAAATTCAATTAAATCCTTTTACATTGGTTGGAGCTACAACCCGCTCCGGATTACTTACTGCTCCTTTAAGAGCGCGATTTGGTATCACTTCGCGATTGGAATATTATGATGCTAAACGATTAACCTTAATTGTTCAACGTGCTTCTGATATTTTGAAAATCGGAATTGCCGAAGATGCTGCTTTCGAAATTGCAAGACGTAGTAGAGGTACCCCTCGTATAGCAAACGCTCTCTTGCGTCGCGTTCGCGATTTTGCTCAAATAAAAGGCAATGGATTTATTGATTTGTCAATCGCTCAGTATTCATTGGCGAACTTAAATGTTGATGAATTCGGATTAGATGAAATGGATAACAGAATTCTTTCTGCAATAATCGATAAATTCAAAGGCGGCCCTGTAGGATTAACTACTATTGCAACTGCAGTAGGAGAGGAAGGAGGAACTATCGAAGAAGTGTATGAGCCTTTCTTAATTATGGAAGGTTTTCTTGTGCGTACTCCTCGAGGTAGAGAAGTGACTGAAAAAGCATATCGACATCTAGGTAAGTCATTTAGAAAGTCGAAAGGAACATTGTTCGAAGGTCTAGAATAATTTATTCTTGATTTAAATATTTTTTGATACAATGCAGACGAAGAATAATCGTGAATTAATTCGTAACGAAGCTCTTCGCCTAGGATTCGATCATGTAGGATTTTCTCGCGCTGATTTTTTAGAGGAAGAAGCTCCTCGTCTAGAACAATGGCTCTCGAAAAATTATCACGGTAAGATGAGTTATATGGAGCGTTGGTTTGATAAACGTCTCGATCCACGACTTTTAGTTGATGATGCTAAAACTGTAGTGTCATTGTTGTTAAACTATTTTCCCGAAGAAAGTACAACTATTGACAATCCGAAAATCTCTAAGTATGCATACGGAGAAGATTATCACTTTGTAATTAAAGATAAATTGAAAATCTTATCTGACTTTATTAAGAAAAATATTGGTGACGTAAACGGCAGAGCTTTTGTTGATTCAGCACCTGTACTTGATCGCGCTTGGGCTAAGAAAAGTGGATTAGGCTGGATTGGCAAAAACGGAAATTTAATCCATCCAAAGCACGGATCTTTTTTCTTTATTGCTGAATTGATAATTGATTTGGAATTAGAACCCGACGGTCCTATTCGCGATTATTGTGGAACGTGTACCAAGTGTATTGATGCTTGTCCAACACAAGCTATTGTAGCTCCGAAAATCGTTGATGGAAGTAAATGTATATCGTATTTTACAATCGAACTGAAAGAAGCAATACCGAATAGTTATCAAGGGAAATTCGATAACTGGGCATTTGGTTGCGATACGTGTCAAGATGTATGTCCGTGGAACAGATTTTCAAAACCAACATCCGAAAAAGCTTTTGCTTCTGCCAATAAATTGCCAAATATGAGCTACTCAGATTGGGAAGAAATAACAGAAGAAATATTCAAGGAAAAATTTAAATCATCTCCGCTTTTAAGAACGGGATATGGAGGAATTAAAAGGAACCTAAAGTTTATTTCACTACGTGGCGAAACGCCTGCATAATAACATCGCTGTACTTATTTCCGAAGGTCGCCAAGCACCACATCATCAGTAACTTACGCTCATCGGCTTTTAACCATTTGATGGCCTTTACCAACTCTTTGTTAAATAGAGTTCTATCGAAACTAACTTTCGTGAGAATTTCTTTTGAGTATTCGAACATAAATGTTTTTTATTGCTGAATGGAACTCTAAATTACAATAACCTGAAACGAAATAACGCAATAAATAGCAAAATCTTGCACATTGGGTAGTGTAAAACTCTTAATCCTCACTCCATCTGTAAGTTACGTTATCAACTCCGGCTAAATCCAGCACCCGATCCACCACTGTAGCAGCTAAAGCGTCGAAAGAGTCTGGGCGGCTGTAGAAGCTTGGACTGGCAGGGACAATAATTCCCCCCGCAAGTGTAACAGTCTTCATGTTTTCAATGTGAATCAAACTAATAGGTGTATCTCGAGTAACCAGAATTAATTTCCTGCGCTCTTTTAGTATTACATCCGCTGCTCTCGTAGTTAAATCATTGCTGATTCCTTGTGCAATCCTCCCAAGAGTTCCCATTGAGCAAGGGCAAATAATCATTGTGTCATATTTAGCTGAGCCGGATGCAAAAGGCGCCATAAAATTATTCTTATCGTATATGGTATAAGGGATTTTCTCAAAGTCACGATTGCCTAATTCAAATTCCCAAACTGCTTTCGCGTTGTCGCTGAAAACCATTCCTACAGTTTCAATTTGAGCACTCAATTGCTGTAACTTTTCCAGTAACACTTTTACATAAATAGAGCCACTGGCTCCCGTTACTGCTACAATGATTTTTTTCTTTTTCACGATGTTTTTTTATTTGCTTCCAAAAGTCTTCAGGAATTCAAAGGTAATAACAGTATTGTATTGCCCTTTGTTTAATCTATAGGTCGATCCTGAGCCATGTTCTCGTATCGGAAGAACAGATTGTATCAATCCGAATTGAAAATCCCAGTTTTTGCCCAATGGGTAGCCTAATATGCCGTTGGCACTAAGATCGAACTTTAAAAAAGGCTTCATATATGGCATGTCGCCCAGTTGATCTTCTTCATGAGCTGAGAAGAGATATCCAAGCGATGGTCCAGCCTCGAAATAAAGTTTTTTGCCCATTCGATAACGGTAAAGAATTGGCATTTCTATGTAATGAAGACGCATAAGGTAAAAAGAAGGAATTCCGTCAACTTCTCCACTGGGCTTTCTGCTCCCCTTTTGAATATATCCAAGGCGAAAACCGATACTTGATTTTTCATCAATTGATAATCTGACACCTGCACCTATGGAAAAACCTCCCTTGTTGAATCCCGAAAGCTCATCACCAGAAACTTGGCTGCCCACCACTCCCCCGAACAACTCGGCTTTGAAGTTTTGAGCATTAACTCCTAGGTGAAAAGTTAAAATCAGAATGGTCGTAAATAACGATAAACTTCTCATTCAGCAAAGATGAGAAAATCTTATCAATGGACATTTATATACATGTTTACACCTTGATTTGTTGGAATCCATGATATAATTTGACTAAAATAAGTCGTTGTTTTAAAAATTATACCTAATTTTAAATTCTTATATCTCAATTTAGTATCAGATATAGGGCCGACCAACCTGTTTGCTATGATGTATCGAAAGCTATTCTTGATAGTGATTTTAGTGTGCCTTAATGTTTTTAAGTCTTTTTCACAGGCAAACGCTAAGTCGTATAATTTAGTTGTAGAGATTCCTACTTTCACAGAAGAGAAAACATTACCGTATTTATTAAGTGCTATTTCATCAACTACCGGTGTTGTGTTAAAGGAATATTGCGCTTATCAAGGTTGGATTGTTATTGAAGTTAATAACGAAAGATTTTCATGTACTGAAGATCCAATGTATTTGTTGAAACAACTGCAAATTGAAGGGATATTAAAAGTTGGTGCTACAAAGGAACAAGTAGAAGCATATTGTAAGGGAGGATTGAATTCAAGTCCGAACATTAAAAAGTAATTACTGCATGAAGAAATTATACTTTATCATAAGTTGCTTTTTATACTTGGTGTTTTTTTCTTCAAGTACAAAAGCTCAATGCACAGGAGGCAATCTGGGAGGAGCAATTACTCCAACTACATCTTGGCAATCTGTAGGAACTACAAATATTAACGGTAATAGGTATTTTACTTTTGTTGCCGCAGCAGGGTTTAACTATTACTTCTCTTTTTGTTCTGTCGACGGTGGAAGTTCAACTTATGACACTGAATTAACAATTTTAGATAATTCAGGTAATCCGGTTGCAGGTGGATATAACGACGATAATTGTGGTTCTCAGTCATATTTGAATTGGACTTGTGTTACCGCCGGAACATATAGAGTACTAGTGACAAAATATAGTTGTGCCAACCAAGCCAATATCGGCACTTTCGTTTACAAGATGGCGGCGCCGCTAAGTTGCCCCTCGGGATTAGGAGGAGGTACGATTGCAGTTGCATCTTTACCTTATGCGTCGGGTGCAGGAACTACATGTGGAAAGGGTAATGACCTAAATTCCTCAAACGTTACTTCTTGTGGATCTTCATTTTACCTAGGTGGAGAAGATATGGTTTGGGTTTTTACTCCTGCTATAACCGGTACTGTTACTATCAATTTAACATCATCAGGTTCATACAATGGTTTGATGTTGTACGATGGATGTCCTCTTAATGGACAAGGTGGTTCATGTGTTCAGGTTTCGCAAAGTTCAGCCGGTAATCAAGCCATCACAGCTTGCTTAACCGGAGGAAGAACATATTATCTTATTTTGGATGTATTCCCTTCACCGAATTGTAACCCTTTTACAAATCTCACAATTTCTGCACCTATTGCGGTTGGTGGATGTGCTCTAGGAACCGGAGTAAATAATATTACACTTCCTTATTCCTCTACAGGAAGAACAACGTGCGGAAAAGTAGATGATATCACTTCTGCCTCTGCAATTACTTGTGGTAGTACGTTATATTACACCGGAGAAGATGAAGTCTTTGTTTTTACTCCGTCGGTAACAGGAAATATTTCGATTGTATTAAATTCTTCGGGATCATACACCGGAATAACATTGTTCGATGGTTGCCCGTCAACTGCAAGTTGTTCAGGTACCGCCGGAACTTGTGTTGCGTATGAGCAAAGCTCAACAGGAAGCAAATCATTATGTGCTAATGTTACCGCCGGTCATACCTATTATTTAGTAATCGATTCATGGTCAACTCCTACTTGTAATCCTTATGATATTTCAATAACTGCACCTGTTGCGTTATTGCCCGGTGCCACATGTGGAAGCCCTGTAAATATTGCATCATTACCTTATTCGGCTAGTAATGAAACTACTGCTTGTATGGGAAATGATTATACTAATGCAAGCCTTGGCTCATGTGGTACTTTGTACGAATCAGGAGAAGATAAAGTGTATGCTTATACTGCTTCAGGAGCTGAATGTATTGGTATAACGATTAACGGTTCAAGTACAAATTCGATAGGCTACCAAGTATATAGCGGCTGCCCCGGAAGCGCAGGTGCAACTTGTATTACTGGCGGTGGCGGAGCTAACTCCGGAACATTAACAGGAAGTATTATTTTACCTGCTGCCGGAACATATTATATCATCGTTGATACTTGGGCAACTCCTAATAATGCACAGTATAATATTACTTTAACATCATTTGGTGCAGGTGCCACGAATGATCTTCCTTGTAATGCAACTCCTTTAATTTTAGGTATCCCTTACAGTGGTGCAAATAATTGCTCAGGAGGAGCAGGGGAGCCTGCAGCCCCTGCATGTTGGGTTACCCCAAATACAATAAATACAGTTTGGTATTCGGTGCAAGCTCCTGCTAGCGGACAATTACGAGTTCGGGTAATTCCTAATTCATTAACTAATCCTCAAGTAGCTGTGTATAGTGGCACTTGCGGTAATGCGATGCCGTTAGTAGGGTGTAATGACGATGCAGTAAGTTGCGGAACTACCACCAATTATAGTTGTGATTTAAATTTAACGGGTCTTACTTCAGGCGCAAATTATTTTATTGCTGTTGATGGATATGCCGGACTAACGGGGACTTTTTCTGTGCTGGCAATGGATGGAACACAAGCATTAACGCCACTAAATAACGGACAAGACTGCGGAATATATTTGCCGGTTTGTGATACCTCGATGAGCTTTGGTGATCCCGGATTTCAATCGTTCGGGAATATTTGTGATTTCCCGGGAGGAGGAACAAATTGTTTGCTTTCGGGAGAGAGAAGTTCCGTTTGGTTTGAAATTCCAATTAATGCAAATGGAAATTTAGCATTTAGTATAGTTCCTAAAGATTGGCCTGGTGCTCCTAGTACTGTTGGTACCGATTATGATTTTGCTGTTTGGAAAACAGTGGGTGCAGGTGCTGTTACTTGTTCTGCTATTGCAGCAGGAAGTACTCCTGTGTCCTGTAATTATAATTTCTTAGGAGTTACAGGTTGCTATGGAAATGTTGTAGGTGCTCCACCTCCTGCATATCCCGGTTTTGGATCTTCATTTAATACTGCAATTCCTGTCGTGGCAGGTGAAACATACGTGCTCGTAGTGAGTAATTTCACTAATAGTACTTCAGGGTTTGATATTATTTTCGGAAATACCGCTCCGGTAAATTATAGCGCAACAGGAACACGTTCAACGTGGTCGGGTGGTATCGATACCGATTGGTTTAAAAGTGCTAACTGGGGAGGCTGTCCGGTGCCTACATGCTCTCGCGATGCTATTATCAATGGAGGAATTGTTATTCAGCCTACGGTGGCAGCAGCAGGAGCTACTTGCAAAACATTAACAATAAATCCTGGTGCTACTTTAACATTGAATGCCGGTCTTACTCTTTCTGTTTGTGAGCATTTTATCAATTATGGAGGATTTACTGCATCTCCGACTTCTACTGTTTTATTTGGCAACGCAGCCGTAAATCAGAATATGGATGGAAACTTAACAGTGCCAAATGCATTCGGTAATTTAACGGTAACAAAAACCGGAGGAATGGTTACTATGCTACAGAATACCGATGCTAAAGGAAATTTAAGTATTACAAATGCTACTTCATCTTTTACGATGAATACAAAAAATCTTAAAGTGGGCGGAAATTTCTCGAACGTTGGAACTTTTATTCCTTCTACAGGTGTTTTAGAATTTAATGGAGTTGCACCTCAAACATATTCGAATACAGGATTAGCCGGAGCAGAAGTAGGTAAAGTAAAAATGAATCATAGCTCTACCGGACTAACACTACTTTCTAATATGACAATAAATACAGGTGGTAGTCTTGATTTGACGCTTGGTAAAATTGTAACTAATGCATTTGAAGTAGCTGTGAAAAATAGAGCTGTAAGTGCAGTAACTACAGGTAATGGTACAAGTTTTGTTCAAGGATTCTTACGCAGATATTTGTTTACTCAAGGTTCGTATGATTTTCCTGTTGGTGAAGCAACAAAAGGATATCAAAGAATGAATTTGAATTTTAATAATCCTTCTTTCCCAACTTCAATAGATAATATCGTTACTAACTTTTTAGTCCATCCTGTTTTGCCTATTGCTCTGGGAATTACTGAATGTGGTGCCACATATAGTAGTCCGGCATTGAATAATGGTTATTGGAATCCTGTCGCTTCTGCAACGCCTAATTCAGGACAATTCGATATCACACTTTATAATACAAATTATACCAATGCTGCTAACCGCTGGACTATTCAAACAAATAATAGTGGCTCTTGGGTAGCAGCTACGGGTTCTTGTGTGGTTTCTCCCGTTACTGCTGTGCAGAGGTTGGCGGTTACCGGCATTGCTCCGTTTAGCACTGCACAAGGCCCTTCGCCATTAGCTATCGATTTCGTTAATATTTCTGCAGAAGCTGTGTCAAATGCAATAAGTTTGAATTGGAATATTTATGATGTGAATGGCTTACTTGGATTTGATTTACTTAGATCTACTAACGGTATCGACTATGAGAGGATTAGTTGGATTGATGCTTTGAGTGGAGTACAAAATAATGGTCGCTTTGGATTTAATAATGCAGATTATGATGTTGAATCGAATGTTTTATATTTCTATAAAGTCAAAAGTATTTCTTCTAATGGGCAGGAGAAATATTCAGCTGTAGTTTCTGCTTCAATTGCTGCAAGTGAATCTCGAATAAATCTTTTCCCTAATCCATTAACCGGGAGTTCCGTTCTGACCACGTATTTGAAGAATGATGTGAATTTAAAGGTTGAACTTACCGATCTTGAAGGACGATTAATAAAAGTACTTTGCAATAAGCAATGCCGAAAAGGACTTCAAGAGCTTACCATTGTAAAGGACGACTTGAATTTAACTCCGGGACTCTATTTTTTAAAGGTTTCTGAGGGTGAAAGCATCGCGTTTGTAAAATTATTGGTCGCAGACAAATAGGCTGAAACTTTTCTTGTAGCTATACGTAAGAATGCTATTAACGTGTAGCTTACCATGAAGCCATTTCTGCTTTTACTACCATTTCTTGTGCTCTTTTATGCGTCAAGTGCGCAAAAGACCGAGGTTGTGCGTGTTCGCAAATATGCAGTTGAATTTCCATATGCGGAGATAACTAAGACCATACCGGTTCTTAAAAAGAAAATCTCGAGCATTTCAGGAGTTTCTATTTCAGGATATTGTCCCACGGTTAAAACAGTCTTCTTTTCTTCAACGGATGAGTCTTATTTTAATTTGTTGATAGCCTTTAAAGAGTTAGAACTTGTTTATTACATCCGACCTTCCGATAAAGATGTAGCTTATTGCCAAGATATGGGAGATGTAGAATACGAAAGCTCTTCTCAAAATCACTAGAACCATGAAAACATACTTATACATTACGGGTTTTGCAGCTTTGCTATTATTTAGCAAGTCAACTGTAAACGCTCAAACAACTTCGGCATCTTCAGTTTCTGAAATTGCACCTACCAATACTTGGAAGTTATTGAAGGATGTAGAAGCTAATAAAGGCTATTCGTTTAACGGTACTGCCGGAAAAACTTATCGTTTTTCTTTTTGTCATGATATCGGTGGAGGACGTTGTAAAGGCGACGCGCAAATTACAATCTTGAATAAAGATGGCAATAAGGTGTTAAATGGATCAAACGACGACTATTGCGGAACTAGTCCGTATTTAGTTTGGAAGTGTAATGAAACAAGTACTTATCGTTTACTTATAACTGCAGTAAATAATGAAGATATTCCTGATTTAGGAACGTTAGCGTATTCAATTGCTGAACCTGTATTTTGTCCACAAGGCTTAGGTAAAGGTGTGGTAAATGTTGCTTCCTTACCATTCTCAAGCGGTGCAGGTACAACTGCGAATATGTCGAATGATATGGAATGTACAACCACAGGATTTGCTGCGCTTGACAAAGGTGAGGATCAAGTTTTTGTTTTTTCTCCGGTTACTACCGGATTGTTAAAAGCTGAATTGAATTCATCTGCCGAAAATGTAACTCTAACGTTATTTGAAGGATGTCCTTTAGTCGGAAACAAATCGGTTGTTGTTGCTCGTTCAGAAGGGAATTTAGTTCAATCTGTTTCTGCTGATGTACAACGAGGGTTGTCATATTATTTAGTAGTGGATTCAAAACTTCCTACGATGAATTTTTCGTACGGGAATATTAAAATTTTAGCTCCTAATTATCGTGATACTAAGGTTGTTCTTTCTTCAGCTTCACCAACAAATAAGGCAAAAGATGCAGAGCAATTTACTGTTGATGTAAAGACTGCTTCTATTACTTGTAAATGGGTTCCTCAAGCAGGTAGTATGTATGAACTTCAACGCAGTGAAGGAGGGGAATTCTCGACTTTCTACAAGTCAGCTTATATTGAAGATGGAAAACCTCAAACAGAATTTAAATTCGATGACAAGAAAATTACTTCAGGTTTAAAATATTATTACCGATTGAAAGTAATTAAGGATGATTCTAAAGTGGCCTATACAGGTGCTGTAGCCGCTATGATGAAAGATAAAGGTGTTGCCGTACTTGAAACACATCATGATAAAGCTAGTGATGTAACTACAGTAAATTATGTTATTAGCCGCCCTTCTTTAATTACTATTGAGATTACGGATTTGTCAGGTAAAACGATTAAGCAATATAATCAAGGATTACAAAAGTCAGGCCAATATTCATTCCCTTTTTCTGTTGCAGAAAACAATCTAACAGAAGGAACTTATAATGTTAGTGTCTGGGTAGATGATGATAAATATACTGCTACTTTATCGAGCGAGGAATATTAGTAGGAATCGCTTTTATCTCAATAAACGATTTTAGTAAAGTAAAAACCTCATTGAATTTCGTGAGCGGTAACGTACTTGAAATATCGTAAATGTCGTGGTAAGCTGTTCGACCTCCTAGTGTATAGCAAAAGAAGGAAGGCACATTCTTTTCAGTGAAGTAATAATGATCGCTATTATGTGCTTTGCCACGCTTACCAATTTTCGGTAATAAATGAAGTTTGGTGTTAAGGCTGTCAATAATTTTAAAATCGTTTTCATAAACACTGCCATTAACTACCATTATACCTTCATCTCCTGTTCCCATTAAATCCACATTCAGTAAAAATTTGATATTTGATAGTGGAATTGTTGGCGATTCTGTATAATAATATGAGCCTAATAAACCTGCTTCTTCTCCTGCAAATGCAATGAATGCAACTGAATAGGGTAATGAGTGATTGATATTAGTAAAGTACTTCGCAATATTTAACATCATTGCCGTTCCCGATGCATTATCATTTGCTCCCGGGAAAATTGTTTTCTTTCCCATCATTCCTAAATGATCATAATGAGCCGTAATTACTAAAAAGGAATCCGGGAAAAGTGTGCCCGGAATTATTCCTATAATATTGTTCGCTTTATAATTGATCAATTCCGCTTTTATATTGAGCGAGATTTTTGTAGGCTTCGAAGGAATAGAATTTCTAAGTATATGAATAATGGGCGCACTCTGTACATCAGCAACTGTCCATGTTAATTTTTTTTCCTCGATGAAAATAAATCCCCTTGCTCCATTTTTATCATTGATAAAATTTTTAATGAAGTTCTTGTCCATTGCTCCATTGCTGCTCAAAGTATCAAGTAAAACAAATTTGTTAGCAACAGATGGTAAGTTCTTGAAATTACTTGAGTCTATTGTAACGATTGAGAAGGTGCCTTTTATAGAAGGGCACGATGCTGAAACAATGTAGTCAGCTCCGGGAGTTAGTGTGCGTTTATTAATCGCTACCGACATTTTACCCGGAAATGTATTTACAGGAAAAGTAAATGGCTGAAAATAGCTTTCGCCATTTTCTTTTTTTAATTGTAGTTTCTCGAATTCACCGGCTATGAATTCACCTGCTCGATTACATCCATTTAGCACATAGCCTCTGCCGTTATATTGGTCAGAGGCTAATGTATTCACAATCGATCTTGCGTATGCAGTATCTTGTGCCGATGATATTTTAGTTGCTAGTATAAATGCAAATAAGACAATCAGTTGTAATCTCATGATGCACTAAAGCGACGTTTAACTAATTCGTCAAGATCACTAAAAGTTTTAGCTTTTGTATTCCAATTCATTTTTCCTGCTAACTCTTCATAAAGAACTCTTCTTGCGTCATCATACACCGGCATGTTGTTTAATTTGTCGATGCTCTCCATGAACAACTGTTGATTTCCTTCAAACAATTCGTTGATAAAGGCAAAACGTTCGTTGATGCCAATCGATTTTCTTAAGTCAATAACAGGCTTTGCCGAAAGTTTTTCTGCAATAGTAGCACCTTGCTGATTCTTCGAAATTTTATCGTATAATGTTTCTTGCTCTTTGTATTTGCTAGCAACCGTAGGAGTAACATCATCAAATAAGCTGGCATTAACAACAACTTTTTTCGCTTCCTCAACAACACGGGGAGTTTCAACAACTGCAGCAGCTATTATCTCCGCCTTTTCTGATGGAGAACTTAAAATCACTTCCGGTTGAATTTCTTTTTTAGTCTCAATAACGGGTTGTGCAGCTATTACCGGTTCTTCAATTTCTGTTTCAATAACAACAGGCTTTTCTTCAACTACAATTGTTTCAGATATTGCTGTAACAGTTTCTTCAATTTCCGGTTCAGGCATTATATCATTCATTATAATTACTTCGGGAATTTGAGGTTCCTCAAAGTGAACTTCAGGCTCAGGTTCAGAAATGATTATTGGAGCTTGCTTTTCAGTAATTTTTTGTTTTACAGCAAGTGGTTGTTGAATATGTAGAGTTTCAGGTTCCATCGGACGCTGACTCACAATCTGAAGCTCGTGTAATTGTTGGTATAAATTGCGAACAGTATGCTTCATTAAATCGATCTCAATTAACGGAATTGGTCCGCCATTTTCAGCAGCCATTAAAAATTGTTCAGTGAAAGTTTCAATCTGATGGTTTATCGATTGAATGATGATTTCGCGTTGATTCATGTTCATAGGATTAAAACTATAATTCTTTTGACATTATTGTGCCAAATGGAGGTTTGATACAAAAATGGCTGAAAATCACCCTCTGTTTACATGAAGAAAGGAGCAACTATTAACAAATTGCCGTTAATTGTACTTTTCTAAGATCGAACCTTCATTGTCAGCACTTTGTCAGAATCCCTGAAAAATGACAATGGTCAGCCGTTCTGTTACTAATCGACCCAAAAACCGACCGTATTTTCGCAACGTGATTAAAAGAGGGCTTATTATTAATGTTTTGATTTTATTGTTCACCTTGCACTTTTCAAAGGCTCAAGGCTTGAAAATAAAATCCTCTGATGGGAAACCGTTGGAAGGAGCAGTGGTGCTGTTTGCTTCCATCGCCGGCCATCAGGCTGAGGCTCGATTTACCGACAACGAGGGAGAAGTAAAAGTTCCTTCATTCCCTTATCCTATGATTCGTAAAGTGAATTTAATTGGGTTTGTTCAGCATATCGATACAGTTAAAACTGCTTCTGAGGCATTGACAATCATTCAGTTAAAGTCGGCGAATGTGAATTTCGACGAGGTAACCGTTACCGGAAGTTATATCCCGGGATACCAGTCAAATTCGGTTTATAACATCGATGTAATCAATAGCAAAGAGATTGAACAACGTGCAGCAAATAATGTGAAAGATCTTTTGTCGCAAGAAATGAATGTAAATATTGCGAATGATGGCGTTTTGGGAAGTAGTATGTCGATTCAAGGTACCGGTGGTCAAAATGTTAAGTTTTTAATTGATGGAGTTCCCGTTATTGGCCGCCAAAATGGAAATATCGATATCAGTCAGTTGAATTTATCGAATATTGAACGAGTTGAAATTGTTAAAGGTCCGATGAGTGTTTTGTACGGTAGCGATGCACTGGGTGGTGTGGTAAACTTAATTACTAAAACTTCTTCCGATCAAAAGTTGACAGGTAGCTTAACAGGTTATTATGAAAATGTAGGACACTATAATCTAGATGCTAATGTAGGTTGGGGATTTAAGAAAAGATCTCTTTCATTAGATATAGGTCGCAACTTTTTTGCTGGATGGAGTGAGTACGATTCATTACGTAGTCAGCAATGGCATCCAAAAGAACAGTACTACGGTAATTTTAAATATTCGGGTACTGTGAATGGTTATAAAATGATTTTGCAAAGTTCTATTTATGATGAGAAAGTAATCAATAAAGGTGATCCTATTATTACTCCTTATTTCGCTTATGCGAACGATCAAAATTATTTGACAAGAAGAATTACTAATGCGTTCTCTACAGATAAAAGAATTAATGATAAAAGTTCATGGCAAATGAATTTGTCATATTCTTATTACAGATATGTAAAAAATTCATACATCAAAAACATGGTTGATCTTACCGATCAATTAACTGCGGATCCTGGCGATGATGATACTACAACTATGAATGGCTTTTTTGGTCGTACAGTATATAATCATAATTTTTCTGAAAAATTCGTATTGTTAACAGGAGTAGATGTTAACTACGAAGGCGCTAAAGGAAAGAAAATTGATAATAGCACACATTCAATGACTGATGTTGCTGCATATGCTAGCCTCGATTATAAACCAATCGAAAATTTAACACTTCGCCCTTCGCTACGAGGAATTTACAATTCTCAATTTAATGCGCCTTTAGTTCCATCTTTAAATGTACTTTTTAAAGCATGTAATACATTGTCATTAAGAGCTAGTTGGAGTAAAGGATTTAGAGCTCCTTCAATTAAAGAACAGTATTTGTTTTTTGTAGATATATCACATAATGTTAGAGGTAATAGCGATTTAATTGCTGAAAAATCTGATAATTATAATTTATCGCTTGAGTTTAAAAAAGCATTCGGTAAAAGAGTATTCAGTATCGAACCCGGTGTATTCTATAATAATATCTTCGATCAAATTTCTTTGGTAGAAGTAGATGCCAATACTGCATTATACACTTATGTCAATCTTGATGAATTTATTTCGAAAGGTGGTGATGTGAAAGCTCGTTTTGTAACAGAAAGATTCCAAATTACAGGTGGGGCAGCATATACCGGAACTTGGTCGACTTTCGAGGGAGATCTCGATCAACCCGAAACTGCTTGGTATAGTGAGTTTAATGGTTCTGCCGATTATAAATTTACTAAGTTGAACTTTACTGTTTCAGCATATTGGAGATATATCGGTGAAAAACCAGTATACCTTTTGGAAGGAAGTAATGAATTGGTTAGAACAATGAATCAGGCATATCAATTAGTTGATTTCTCTGTAAGAAAACCATTGTTTAAAAATCATGTTACATTAAGTACAGGAGTAAAAAATATTATGGATGTTACAAATGTTAGATCTGCAGCTTCAGGTGGTGCACATTCTGGAGGAAACGACGGAACAACATCTATCGGAATGGGAAGCTCTTATTTTGTTAAATTAATACTTAGCTTGTAATGAGAAATATCGTTTTAATATTCGTCTCTGCTTTGTTTTTGTTCTCTTCTTGTATGAAAGAAGATGATGCTATAACATTGCCTGCGCCCGGATCCGTTAAGCAAATGACTGCCGTGATGGGTAATAATTATGAAACCCAAATTTATGTGAATCTCGAAACAGGTGCGTCAGTATCTCGACCTTATAAAGCGTATGATCTAGCTTTTGAAGCTTCGCCGCAAGGAATGAGAATTTATTTGAATAGCGGTAAATACATGTTTGCTTGTAATACAGGTAATGATCAAATGACTGTTGCAGATTCAGTAGGAAAAGAATGGAATATCGATGATGAACAATTGCTTGATGATAGTTTAGCAATGAAATATTATTGGCAGAATTCTTCATTTAACGCTGGCGGAAGTAATGTTTATGTAATTGATAGAGGTAAACCAGAACATACTGGTTCTGCTCGTTGGAGAAAGTTTAAAGTGCTTTCAGTTACAGCTACCGAATACAAAATTTGTTTTAGTAAATATGATAATTCGGCTTATGATACCGCTGTGATTACTAAAGATCCTGCGTATGCATTAATGTATTTTAATTTCGATACACCTCATCAACTTGTTCAGCAAGCTCCTCCGTCAGCCGATTGGGATGTGGTGTTTACGAAATATACACACGTGTTCTTTGAAGAACCTATTGGCTCACCATTTAGATATTATCCTGTATGTGGAGCACTAAATAATATTTGGGTCGGAACTCAAGCATTGCGTCAGCAAAAAGATTCTGTAGCGAATTATATTCCTATGGAACAATGTACATATTCGCTTCTTAATAGTTATCAGTTTAGCAATGATGCAGATGTGGTAGGTTATAATTGGAAGTATTATGACTTTAATGATGCTCACTATCATGTGTATCCTGATTTATACTTTGTTGTAAAAGCAGCATCAGGTTACTATTATAAACTTAGAATGGTCGATTTTTATAATCAACAAGGCGATAAAGGTACAGTGACCTTTGAATCACAAAGAATGTAAACAAAAAATCAAAATTATATCAACATCAATACCTTAAAATAATGAAGTCAAAATTACAAACCTTGCTTAGTGCGGTGATGTTAATTGTATTCGCATCTTTTAATTCTTCTGCACAAACCCCCGATACAGTTTCTATCCAACAGAGTTATACTCATCAAGCTTTTTACAGCTTTACCAACGGAACTGTAGTTAGTCATGTAAACACTGATTGGGATCTTGCATTCCAATTAAGAGGTTTCGCAGCATCTATCCTTATTAACTCTAAAAACAATGTTCATCTTTGGAAAGCAAATAAGGAAGCCGGCGATTGGTCTACAATGACATCTTACGATACTACAGGTATCGTAAGTAATCCTTCATATGAATTGTATAACACTGATACTTCATGGAATTACGGAGCATTTAATGTTACCAATAATCCTGCAGATCAGTTCGATTTAGGATGGGGAAATTATGATTTCTTATCACATACAATCGTTGGTGATTCTATTTACTTCATTAAACTTGGGGCAGACTATAAAAAATTATGTATCGTTGATTTAGCTAGCGGAATCTATACTTTCAAATGGGCTAATCTTGATGGAAATAATGAAACTACAGCAACATTGAGTAAATCAAATTATACAGGGAAGTTCTTTGCGTATTATTCATTGGTTAATAATTATGCAATTGATCGTGAGCCTACGTATAATGCTTGGGATTTAAGTTTCGCTCAGTATATGGCTGTAACGCCATTTGTTTATAAAGTAACAGGTGTGTTAAGTAATGATTCTGTTCTTGTTGCTAAAGCTTACCCTGTTGATGTTACTACAGCTACCCCTGCCGGTTTAACTTCAACGTATACCATTAATAATATTGGTTACGATTGGAAAGCTTATGATTTCGGAACTAACACTTGGACATTGGCTGATTCAACTGTTTACTTCGTTACTGATCGTGCCGGAACAACATGGAAAATGGTATTTACCGGTTTCGATGGCGCTTCAACAGGTAACTTCTATTTCAATAAATCAGTTTCAACTGGAACAGGTCTAATTGAGAATTCTTCAATTCAAACTTTTGATGTTTATCCGAATCCTGCTCAAGGAATAACTCGAATGATGCTTTCTGCTAAAAATGCAGGCTATGCTCATGTTTCATTAGTTGATGTTAGCGGAAGAGTAGCAATGACCACTCAGGTGTCACTTAATTATGGTGTTCAAGGTGTTAACCTCGACCTAAATGGAGTAACTCCGGGCTTATATCAAGTCGTAGTTCGTCAAGGTAATGAACAACAGGTTTCAAGAATAATTGTGCAATAATTCACATTTAATTGATTAGTAGAGGGTTGTCGGGAGGCAGCCCTCTTTTGTTTTCTAGGTTATTAACAATTGATTTAGGCAGTCACTTCCTTGCTTAATTTAGAGGCAGAAATTACCTACCATGTTTCTTGAGCAAACCCGTAAAAATCTTCCTAAAAAGGGATGGATTGAAGTAATAGCCGGCAGTATGTTTTCCGGCAAAACAGAGGAATTGATCCGACGATTGAAAAGAGCAAAGATCGCTAAACAACAAGTCGAGATTTTTAAACCAGGAATCGATCAGCGTTATGATGAAACAAATATTGTTTCGCATGATTCAAACTGGATTCAAAGTACTCCCGTGCCTTCTTCGTCTAATATTTTGTTACTTGGACATGAAGTAGATGTTATTGGTATAGATGAGGCTCAATTTTTTGATGATAACCTTCCTGCCGTGTGCGAACAATTAGCAAATAACGGTACACGTGTAATCATTGCCGGACTAGATATGGATTACCTTGGTAAACCATTCGGTCCTATGCCTCATTTGCTCGCAGTGGCCGATTATATTACTAAGGTTCATGCTATCTGTATGCATTGTGGTGATCTTGCAACGCATTCTCATCGTACTGTTGAGGATGATGCTTTAGTTTTGCTTGGGGAAAAGGAAAGTTATATTCCTCTTTGTCGTTCATGTTTTGTAAAACAAACAAAAAATAATTCTGTGAATTCTCAACATCACGCTTAGTGGTGTAGATTGTTCTAATAACCATGTCACACCCTGTATATCAACTTCAGGAATTAGCAGGCGTAGTAGGTGCAGCTTTTAAAGCAGGCGATTTCGATCACGCCTCTATTTCGTTTTTAATTACGGATAGCAGGAAAGTTGTTAGTCCAGAATTGTCGCTGTTTTTCGCAATTAAAGGCGAACGACGCGATGGTCATGATTTTATTCCTGATTTATATGCTTCAGGTGTAAGAAATTTTGTTGTTTCTGATCCTGATGTAGTTCAGTATTTTTCAGATGCAAATTTTATTGTTGTCCCCGACCCTTTAAAGGTCATGCAACAATTGGCTACTTGGCATCGAAATAAGTTTCATATTCCCGTTATCGGCATCACTGGTTCTAATGGAAAAACTATTGTTAAAGAGTGGTTGTTCCAATTGCTGCGTGAAGATTATTCAATAGTTCGTAGTCCGAAAAGTTATAATTCACAAATTGGTGTTCCTCTTTCTGTTTGGCAAATTGAAGAAGGGAATACTTTGGGCATCTTTGAAGCGGGTATCTCGCAACCTGATGAGATGATGCAGTTGGGTTCTTTGATTCAACCAACTATCGGAGTGTTTACTAATATTGGTTCTGCTCACGATGAGAATTTCGATAATTCTGATTCGAAAATCAGAGAGAAACTAAAGTTGTTTATTCATACTAGTAAACTTATTTATTGCAAAGATTATTCAGGTCTTCATGAGCAAATAGCCGGAAGCACTATTCTTCCAACCACCTGCTCTTTGTTTACTTGGTCGAAACGCTTGAAAGCAGATTTGCAAATAGGTCGAATTACTAAGCATGAGCATGAAACAGAAATTCAAGGTATCTATAAGAATGATTTTATAAGTATACGAATTCCTTTTTCGGATGAAGCTTCTATCGAAAATGCTATTCATTGCTGGGCAGTAATGCTGTTTTTGAATCATTCAAATGAGGTAATTTCTCAACGCATGGAATTCCTTAGTCCGGTGGCTATGCGCCTCGAAATGAAAGAGGGAATTAATAATTGCTCAATCATTAATGACTCGTATAATTCTGATCTTGGTTCACTAACAATCGCGCTCGATTTTATGAATCAACAGAAACAACATAGTAAGCGAACTATTATTTTAAGCGATATTCTTCAGAGTGGAAAAAATGAAGCTGATCTCTATAGAGAAGTTGCAGCTTTGTTGAAGAAGAAAAATATTTCACGCCTCATTGGAGTTGGTGCGGCTATAAATAGACAAGCTGCTTCTTTCGATATTGAAAAGGTATTTTATTCTACTACCGAAGATTTTTTACGTGACTTAAATTATAATTCATTTAATAGTGAAACAGTTTTAATCAAAGGAGCTCGTTCTTTTGGCTTCGAAAGAATAAGTAAGTCGCTTCAACAAAAAGCTCATGAAACTATTCTCGAAATTAATCTGAATGCAGTAGTCCATAATTTAAATTTATTTAGATCTCGCCTAAAACCTGAAACTAAGTTGATGGTAATGGTAAAGGCTTTTTCTTATGGTAGCGGAAGTTTCGAAATAGCTAATATTCTTCAATTTCATCGTGTCGATTATCTCGCTGTAGCTTACGCCGATGAAGGTGTAGAACTTCGTAAATCCGGAATTACTTTGCCTATAATGGTAATGAATCCAGAGGAACAAAGCTTCGATGCGATGATTAGCTATAAACTTGAACCCGATATTTATAGCTTCCGAATTTTAAATCAATTTACGGAAGCATTGAAACGTAGAGCAAACGAGAATAATATTTCTAAATTCCCGGTTCATATCGAATTTGATACCGGTATGCACCGCCTAGGATTCGATGAAAGTGATTTGAACGAATTGATAATTCGACTTAAAAATAATAAGTACATCCGAATCGCTTCCGTGTTTTCTCATTTAGTTGCTAGCGATGAACAAGTGCATGATTCTTATACAAAAGATCAAGTTGCTTCGTTTAATAAAATGAGTTCTACTTTGCAATCGCACTTTACTTATCCAATACTTCGTCATATTCTTAATTCTTCAGGTATATTACGTTTCCCTGAAGCACAGTTTGATATGGTTCGATTAGGAATCGGATTGCATGGAATTGCTTCTACTCCTAATGATCAACGCCAGTTACAAATGGTAGCTACTTTGAAAACTACTATTTCTCAATTGAAACATATTAAAGCAGGAGATACTATTGGTTATAGTAGAAGAGGTGTAGCTGCAAAAGATATGACTATAGCTACTGTTGGTATCGGTTATGCAGATGGACTAAATCGCCGCCTGGGGAATGGAGTAGGGAAGATGCTTGTAGCCGGTGAATTGGTTCCTGTTGTAGGTAGCATTTGCATGGATATGACTATGATTGACGTTTCCGGTTTGCAAGTGAGAGAAGGAACTGAGGTGGTTGTGTTCGGACAAGATTATTCTATCTTAGATATCGCTGCTGCTATCGAAACTATTCCTTATGAAGTTTTAACAGGAGTGTCCGAGAGAGTTAAACGTATTTATTTCCACGAATAATATTTTGAAGAAGGAATTCTTGTCCGGTCATGAGGTTTCGCTGGTACATAGCGGAAAAGAATTTTTTGATTTACTCGTGAAATTAATTGATGCTACTCATTCATCAATTCACTTCCAAACTTATATTTTCGATGATGACATTACCGGTAATTTAATTGCTGATGCTTTAAAGCGCGCGTCTTTACGGGGAGTTAAAATCCAATTAATTGTAGATGGTGTCGGTTCGTATAGCCTTAGCCGTGAGTTTATTGATAGACTGAAATCTGTTGGGATTGACTTTCGATTTTTTTCTAAATTACCTTGGCAGGGAATCACTCAAGCAGGTCGACGATTACATCATAAAGTGGTTGTGTTTGATCAATCGTCAACTCTTATAGGAGGCATTAATATTGCAAACAAGTATAATGATGTCGATGGTAAAGCTTGGCTAGATTATGCTTTGCTTGTAAAAGGACCAATCGTTCGTCAAGCTGAAATTATTTGCCAACAAATTAATCGCCGTAGGTTTTATAAATTTCCGAAAGAGAAATTGCAAAATCATGTGAGTGGTGGAGTGAAAGTGCGTTTAATGCAGAACGATTGGTTTCGTAGAAAAAATGAAATTTCTTCCGCATATAAAACAAATCTTAAAGAGGCAGAAGAAGAAATAATTATCGTTGCAAGCTATTTTATTCCTTCTCCTCGTCTTTTGAGAATATTGTTAGTAGCAGCAAATAAGGGACGAGCTATAAAAATTGTCCTGTCAGGTCAAAGTGATGTTGCTTTAATGCGGGCTGCTATGTACTATTTGTACAGAAAGTTACTTATAAATAAGGTTAGGATTTTCGAATACAAAGCTTCTGTTTTGCATGCTAAAGTTTGCATTATTGATAGAAAAACAGTTTCAGTAGGTTCGTTTAATATTAATCACCTAAGTGAGTTTCTTAGTGTAGAAATGAATGTTGATGTGCTCGATAATAGTTTTGCCCAACATTTTGCCAACGAACTAAATTTGTTAATGCAGAATGATTGCGACGAAATTTTGTTGCAGGATTTTGCAAGACGACATACTCTTCTGCGCCAATTCTCAACTTTTATTTCTTTTAAACTTATTAGTTGGTCAATGCGGCTTCTTTCGCTTTTCTATAAAGGTGATAGCCGAAAGAAATAATACACTTAACTGAATAGTTGCTCAAATACTTCTTCTACTTTTCCTACACCAATTACTTGTATTCCGTTTTCTTGTTTTAGTTCAAGCCCTTGAAGATTATATCGGGAAACAAAAATTTTCTTGAATCCTAATCGCGCTGCTTCTCTTATTCGCGGTTCAATTCTATTTACCGGTCGAATTTCTCCTGTCAAACCTACTTCTCCCGCAAAACATACAAACGGATCTATCGGTAAGTCTTCCGATGATGATAGTATCGAACAAATAATAGCTAAATCAATTGCAGGATCTTCTACTCTAATACCTCCGGCAATATTTAAAAATACATCTTTTATTCCAAGCTTAAACCCACACCTTTTTTCAAGCACAGCAAGTAAAATATGTAATCTTCGTAAATCGAATCCTGTTGTGGTTCTTTGAGGAGTTCCATATACTGCACTGCTTACTAAGGCTTGCGTTTCTATTAAAAATGGACGAACGCCTTCTAATGTACAAGCAACTGCTGTGCCGCTTAGTAATGCATCTCTTTGCGATAATAATAGTTGTGAAGGATTCGCTACTTCTACTAGTCCTGCTCCTTGCATTTCGTAAATTCCTAATTCTGCTGTTGACCCAAATCGATTTTTTGCTGCTCTCACAATTCTGTAAACATGATGTCTATCACCTTCGAATTGTAAAACAGTATCTACCATGTGTTCCAAAACCTTCGGACCTGCAATCGTTCCGTCTTTGGTGATATGACCTATTAGTAATACAGGCGTTGCAGTCTCTTTTGCAAAGCGTAAAAGTTCTCCTGCACATCCTCTTATTTGTGATACTGTTCCGGGTGCCGATTCATATGTCGCCGAGTATAAAGTCTGTATCGAATCAACAATTACTATCTGTGGTTGAAGCGCTTCAATTTGTTTGAATATTTGTTGTGTTGATGTCTCCGTTAAAATGTAACATTCACTTTGTAGCTTGCCGATTCGCTCAGCTCGCATTCTTACTTGTTGTTCGCTTTCTTCACCGGAGATGTAAAGGATTTTTTTGTCTTTTAAATTAATTGCTAATTGTAAAAGCAACGTCGATTTACCGATTCCCGGTTCTCCTCCTAATAGTGTTAATGATCCGGGTACTAATCCTCCGCCTAATACTCTGTTTAGTTCTTGGTCGGGAAGTACTATCCTCGGACTAGATTCCAATGCAATATCGCTGATCAATCGAGGACGAGAGGCTTTCGTCTCTCTAGGACTCTCTGTCTTCCATTTATTATGCTCATTCGCTGGTTGAATTACTTCTTCAACATAGGTGTTCCATTCGTTGCACGAAGGACATTTTCCAATCCATTTTGGAGATTGAGCGCCGCACGACTGACAGTAAAAAACTGTTTTTGTTTTTGCCATATGCAAAGGAAGCTATTTATTTTTATTTCTACGAGCAAACTTATTAACGGATAGGCCATTCTCGTTAAACATTTTTATTTTAGCTGAAAATTATTCCAATGCTTACCATCCGTCAGGCTACTGTAAATGATATGGGAATTGTTGCTGATATCTACAATGATGCAATATTGAATACTACAGCAACTTTTGATACCGAAATTAAAACACTCGAAAACAGAATTCAATGGCTGAATCAACATTCTGCTATGAACCCTGTGATAGTAGGAGAACTGGATGGTATTGTTGTTGGTTGGGCTTCATTGAGTAAATGGAGCGACCGCTGCGCCTATGATACTACTGCCGAAGTCTCGGTTTATGTACATAAAGATTTTCGTGATCGTGGCATAGGAAGAAAATTATTGGAGGTTATTACCCTCGAGGGAGAAAAAGCCGGTCTACATACCATTTTGTCGAGAATTACGCAGGGGAATGAGAAAAGTATTCACCTTCACGAAATATTCGGATATGAACATGTCGGAGTGCTAAGGGAAGTCGGAATGAAATTCGGACAATTCCTCGATGTACATATGATGCAAAAAGTGTTTGCTAAATAGCAACAACCGGATCAATTCCAAGTCCCGGCGTTTCGTGTTGTACAATCATTCCGTTTTTATAGTTTACACCCGAAAACGGATCATTAGCGATTAATAAAGGCCCATCTAAATCTACCCAGTCAGCCCAACCCGATAGTTCTGATGCAGCCGCTGCACCACAACTGCTTTCCGACATACAACCAATAAGGACTTTTTTGCCTGAACGCTTGGCTATTCGCATCAACTCTTTTGCCGATGCAAGCCCTCCGCATTTCACTAGTTTAATGTTGATACCATCGCAATAAGGAGCTAAATCCATTAAGTCACTTAGCTTTTGTATCGATTCATCAAGAATGATCGGAAGTTTTATTAATGATCGCAATTCATTCAATTGTTGATTCATCGCAACTGGTAATGGTTGTTCAACGAATAAGCATCCTTGCTCTGCTAATAAGTTGATTTCTTTCGCAGCTTCTTCTATACTATGCCATCCTTGGTTTGCATCAACACAGAACGACGCATTTGTTGCTTGTTTAAAGGCTAATATTCGCTCTCTGTCGTTGTCTCCTCCTAGTTTATGCTTAAATAATGTGAAGCCTTCTGCCTCTTTTATTTTTTCAAACATCTCGTCAACGCTACTAATGCCTAAAGTGAAACTGCAGCGTACATCTTTTGCATCGGGAATCTCAAGTAGTTTTCGTACAGGCATACCCGTTAGTCGACCACATAAATCATGTATTGCTATATCGGTTGCACATCGAATAGGAGAAGGAATAGAAAGATTGCTGTTTATTATCATCCTTAATACCGTTTGGATTCCGTCCATTCCCGAAGGAATACTGCTGAAATATTCTCCAAAGGAATTGCAAAGTATATTTACATCATAGCCTAAATATGGTGGCAATGCCGCTTCTCCATAGCCGGTAACGCCATTTAGCGTTGCTTTAACAAGTAATGTGTCTGTTGTATTGCGTGTCCCGTGAGCGATGCCGAAAGCATGTCGGAACTTTAAAATATAGGCGGAAGATGATAAACTGAGTTGCACAGCGTAAATATCAGCTTTTTTTGAATTCACAAATCAAAACAATATCCTCTTTTATCTGTTTTCATTACTTTCACCTCGTAAAATGAACCTCAGTCAGCTAAAATCAGGTAAATGGATAGTGCCGGCATTATTTGTAATGCTGCACATTCTCTTTTATTTGTTTGCAATCAACAACGGACACCCATTCACAAAAGATTCTTCAGAATATCTTTGGCAATCGTTCAATATAGCCGATCATTCGTCGTTTTATTGTGGCGATTTAAATGCCCCAATTGTTGAAGCTTGGTTCAATCAAAGACCTCCCGGTTATGGGTTGTTTTTATCGGTTTTAGGAATAAATCAAATTCATTTCAATTATAGTTTATTGCTGGCCGTACAACTTTTATTGAGTATGTTAAATGGAGTAGTTGTTTATCGATTTGTAAGATTGTTGGCTGGAGATGGTTTTTCTTTATGGTTGTTGTTAATTCCTCTTATCGGATTCCCTACTCAATTTGTTTATTCAGGAATGGTAATGTCGGAAATCTTATTTCAATCATTGTTGTTGCTCTCGGTTTATTTCATTGCTATTTTGCTTAAGAAAGGTGAAATGCAATTTCTTTGGTGGTCACAATGGTGTATCACTGCTTCATTCTTAGTAAAGCCCGTGGCGTGGATGTTTCCATTCGTAGCCTTCGTCAGTTTTTTAATTTATTGGTTTAATAAAAAAGTGAAGTTAATGGCCATTGTTACTTTTGCAATTCCTTTCACTGCCATCTTATGGATGTTTAGTTATAGTCATGCAAAAACTGGAGTATATGAGTTTTCAAGTATTCAACGTAAGTTGATGATAAATTATAATTCATTCGCTATTTTAAGTGATGCTCAGGGGAAAGAAAATGCAGTTCGTACGATTTCCAATTTACAAGATAGTGTAAGTAAGTTTAATTACGTCGATAAGTGTAATGGTATTGATGCATTCAATAAAAGTGTGTTAAAACATAATGTGCTAAGTGCTGTTAAGTTAGAGTGTATTGGTTTTATGAAGTTTTTCCTCGGTCATAGCCGTTGGGATGTTTCTTTCTTTCTGAATGGGAAAGAACCTGATTCTTATAGTTCAAATCTTAAGTCTTCTGATGTAACAGTAAAGACTCCTTGGATGATCTACTTTGTGCTGAATATTGTTGTCAATTTACTAGTTTTTGCTGCTTTCATGAAGTTCATGTTTTCTAAGGATTTGCCTGTTAAACTACGTGGTTGTATTGGTTCCATTGTGCTGTATATTGCCATAGCTACCGGGCCTTCTGCCGCCGCTCGCTTCCGACTTCCCGTTTTTCCCATACTTACAGTGACTTTTGTGGTAGTTGCCCACCGAATGACCCGTAAACTGCCCGAAAGTGCCGAGTTTGCAGATTAAGATTATTTTTGTGGTATGAATAGGATACCTGATTCGAAATCGAAGAAATTTATATATTGCTTATTGTTCGGAGTTACATCGTGGGCAGCATGGCCTGCAGGTGGATTCGCTCCGCTCTTATTCGTGACTTGGCTTCCTTTGCTGGCGATTGAAGAGTCGGTTTTGAGAAAGCAAAGAGCCGGTGAAAAAGCTCGATTATATGGCTGGAGCTATTTGTCGTTTTTCTTGTTTAATATTTTAACCACTTGGTGGATATGGTTCGCTAGTCCATTCGGAATGTTTGGCGCTGTACTCGCTAATACCGCAATCATGGCCGGCGTATTTCAACTCTTTCATATAGTAAGAAGAAAATTAGGTGACTTTTTCGGCTATGCCTCACTGTTAGCTTTCTGGCTTTCTTTCGAATATCTGCATCTCGATTGGGATCTTACTTGGCCTTGGTTAAACCTTGGTAACGGATTTGCTGCTTATGCCGACATGGTTCAATGGTATGAATATACAGGAACTCAAGGCGGAACTTTGTGGATTCTTCTCTCGAATTTATTGTTGTTTTCTTTGCTAAAAGAGGATAATGATTTGTTGAAGAAAAAGTGGTGGCAACCTGCGTTTTTAATCGCTCTTCCTGTGCTCCTTTCTTTCGTAATTAAACTAAATGTTAAGGAAACAAATGATCCGGTTGAGGTTGTTGCGGTTCAACCTAATATCGATCCTTATAATGAGAAGTTCTCGGGCATGAGTAGCACTGAACAGTTGGCGAAAATTCTTCGACTTGCAAATTCAAAAATTACTCCTAAAACACGATTAGTTGTTTGCCCGGAAACAGCTCTTTCAGAGGGAATATGGCTCAATGATTTGTATGTGCATCCTCAAATAGAAACAATAAAGGAGTTTATTAAACCTTATCCGAAACTTCATTTTTTCACAGGATTAAATGCATTCGAATTGTATGAAAATCCTTCTCTCAAGTCTGCAACCGCAAGGAAGTTTAAAGATGCCAATGCTTATTATGACGTGTATAATGCAGCAGTAAATATCTCGAATGAACCTGTATATAATTTACATTATAAATCGAAGTTGGTACCAGGAGTAGAGAAAATGCCTTTCCCTGCTTTCTTCGGGCATCTCGATGCTTTTGCTATCGATTTGGGTGGTACCTCTGGTAGTCTTGGCTGCAAAGATCGTCCTACAGTTTTTAAATGCGGGAATATTATTGCTGCTCCTGTAATCTGCTACGAATCTATCTATGGTGAATACGTAGGCGATTATGTTAGGCAAGGTGCAAATTTGATTTGTATAATGACAAACGATGGATGGTGGAGTGATACCCCCGGCTATCGTCAGCATTGCCAATATGCTCGTCTACGGGCGATAGAAATGCGTCGTGATATCGCTCGTTCAGCTAATACCGGGATCTCTTGCTTCGTGAATCAGAAGGGAGAAATTACCGATAAAACGAAGTGGTGGACCGATGATTGTATTCGTAAGGATCTTAACTTGAATAATGAACTTACTTTTTATGCCAAGTATGGCGATTATAGCGGGCGTATTGCTATCGTTATTTCTATTTTGTTCTTGACAGCTTCTTTGATAAGAACTTTTTTGCGAAAAAAATAATGTTTCAACTTTGACTGCCAATTTACTTGTACTTTTGCAACTCTAACTAATTTAATTTTTGTTGATATGTCAGAATATGATGTAGTAGTGATCGGTTCCGGTCCCGGTGGATATGTTGCAGCAATTCGTTTAGC